>NZ_BAMO01000033.1 GCF_000615945.1 Caldalkalibacillus mannanilyticus JCM 10596
AAAATCTAAAGCTTTAATCAACCATCAATTTTTGGAAAAATCATTTATTCAAGTTGAAGCAAGCTTCTTAATGAACCGCCTCTTTGCGGCAAAAACTAATATACCATAGATAAATTAAGAATGCAAACTTTTTTTATAAATTGATGACACGTCTTCACTGTTATCTCTTCTCTTTTATAAATTTAAGTGAAAAAGACAGTTCAAAAGTGAACTGTCTTTTGTTAGCTGTACATACTTATCTGTTTTCCTTCATGGTTGGGAAAAGTAGAACGTCCCTGATGGATGCAGAATTAGTTAATAACATAACTAAGCGATCAATACCAATTCCTAAGCCACCTGTTGGAGCCATTCCATATTCCAATGCTTCTATAAAGTCATGATCCATTTCATGAGCCTCATCGTTTCCAGCTTCTTTTTCTACTAGCTGAGCCTCAAAGCGTTCCTTTTGGTCAATTGGGTCATTCAACTCTGTAAAGGCATTAGCATGCTCTCTGGCTACAATAAATAACTCAAATCGGTCTGTAAAACGGGGATCATCATTGTTTTTCTTCGCCAAAGGAGAAATATCTAATGGATGACCATAAATAAATGTTGGCTGAATAAGTGTTTCTTCTACACGTTGCTCAAAAAACTCATTCACAATATGACCAAATTTCATATGGGGCTGAATTTCAATTTGATGCTCTTTAGCAAGCTGGCGCGCTTCTTCATCTGTCATTTGTTGTGAAAAGTCAACACCTACTACTTCTTTGATCGCCTCAACCATAGAAACTCTTTTCCATGGAGCGGCTAATTGGATTTCATGTTCTCCATAGGTTACTGTTGTTGTCCCTAACGTTTCTTGAGCAATATGCTCAATCATACCTTCTGTTAGCTTCATGATATCCTGAAAGTCAGCATATGCCTCGTATAATTCGAGCATCGTAAATTCTGGGTTATGTCTCGTGGAGATTCCCTCATTGCGGTATACTCGTCCAATCTCATACACCTTCTCCAAGCCACCTACAATCAACCTCTTCAAATGAAGTTCGATGGCAATTCGCATATATAGTTCAATATCTAAGGCATTGTGGTGAGTAATGAACGGACGAGCGGAAGCACCGCCAGCAATTGTATGTAAAGTTGGTGTTTCAACCTCTAAAAAACCAAGCTTGTCCAAGTATTGACGCATCGATTGGATAATACGACTGCGAGCTATAAATGTATCCCTTACTTCCGGATTGATAATCAAATCTACATAACGTTTTCTATAGCGCTGTTCTACGTCCTTCAAACCATGATACTTGTCTGGAAGAGGGCGAAGGGCTTTCGATAGAAGGACAAAGCTTTTGGCTTTAACACTTGTTTCCCCTTTATTGGTTTTAAACACAACTCCATCTATCCCAATAATATCTCCTAAATCAGCCTGATCAAATAAGGCGAATGAAGCGTCACCTACTTGATCTTGACGAACATAAATTTGGATTCGACCGGTTAAATCTTGAATATGGCAAAACCCGCTTTTCCTTGAGAACGCTTAGCCATAATACGTCCAGCTATTTGAACATGTACCTCCTGAGGATCTAGTTCCTCTTTCGGAAGATGGTCATACTGATCCAATATTTCTTTGGACAGGTGTGTACGCTCATATTTTCCGCCAAAAGGGTCTAAGCCACTTTCTCTAATATCATTCATTTTCTGTCTACGCACAAGCAGTTGATCGTTTAATTCTTCGCTCATATTAACACTCCTTTATCGAAAAAAGGGGGATCACTCCGTTGTGATTCCCCAAAATGATTACTTTTTAATATCTAGAATCTCATATTGAATCACACCTGCTGGAACATTTACATCCACTAAACTCCCTTTACGCTTGCCTAGTAGTGCTTGACCTACAGGAGATTCATTCGAAATTTTATTATCGAGAGGATTAGATTCAGCAGAGCCAACAATCGTATACTCTACCTCATCATTAAATTCAACATCTCTGAGCAAAACAGTGGAACCAATGCTCACAGATTCTGTATCTACCTCATCCTCTTGAATAACTCTGGCATTACGAAGCATTTTTTCTAACGTAATAATACGTCCTTCGATAAATGCTTGCTCATTTTTGGCATCATCATATTCTGAATTCTCACTAATATCTCCATAGCTGATCGCTACTTTAATTCTCTCTGCGACTTGTTTACGCTTCACAGATTTTAAATGTTCCAATTCTTCTTCTAATTTCTTTAATCCTTCTTGCGTCAAGATTACTTCTTTTTCTGTCATGAACGTTTTCCCCCATGCCCTATAGATTTCTTTAAGGATTATATGTGAAGCTGTTATATATTAGACTCATACCTGTATTGAATGTGAGAAAAACTGCCGATATGTTTCAGGCAGTTCTCTAACTGAGTGGTATTATATTGAAAAATCTCTACTCTGTCAATAATGATTCTTTTTCTTCCAGAGTATCTACATACGTCATGAGTAAATGAATGAGATCATCTCTCGTCGTAATGTAGTTTATTTTTTCTCTAATGGGAGCCGCTCCGCGCAGACCTTTTAAATACCAAGCAGCATGCTTACGCATTTCCTGGACAGCGATTTTCTCACCTTTTAGGGCAATAAGACGATCAAGATGCAGGATACAAATGTTTATTTTCTCACGAGGAGTTGGGACAGGAGGAAGAGAACCATCCTCTAGATATTTCACTGTACGATAAAGCATCCATGGATTACCCAGTGCTCCCCGTCCTATCATTACTCCATCAACACCTGTTTCATCCATCATTTTTCGCGCCTTTTCAGGGGAATCGACATCCCCATTGCCAATCACCGGAATGTTTACAGATTCCTTTACTTGACGAATAATATCCCAATTGGCATGCCCCTCATACATTTGCACTCGTGTACGTCCATGGACTGCTACCGCTTTTCCTCCTGCACGCTCTACAGCTTGTGCATTTTCAATAGCGTAGATATGCTCCTCATCCCAACCAATTCTCATTTTCACAGTCACTGGTTTTTTAACAGCTTCCACTACACTCGCTACCATATCATAAATTTTATTCGGATCAAGGAGCCAACGTGCACCTGCATCACATTTTGTGATTTTTGGAACAGGACACCCCATATTAATATCAATAATATCCGCATTTGTGTGATTATCCACGACTTTAGCCGCTTCAACTAGAGAACTTTTGTCCCCACCAAAAATCTGTAAGGACAATGGTTTTTCACGCTCGTCTACAAACAGCATTTTATGTGTTCTTTCGTTTCCATGCAGGATCGCCTTATCACTGACCATTTCGGCACAGACTAAACCTGCACCGAATTCTTTTGCAATTAATCGAAAGGCGGGGTTACAGACACCAGCCATAGGTGCTAACACGACTGGATTTTTCGTTTCTATATCCCCGATTTTTAATGACATTATGACCCACTTCCTTCTGCCTTCAATTCTTCTATTGTCACCCCTAAATGCTGAGCGATATCTTCAAATAACTTTGTTGTTGGGACTTTTTTTCCTCTTTCAATTGAACCAATCACTGAAACGGAAACGTGTAGGTCCCTCGCTAATTCTTCTTGTGTAAATCCTTTCAACTTTCTAAATGCTCTTATTCTTTTTCCCCATCTTAGAACTTGTTCCTCCACTTTTGGACACCCTTTCCTTTAAATAAAGCAACGGTCTCGGCGACCTTCGCTACTTCTCCTGGTACGATTAGATCTGGCGCTATTTCTGCTAAAGGTATCATTACAAACGCTCTTTCGTTCATTCTTGGATGTGGAATAGTTAAATGATCCATTTTAATTTCTCTATTATTATATAACAAAATGTCAATATCTATGGTTCGAGGGCCCCATCTTATTTCTCGCTTCCTTCCTAAAGTCTGTTCCACTAATTGTGTGGTTTCAAGAAGGTGCTCTGGGGACAGACTAGTCTGACCATGGATGACCATGTTCAGGAAGGCAGGTTGATCTGTATAACCGACGGGCTCTGTTTCATAAATAGACGAGGCCTTGGCTATTTGAATATTTTTGCTTTCCCCTAACAAGCGAAGGGCTTCCTGTAAAAAAAACAACCGATCCCCCATATTCGTGCCCAAAGAAAGGTAGATTTCTACGGACATGATAAGGTCCTTTCACGTTGTATTTCTACAGCAACTGAGTCGTAGTGCCCCGGAATCGGCGGGTTAGGTTTAGTCACTTTAATGCGCACCTGTTGTATCTGTTCAAAACTGAGTAGGATTCGTGCAGATATTTTTTCCGCCAATGCTTCAATTAGTTGAAACTGTTCCCCTTCTACAATGGACTTTACAATCTCGTACAGTTCAGCGTAGTTCACTGTATATTCAAGTTGATCTGTTACTCCTGCCTTCTGGAGATTCGTAAAGACCTCTACATCAACATCATACATTTGACCTAGCTTATTCTCTTCGGGGAAAACTCCATGATAGGCATAAAACTTCATTCCTGAAAAAATAATCTTATCCATGATTCACCAGTACCTCTTTTCCTAACATCGCATCCATCATCTTTGCCGCTCTGGAGACGGCTAATACATCATGAACCCTTACAATACTACAACCCAACTGAATTCCTAAACAAACGGTTGCTACAGTGCCTTCCACTCGCTCCTCTGGAGGAAGCTGAAGTGTATTCCCAATCATCGATTTTCTTGATGTACCTAAAAGCACTGGATACCCCATCTCTACAAGCTGATTTAAATTTCTCATCATCATTAAATTCTGACTGTAGGATTTAGCAAAGCCTATACCTGGATCTAAAATTATATGACGATTTTCAACCCCTGCCTGTTGCACTATTCGAATGGAATCTTGTAAATCTTGTTTCGCATCTGCCATAAAATCTCCATAATTACGATCTGAACGATTGTGCATTAAGATAATAGGGCTGTTTGTTTGGGCAGCTACCTGAGCCATTTGAGGGTCTGCTTTCGCCCCCCACACGTCATTAATGATGTGTGCTCCTTTGGCAATCGCTTGCTTCGCTACTTCAGCCTTGTATGTATCGATCGATAAGGGAATAGAAAATCGACTTGAAATAGCTTCAACAACGGGCAAAACCCTTTCCAATTCCTCTTCAAGTTCTACCTTGGGTGCACCAGGACGCGTCGATTCTCCCCCAATATCTATGATATCTGCCCCTTCTTTAATCATCTGGGATACGCGATCAATGGCGTGATCGACTTGATTAAATTTTCCTCCATCAGAAAAAGAATCAGGAGTCGCATTCAATATCCCCATAATATGGGTTCTTTGGTCCAAGTAAAGCGTGTGTGGTCCGACTTGCAAATGATGACGAGTCATAGTTAATCACCTTTCAATTAAGATCTTACATGCTGTTCTATGCTTTCGTGCATTGACTATAAATTTCTTGAAGCCTTCCCACTACTGATTTATTTCTTAGCCTGTCGTAATGGCACTGATCCCATTCATAAACAGGAACAATTTCCTGAATAGAGTTGGTGACAAAAACCTCATCAGATTGCTGAGCAAAAGATAAATCGTATTCCCCCTCCTCTATGACTAAAGAGAGTTCCTTCGCCGTCTTAAGCACCCATTCCCTAGTAATTCCATTCAGAATCCCTGTTGTCAGTGCCGGAGTGTAAACTGTTTCTCCTTTGACAAAAAAAAGGTTGCTCACAATACCTTCTGCTACTTTCCCTTGTCCTGTCAGAAAAACCCCTTCTGCATCTGGAGGGGCCTCTCGTTTTGCTAAAATATTGTTTAGGTAATGATGCGATTTAAGTCGCCCTGCTCCTTCTGGAGTGTTGCGCCTTAACGTTAATGTGGCCAATTTTTTTTCTGTTATTGCTGGAGGAAGCTCCTTAACAAGCAGAGCTTCCGTATAGTGACGATACAAATCACTGGGTAACCCAATTGCTTCAGGACCTGCTGAAACATTCAGTCTAAAATACCCATCATGAAGATCATTAACCTGGAGTAAATCATGGATTTGTTCTTGTAGCTTCAATCGCTCTGGAGTCCATTCAATCCCAATCTGTTGACAGCTCTCTACCAATCGGTGAAGATGTTCTTCAAATAAAAATGGTTTTCCTGAATAGGTGCGAAAGGTTTCAAATAAACCCACTCCATACAAATAACCATGATCATAGAGTGATATTGTCGCTTCTGCGCTATGCACTTTTGCTCCATTTAAGTAAATATACAAAGAAAGGCACTCCTTCTACTGTTTTGCCTTAGCATACGTCGTAATAAAATTCTTTAATAGTGTCTTTCCGTAATCTGTAATAATGGACTCTGGATGGAATTGAACTCCTTCTACAGCAAGCTCTTTATGGCGTAAGGCCATAATCTCTCCCTCTTCGGTCCAAGCGCTAATCTCTAGACAGTCTGGTAAGCTTTCTTTCTCCACAATCAAGGAATGATATCGAGTCGCTTGATAGGGGGAAGGAATTCCTTCAAATATTGTTTGACCATCATGATATATGGGCGATGTTTTGCCATGCATTAACCGCTCTGCACGAATCACCTTTCCTCCAAACACTTGTCCAATAGACTGATGACCTAGACAAACGCCAAATAGAGGAACTTTTCCAGCGAAATGACGGATCACCTCAAGGCTAATTCCGGCATCATCTGGCGTGCAGGGTCCTGGTGAAACCATGATATAGTCTGGCTGCAGTGCTTCTAACTCCTCAATCGTAATTTGATCATTGCGATATACTCTCAGCTCTTCTCCTAATTCGCCTAGATATTGTACTAGGTTGTAGGTAAATGAATCATAATTGTCAATCATTACAATCATTTCTAAACTCCTCCTCAGCTATACACTCAGCTCTTTTTTATTTTTCTTACTCTGCTCCAGAGCCTTCCATAAGGCCTCCGCTTTCTTCAATGACTCCTTGTACTCATTGACAGGGATTGAATCAATAACAATACCTGCACCAGCTTGAACATGGGCTATTCCATTTTGAGCTAGCATCGTTCGAATGACGATATTTAACTCCATGTCCCCATTATAATCAATCCAGCCGATAGATCCAGTATAAATGCCTCGCCGGACAGGCTCAAGCTCTTCAATAATTTCCATCGTTCGTACCTTAGGGGCTCCTGTGATCGTCCCTCCTGGAAAAACAGCTCGGATAACATCAATGGCATCCTTCTCTTCGGCAATCGTTCCTTTGACATTGGAAACGATATGCATGACATGGGAGTACTCCTCAATGACCATAAACTCATCGACTTCAACACTACCAAATTGACACACTTTCCCTAAGTCATTTCGTTCTAAATCCACAAGCATCACATGCTCCGCCCGTTCCTTCTCATTATGAATCAACTCTTCTGCTAAGCGCAGATCCTCTTCCCGATTGCCACCTCTGGGGCGAGTACCAGCAATAGGTCTCGTATTTAACTGCCCGCCTTGAAGCTTAATAAGCTGTTCTGGTGAAGCACTGATGAGTTGAAATTCGGGAAAGTGAAGGTATCCCATATAGGGAGAAGGATTAATTTCCCTTAACTCTTTATACACATCGAGCGGTTTGGATTGAAGTATTTTCGATTGCCTTACTGATAGATTAATTTGAAAAACATCACCGGCAGAAATATATTCTTGCACCTTCTGTACGGCTGTTATAAATCCTTCTTCTGAAAACGAAGGAATCATATCTTGATGTTGCTCTACAATCTCTCCTTGTACATCTCCTGCTCCTTGTTTCCCAGGACTGTTCTGCATGAATAGAGTCGCTTCTTGAGTGGAGGATTCTTCAGCTACCTCTTGAATCAGCTTTTGAAGCTCCTCATACCACAGCAGTAAGCGATTCTGTCCCTCTACATACTTTTCCTTCAGGCTTTCTTTCTGTTCTACGGCTTGATAACAAACTAACCAATGCTGTTTTTCTTGATGATCATAGAGCAGGATTTGCTCAAAAACATAAAAAGCGAGATCGGGAGTACTCAGATCATCCTTCGCCAAGCTAGGAAGAGATTCAATTTCTCTTACTAAGTCGTAGCTCAGAAACCCTAATAACCCACCGCAAAAATCTGGTAAATCAAGAAAACGCGGAGCTCTTCTCTTGCTTGTCCAAGTTTGAATCGAATCTAATAGGTTCCCTTGGATCGTTTCTTTCTGTTGTATATGCCCTTTATGATCGAATCGTCGAATGGTTAATTGATCATTCTTTCCTTGAAGAAAATAAGAAGGAGCATAAGCCATGATCGAATATCGACCTGCCCGACCACTTTCAAGCAAGACATGATAAGAATGACGTTCATTAATTTTTTGATATAAAGAAAACCATTGGGCATGATCCAAATGAATAGGATACGCTACCGGAATATAGTGGTAGTGGTCAGCCATCTTTTTTTGGATCTCATCATAGGTAGGAATAAACACGCAATCACTCTCCAAGAGTTCATCTAATGTCATTATTTTACCTTATCTAGCAGTGTTGCACAAATATATGATATACTATTCTTAATTAATGAATGATCATTCATTCGGAGGTATTTTTGATATGAAAACGAAACAAATTGGGGACGTCATTCAAACGAGACTTTATCTTAGACCCCTAGGTTTATCCGTATGCTTTTATGAAATCGATCATTTGCTTTTTGATACAGGTGCTCCTTCTCAGCGAAAGCATTTAAAAAAATACTTGATGGATCGCCCCCTTGAACAGGTGGTGGTTTCTCATCATCATGAAGACCATACCGGAATGGCAGATTGGTTAGAAAGAAAAAAAAATCTTCCCATCTATATGCTTCCGGAAACACAACGAATCTTAAATCACCCCTACAAGCTCCCGATGTACCGCTATTTAACATGGGGACAAATGCGACCTGTACAGGGGACCCTTATCGGTGAAAAAATTCAGACAAACCGATTTACCTTCGATGTTGTTAGAACGCCCGGTCATTGCCAGGATCATCTTTCCTTGGTTGAACCTAACCACGGCTTTGTCTTTAGCGGGGATCTTTTTGTTTCCAGCAGAATTAAATATAGCTTACATCGCGGAGAATCACTGAAATCCATGCTGCAATCTATAGAAGCACTGTTATCCTATGATTTTCAGCATGTATTTTGTGCTCATGCAGGTTTTGTTCCCCGAGGACGTCAAGCCTTAGAAAAAAAGAAAAAATTTCTTCACGAGCTCGTTGATTCGGTTCTGTTCTACTACCAAGAGGGACAATCACTGGAAGAAATTCGAGAAAAGCTGCATCCTCAAATTGATTGGAACCATTTACTCTCTAGAGGAGAGTTCTCCTCCCGCAACGTGGTACGCCTGATTATTGATGAATTTAGTGGGCAAGTCTAAAGAAAAAAACCTTCTCAGTAAAAATTGAGAAGGTTTTGATCACTATATTAGTCTTCAAATTGATATAAAGCTGTACTTAGGTAACGCTCTCCATTACTTGGGATGACCGCAACCACTTTCTTCCCCTTACCCAAGCGACGCGCTACTTCCAATGCTGCCTTTACAGCTGCTCCAGAAGAAATACCACCTAGGATTCCTTCTTCTTTCGCTAAACGTCTAGCTGCTTCAAATGCTTCTTCGTTGGATACAGCAATGACCTCATCGTACACATCCGTATCAAGAATATCAGGAACAAACCCTGCACCAATCCCTTGAATTTTGTGTGGACCAGGTTGACCTCCTGAAAGAACGGGAGAATCCTTTGGCTCTACGGCTACAACTTGTAGCTGAGGGAATTTTTGCTTTAACACTTGACCTGCGCCTGTAATGGTTCCTCCTGTACCGATTCCAGAGATGAAAGCATCTAATTGATCTCCTACTTGCTCTAGTAGTTCAGGTCCTGTTGTTTCACGGTGAACTTTTGGGTTCGCTGAGTTCTTAAACTGCTGAGGCATGAAATAATTATCGTTTTCAGCAGCTAATTCCTCAGCCTTCTTAATGGCCCCTTTCATTCCCTCCGGTCCAGGTGTTAATACTAATTCTGCCCCATAGGCTCTTAATAGATTTCTGCGCTCTAAACTCATGGTTTCAGGCATCACTAACTTTGTTCTGTAGCCCTTGGCTGCTGCTACCATTGCCAATCCGATTCCTGTGTTTCCGCTTGTAGGCTCCACAATCACCATTCCTGGTTTTAATGCTCCACTCTTTTCCGCTTCTTCAACCATGGATAAGGCAATACGATCCTTTACACTGCTTCCAGGATTGAAAAACTCTAACTTCAAATACACATCTGCGTCATTGGGACCGACTAGGCGGTTCAATTTCACTAGAGGTGTTTGGCCGATTAAATCTAAAATAGAATTTGCTACTCTCATCTTGAAGTGCCTCCTTATAAAACCAAGTAAATTTATTGGTTTTTCTTGTTTTTATTATTTTAGCAGAGAAAAAATTAAAACGTCAAGATATTATGCAAGTTCTCTTGTAATTATTCGACAATATTTTATGGATACAGATAGTTCTCTACTCCCACTCTCGCCCGTAGGCTTTCCAGAAAGGAAGTGACTCCATCTATTTGCTTCACTGCTAACTCACGGCGAATCTTAGATTTCACGTCTTCAAAAGGCTGAATTTTTCCCTCAACTCTTTCTGAAACCTTAATCACCGTATATCCTTCTTCCGTTTGGATGGGAGTACTAAGCTGATTGAGCGGGAGTTTCTCAGCCGTACGAGCTACCGCTTGATCTAGAAAAAAATCATCGACAGAAACCATACCCATATCTCCACCAGCAGGGGCTGTAACTAAGTCAGTCGAGCGTTCAGCTGCGACCGCTTCAAAACTTGATCCCTGTTCAATTTCTTGAATCACTCTTTCTGCTTCCTCTTCGGTGGGAACTAAGATCGTATGTAAGTGAAGCCGCGTAGGGACATAATACTGATCAATATTGTCTTCATAATATTGTCGTTGTTCCTGTTCCTCAATCACGATATCCTTTGTTGCCATATCCTCCATCAGAAGATAAAAGCGGATTTCATTACGCAAATCTTCTTGGCTTATTCCGATTTGCTCATGCAGGGTTTGATAAAACTCTTCTTCACTCGCATAATCTTGGCGCAATAGGTTAATTTCTTGTTCTATTTCTTCTTCAGAAATGGTCAATTGTAGTCTTTTGGCTTCCGTAAAGATCAGCTTTCGATTAATCAGTTCCTCTAGAACGTTTTCTCCATAATTACTACGTAAGCGCTGGTTCAAGTCGTCCATTGTGATATATTCTTCTCCAACCTTCGCTGCATGCTCCAATCGAGGATCTGCACCTGCTTCATTCTTTCCTTCTGAGATAAAATAGAAAACGGTTAATACTTGTAACAAGATAAGGACAAAAATAATCCCCCATAACAATTTGATGCGCCCCATATCGACCCTCCTAACCATTCAATGCCACTCATTTCTTTTATTTCTTGATCTCTACCAGTAACTCCTCTAAATCGGAGCGAGTAAGGTGATATTTTTCATTGCAAAAATGGCACTGTACCTCCGCTTCTCCTGTATCCTCAATCATCTCTCTGATTTGTTCAGCCCCAAGACTAATCAGTGTACTTTTGACTTTTTCTTTCGAGCAGGTACAGGAAAAGGAAATAGGAAGCCGATCTAACCACTGTATGGTTTCATTTTCAAAAACAGCCTCGATCATTTGCTCAGGAGTATACCCTTGATCTACCATCGTCGATACAGGCAGAATCGTAGATAATCTCTGTTCTAATTCAGTGATAAACTCATCTGAAACACCTGGGAGCAACTGAATGATATACCCGCCACTTGCCTTGACGGTATGATCAGGGTTTACCATCACTCCTACAGCTACGGCTGAAGGAGTTTGTTCTGATTGAGCAAAATATAAAGTGAAATCTTCTCCAATTTCTCCATTGACCATTCGGCTGGAGCATGATAAGGCTCTCGTAAGCCTAAATCTTTGGTAATAAAAATCTCTCCGCTTGTTCCCACAGCTCTTCCCACATCCAGCTTGCCCTGTGCATTTACTGGAAAATGAACATGAGGATGATCAACATAGCCCCGCACCTCTCCTTGGCTATTTGCATCGACAATGATCTTGCCAATAGGTCCTCCTCCCCTCACCTGCAGAGTAACCTTCTCTTTTCCTTTGAGCATAGCTCCCATCATGGCACCAACAGAAAGAGATCTGCCAAGTGCCGCTGTGTAGTTGCCCAAGTATCATGACGCCTCTGGCACTCGTCCACAAGCTGTGTTGTTCGCACCGCATAAATTCGCACCTTACCTTCTAAACAAAGCGCCTTCACCAAATAATCATCTTGTAGATTTATGTCATCGTGTGTATGTTCCGCCGGTTGTTGATGCTCCATCTTTCCATCCTCCAATATCCATTTCGTGTCGTGTAAAAAGAGTAGTTTAACCTCTTCATTAAACTACCCTCTTGTTCCTATTCTATTTCCTTTTATGTACTTCTTAAACATTCCTATGGTATATATTATACAATCCCTTCAAGGTTAAGAACGGGTCGACATGATCAATATATTCTGATTCATTGGCAATTAATTCTGCTAAGCCGCCAGTTGCAATAATCGTCGCCTCTTCCTTCGCCTGCTGCTTCATTCGCTTAATGATGCTGTCCACCTGTCCAGCATAACCAAATAAAATTCCTGATTGCATAGCAGCAATCGTATTTCTTCCAACAACATGTTGAGGGAACTTTAATTCGATACGCGGGAGCTTCGCTGCGTGATGGTAAAGTGCTTGTGTAGAAATTTGAATACCTGGAGCAATCGCTCCTCCTATGTAACGTGCTTCCTCATCAATATAACAAAACGTAGTTGCCGTTCCAAAATCAACAATGATGAGCGGTGGCTTATACTCCTGTAATGCAGCAACAGCATTAACAATTCGATCTGCCCCTACATCCTTGGGATTATCATAATGGATGGAGAGACCCGTTTTAATTCCCGGTCCTACGACAATGGGGTCGTTTTTGAAATATTTCCTGCACATTCTCTCTAATGAGAACATCAGAGGCGGTACGACAGAAGAAATAATAATTCCTTTGACATCCTGTGGTAACAATCCTTCTTCACGAAAAAGTCCTTTAACCAGCATTCCGTACTCGTCTTCTGTTTTTTGCTTATCTGTGTTTACACGCCAATGATAGGTAAGCTTGTCTTCCTGATATACACCAAGAACGATATTTGTATTTCCAACATCAATCACTAGAATCATAATCATGACCCATCCTTTGTTTAATATCTTTTATGCGTCCGATTCTATTATATTCTTTCTGCGCCCTAAATCCATACTAATATCTAACGCTTTCACTGAATGAGTTAGTGCACCAACAGAAATCACATCTACCCCAGTAGAAGCAATCTCTCTGACCGTTTGTAAAGAAACCCCTCCTGAAGCCTCTACAATGGCACGCTTGTTGATCTTTTCAACTGCCTTTTTCATTTGTTCAATAGACATATTATCAAGCATAATAATATCGGCTTGAACGCTTAATGCTTCTTCGACCTGCTCCTCATGCTCTACTTCCACTTCAATTCTTGTTGTGTGTGGCAGATTGGCTCGGAGTGTTTGTACTGCTTTCGTAATGCTGCCAGCCGCTTTGATATGATTATCCTTAATCATGGCAGCATCATATAACCCAAACCGATGATTAAATCCCCCACCCATTCGGACAGCATATTTTTCAAGCCCGCGCAGACCTGGAGTTGTTTTTCTCGTATCTACAATTCGTACAGAATAGTCCTTTACCAAGTTTACATACTGCTGAGTAAGCGTAGCAATTCCAGACATCCTTTGAAGGAGGTTCAACGCCACGCGTTCAGCCGCTAATAAACTGAGCATGGGTCCCTCGATCTCTAAAAGAACATCTCCTCTTTTCACAGGGCTCCCATCCTCAACTAAGACTTGGATTTGGCAGCTAGGATCCACTTCCTCAAACACCATTTTGGCTAGCCATAGCCCAGCCACTATACCGTCTTCTTTTGCCTGTATCCATGCCTTCTCTCGATCCTGAGGGGTCAATAAAGAATGGGTTGATAAATCCCCTTCCATTATATCTTCATCTAACCATTCTTGAATTTTGCCTCTCCATTTACGAAGATTTAACATCCACATAGCTCTCCTTCATTTCACCTGATTGTGCATCACGTGTTAGTATGATATGCTTCTTCCATTCTTCATCATTGACGAGCGGATAATCTGTCCTAAAATGCCCTCCTCTGCTTTCGGTTCGCAGTAAAGAAGCTTGGACTACTAAATAACTGCAAATGAGTAAATTGATATACTCAATGGCTTCCTTCTGATTCCAAACATAAGGGAAGACCCTATCCATCCCTTTTATAATCGCCTCTTCTACCTTGTGCAAGGAGCCTTCATTACGAGTTAAGCTCGCATGCTGAAGCATTTTTTCTGTTAGGGAGATCCTCTTTTCTTGGATGTCCTCTAGACTAGGACGATTTGTTTCCTCAGGCTGATTCTCCCCTGCTAACTCCATCACTTGAAGCAAGTCTTTAGATCTAAGACGCTGGGTCAAACGTTGGGCTAAGATATGATCCGCAATCCGTTTGCCAAAAACAATCGCCTCAGACAATGAATTTGAAGCTAAACGGTTCGCCCCATGAACCCTGTACAAGCAACCTCACCACAAGCATAAAGTCCATTGATACTGGTTTCTCCATGAGTATTTGTCTTCACACCTCCCATGGTGTAATGAGCAGCAGGAGCGACAGGAATCCAATCCATCACTAAGTTGAGACCATATTCCAGACATGTTTTATAGATAGTGGGGAAACGATGCCTGATTTTCTCTTCTGATTCATGCGTAAAATCAAGATAGACATATTGGTTTCCAGATTGTTGCAGCTCACTGACAATGGCTCTTGAAACCACATCTCTAGGAGCTAAATCACCTAGGGAATGATACTTATGCATAAACGGCTCTCCATTTGTATTTCGTAAAATGGCGCCTTCTCCGCGAACCGCTTCTGAGATAAGAAAACGAGGAGCTCCTGGATAGAAAAGAACCGTTGGATGAAATTGAATAAACTCCATGTCCTGAATGTTTGCACCAGCCCGGTAAGCCAAAGCAATTCCATCACCTGTTGCAATATCAGGGTTGGTCGTATAACGATATAGCTGTCCTGTTCCCCCTGTTGAGAGAATAACGGACTTGGCTTGAATCAACATCTTTTTTTGATTTGGTTTAAGGACTGTAATGCCATGACATTGCTCATCCTTCGTTAACAAGTCGGTCACAAAATGGTCTTCTAATATCGTAATGTTTTTTGTTTTTCTTACTAGTTCAGATAGACCTCGAACAATTTCAGCTCCTGTTGCGTCCCCTTGAGCATGCAGCACTCGATGCCTACTGTGAGCTCCTTCCCTCGTTAAGGCGATTTGCCCATCTTCCTCATCGAAATGAACACCGTAATAGATTAAATTCTTTACTCCATCTGGTCCTTCATGCGCCAGAATGTCAACAGCAGCTGGATCACATAACCCAGCTCCTGCCATTAAGGTATCTTGTTTATGTAATTCCGGAGAATCCATTTCTGATGTAACCGCAGCAATTCCCCCTTGAGCCCAGCGAGTATTACTATCGATTAATGATTTCTTGGTTACTAAAATCACTTCTGCTTTCTGACTAAGCTGTAATGCCGTATATAAACCAGCAATACCTGCACCTACCACAATGGTATCTGTTTGTATCACTTGATGAACCTGGTCAAGTGAGCTTATGTATCTGGGTATTCTCATCCTATCCTCTTCCTCCTTAAAGTAGGTACAAGTAAAGCAGCGCATGCTACTTTACTTGTAGCATGCGCTCTAATGATGCTCTTGCACGATCTGCAACATCCTCAGGAAGGTAGATTTCTGGTTGCATGGTTTCTAAAGCATTAGCAAGCTTCTTCAGATTGTTCACCTTCATATTCGGGCATACAAGAAACTTGGAGGCAAAAATAAACTCTTTGTCAGGGCTCTCCAATTCCAGCATATACCTTACCCCTTCTTCCGTAGCCACAATAAATTTTTTATGTTCGCTTTCACGACAATATTTTAATATCCCTGTTGTACTCCCTACATAATCAGCAATCTTCCACACCTCAGGTCGACACTCAGGATGAGCAACAAATAAGGCATCAGGATGCTCTGCACGAAGCTTTTCCACATCCGGCACAGTGAGTAAGTCATGTGTATTACAGTACCCTTCCCAGATGATCATTTTTTATCAGTGAATTGTTGTACGTATTGTCCAAGATTCTTATCTGGAATCCAAATGATTTCTTCGGCGTCAATGGATTCAATAACGGCCCTCGCATTGGAGGATGTACAGCATATATCCGTTTCTGCTTTGATTTCAGCTGTTGTATTGATATACGCTACGACCTTAGCATTGGGATGTTGAGCCTTTAGCTTCCTTAACCCATCCACATTGACCATATCCGCCATAGGACAGCCTGCTCTTTCGTCAGGTATTAATACCGTTTTATCCATATTTAATATTTTAGCACTTTCTCCCATGAAGTGTACTCCACAGAAAAGAATGACATCGGCATCTGTCGTTTTGGCTTTTTGCGCTAGACCAAAGGAATCACCCAAATAATCTGCGATTTCCTGAATTTCTGGCCGTTGGTAGTAGTGAGCTAAGATGATCGCGTTTCGTTCCTTTTTAAGCTGTAAAATTTTTTCTTGAAGCTCTTTATTTCGTTCGCGCTTTTTTTCAATCGCTAAGGCTTCCATGTTGAGTTCCCCTCCATCAGATTAATGCTATGGTTAGGCTCATTGTAAACTGATCTTCCAATTGTGTCAATCTTCACAAACTTCGTTTATTATATTTCTTTTTCATCGAAGTGTGTGTTCTTTATTTTAACCCTTTTTTTGATTGCTACTCAAGACCAACCTTGATTGGAAAAAGGTTGCGTCCCCCCTCTAGGACTCTTGATATAAAAGACATGTGAAAAGCTTTTATAGTCCAAAAAGAAAAAAGAAGAGCTATCAAATAGCTCCCCTTCATTGCTTATTTTTTCTCTTCATCGTCTTTTGGAGTGAACTTATCATCATCTTCTTTTTTCGACTGGATTTGGACTTTAACGTCCTCCTTTGCCACGGAGGATTTCTTTTCCTCAGAAGGCTTCTTGGGCATGTTCTCTTCACTGATTTTTCCGTTATTGACCAAATCAGAAATTTGCTCTGCCGTTAAGGTTTCCACTTCGAGCAAGGTTTGAGCGATAAGCTCGAGCTTGTCACGATACTGCGTTAATAGCTCTCTACAACGTTCGTATTGCTCTTTGACAATGCGTTGCACTTCCTGATCAATTTCATGAGCAATGGCTTCACTGTAATTACGTTCATGACCAATGTCACGTCCCAAGAAGACCTGTCCTTGGCTTTCTCCATATTGTAATGGCCCAAGGCGGCTCATTCCAAATTCCATAACCATTCGTCTAGCGATTCCAGTTGCACGTTGGAAATCGTTGCTTGCTCCAGTACTTACTTCCCCTAAGATGATTTCTTCAGCTACACGTCCGCCTAAAAGACCTACGATACGATCCTTAAGCTCTTGTTCTGTCATCATAAAGCGATCTTCTTTAGGAAGCATGACCGCATATCCACCCGCATTTCCTCTCGGTACAATCGTTACTTTGTGTACCGTATCCGATCCATCGAGGTAAACACCTACAATGGTGTGACCCGCTTCATGGTAAGCCACAATACGTTGTTCTTTGTCAGAAACACGACGCGATTTTTTCTCTGTACCAGCAATCACACGATCGATTGCATCATCAATCTCTTGCATGGCAATATCCTTCTTATTTCTTCTTGCCGCTAGTAAAGCAGCTTCATTTAACAAGTTTTCAAGATCTGCTCCAGAAAAACCTGGTGTACGTCGAGCAATCACATCCAACTTCACATCATCAGATAGGGGCTTATTTCGAGAATGTACCTGTAATACGGCTTCTCTCCCTCTTACATCTGGACGATCCACTGTAATTTGGCGGTCAAAGCGCCCTGGACGTAATAACGCTGGATCTAAAACATCTGGACGGTTGGTTGCTGCCATGATAATAATTCCTTCATTCGCTCCAAAACCATCCATCTCAACAAGAAGCTGATTTAGCGTCTGCTCTCTCTCATCGTGTCCTCCGCCAAGACCCGCTCCACGCTGACGACCTACAGCGTCTATTTCATCAATAAAAATAATACATGGCGCATTTTTCTTCGCATTTTCAAACAAATCACGAACTCGAGAAGCACCGACCCCAACAAACATTTCAACGAAGTCTGAACCTGAGATACTAAAGAATGGTACTCCAGCTTCACCTGCAACGGCTCTTCCTAATAATGTTTTACCTGTCCCTGGAGGTCCCACTAGGAGAACTCCTTTAGGTATACGTGCCCCTAAGGTTGTAAATTTTCTAGGATCTTTCAAGAATTCAACGATTTCGACTAGCTCTTGCTTCTCTTCATCCGCTCCCGCTACATCCTTAAATGTCACCTTTTTCTTTTCTTCACTGTAAAGCTTGGCTTTACTCTTACCAAAGTTCATCACTTTGTTGCCGCCGCCTTGCGCTTGGCTCATTAAAAAGAAAAATAAGATAAAGATTAATAAGAACGGAATAAGTGTGGTAAAAAAGGTAAGCCAAACTGGATCGCCCTTGGCTTCGATAAAGGTCACCTTGGCTTTTGATTGATTAATAATCTCGAGGGTCCTCTCCGAATTCATCGGAGCATGCGTAATAAATCGATCTCTATCTTTCCCTTCACTATCCTTTACAGCACCTTTTACGAACTTACCATCAATAAACCATACCCCACGCGCAGCTTGAACATTAACGGAATCAATTTCCCCTCTTTCAAGATGGGTGACAAACTCTGTATATTCAATTGCAGGAGATTCCTGCCCTGATTGTACAATAAATTGAACAATACCGATTACAACTAGAAAAATAAGCAAGTAAAATACAGTATTTCTTAAAAAACGATTCATCCCCTACCTCCTCTCAGAGTAAAAAAAGCTATTAATTAGTTTAACATAACAGAATTGTTACTCTCAAGTTTAAGCTTCGGAATATATTTCCGGTTTTAGCACACCCACAAAGGGTAAATTACGGTATTTTTCAGCGTAGTCTAAGCCATATCCTACAACAAATTCATCTGGGACACTAAATCCAGTATAATCAGGCTTTAGATCTACTTTACGGTTATGTGGTTTATCTAATAGTGTAACAATTTGGACACTATTGGCTTTACGATGCTGTAACAGCTCCACTAAATAGTTGAGGGTTAATCCGCTGTCGATGATATCCTCTACAATCAATACATCGCGACCTTCTACAGTCGTATTCAAATCTTTAATAATTTTTACTTCTCCAGAAGATCGAGTGGAGTTCCCGTAGCTGGATACATCCATAAAATCCATCTCTAAATGAATATCCATCCTCTTCGTTAAATCTGTCATAAAGAGGGCAGCCCCTTTTAAAATACAAACCACTAAAGGATTTTTTCCTCGGTATTCTTCTGATAAGATTCCGCCGAGCTCCTTCACTTTTTCCGCAATTTGCTCTTCAGAAATTAATATTTCTTTGATGTCATCTAACACTACTATACCCTCCCTAGTCTGTTCCGATCATAATGGTTATGATGTTTTGCCTTGTTTCTGTTACTTTACCTCTATTGCTTCTTTTTAAACCTGGGACCCAGATAATTCCTGCTTGATCAGTCAAAATGGGCCAATCCTGTCGCTTTCGAACAGGAACTTTTTCATCAATAAAAATATCTTTTACCTTCTTGTGACCTTCCATACCTATAGGTTGAATTCGATCTCCTGATCTGCGATTGCGTAACACAAGCGGAAACTGAAGAGAGCCTTCAAGAAAGTGTGTTTTCCAAACCCGAGAAAAAAGACTTTCCCATTCTTCCTCTTTCTTCCTATCGATTCCTTGATAAAGAATCATTTGGATAGGGGGTGTGGAAAAGTGGTATTCACCTAGATGAGAAATAGAATGTAAATAATCTAAGGTGCTTTGATCTTGTTGGCTTTCACTACTTACTTTCATTATGTATAGTTGGTGGTACTCTTTAACGACTTGTACCTGATCGGGCATATCAAGCGTCTTAGACCCTTTCTCATTTTGTATGATCTCAAGAATTTGATCAATATGTACCTTACTCCAAGAAGAACGTTCAATCTGCAGATAACTTAATATTAGTAGAATCACCCTTCTTTGTAAAGGAAGAGGTAAGGTTTTTATTAAAGAGAGGTTCATAGTAATTTTATTCATTGATTCTGATTCAATGACTTGTTTTACATAATTTTGAGCCATTTCTTCTAATAGCTCATCCTCCTCGCGAATCAGTGATGTCGTTTCGTGTATGACTTGATGCAGATTCGGATTTAGTTGAAACAGGAGAGGAGAGATATGATGTCTGATCCAATTCCTCGTATAATCATCTCGAAGATTACTAGAATCCTCTCGATAGGAAATACGATGTTCCCGGCAATAAGTTTCAATTTCTCTTTTACCAACAGACATGAAAGGGCGGACAATCATATAGGAGTCCCCTTTTCTTTTCGTAGGAATGCCGCTTAAGCCAGCTAACCCAGCTCCTCGAACAAGGCGCATCACCATCGTTTCAATCTGATCATCGCCATGATGCGCTAACGCCAGTTTCGTTGCTTGGTTTTCTTTAGCAACTTGAGAAAATAGCTGATAGCGGCATTCTCTTGCCGCCACCTGTTTACTTAAATGATGCTCCTTCGCGTACTTAGCGACATCCACCTTTTTCGAGATACATTCGATTCCCCATTCTCGGCATATCTGTTCGACCCATTCCTGATCTAGATCTGCCTCCTGACCCCGAAGTTGATGATTCACGTGTACAGCAACTAGTTTCAAATTCCACAGATGCTGATGGTCCATAGCCAATGAAGCAAAGCCATGGAATCTAGGCCGCCTGATACACCAACAAGAACAGAATCATTAGGTTGAAACAGAGATGCCGCTCTTACTTCTTTAAGCACGCTTTGTTCCATGACGCCATCCCATTCCTTTCCCACTAAAGAATATGGCTAGGGAGAACATAAGTCCCGCAGCAATCGCACCAGCGGATAATAGGGTTTCTGTGGCGAGGGCAAGCCCATTCACATAATCCCCGTCAACAAAGCTTCTCATCGTGCGATAAGCCATAGCCCCTGGCACCAGAGGAATAATACCAGCAATACTGAAGTTGGTACTTGGCATCTTCATCATCTTAGATGCTATTTGGCTAATGGTGGCAACCACAAAGCTAGCAATGAGTGCCGCAGCCATATAGGAGAATTGAAAGTAATAAATGAACATACTGACGAGAAGCCAGCCACTCATTCCAATCAATCCTCCCCCAATCAATGCCTTCTTGGGTACGTTAAAAAGAACTCCATAAGAAAGGGTGGCAGTAAACGATAGAATTAAATGAGTCCAAGACATTCTACAACCCCCTTACAATAAAATAGATATAGCGAAAGCAATTCCAGTTGCAATCGATAATGCCGTTAATGTCGCTTCTGCCCCTCTGCCAACCCCAGCAATCAAATCTCCTGCCATAATATCACGTGCTGCGTTGGTCAAAGGTAATCCAGGAACCAAAGGCATTAAAGCCCCTATTATAATCGAGTCCAAGTTCGCTCCAAATCCAAATCGAACCACGGTAATAGCCACCACTCCACCGACAAAAGCAGCTAATAACTCAGCAATAAATTTGACCTTGAGATATTTCTCAAGCAAAAGCAAACTAATGTTGACGAAGACTCCAGCCAAAAAAGCAGGAAAGATATCGACTAATTCCCCTCCAAACAAAACAGCAAAAGACCCACTAGCTGCTCCAGCAGCTATATGCTGAACATAGACGGGATAATTCATTTTTTGTTTATCTATCTGTTTTAATTCCTTCATCGCTTCTCGAATGGGTATCTGAGCATCGACAAATCTTCTCGATAGATCATTGACCATCGTCACTTTGTTCAAATCAATCAATCGTTGATCTACACGGACCACTCTTGTTCTTTCATAATTACCTTGCTTCGGAGATTTAAAGGACAGGAATATGCCTGTAGGCGTAACAAAGCTATGAACTTCGACCATCTCTCGTGCAGCAGCCATTCGTTCCATCGTTTCTTCTACCCTGTAGGTTTCAGCTCCGTATTTGAGCATAATCTCACCTGCAAGGAGGCATATCTCCATCACATCCCCAAATTGATTCACTTGGCTCACCTCTTCACCCCTAGCTTCCTTTCGCTTATGACTACAAAGTCTGTGAGAATAAGTATAGGGTAAATAAAAAGATAAGGAAAGAGGATACAAATAAAAAGGAGATGGTTTTCTTTAAAAAGCTAGATTTTTTAACAGGAGTCTCTGACGCCTGGAATACGTTCCACTCTCATTTGTTTGCTCCCTTTTCTGTAAATGCCATACCTGCATCAGTTCTCTTTTCATTTCTTGAGCCGATGCATATTTTCCTTCTATCGCCTTCCACAAAATCTTTTGGTAAGGACCTAAGCTCCGATCATGGTGCACTAGTCGATGTAATTGAGTCGGACGTCCTTCACCAGAGGGCTCCTGGAGCTTTCCATAATACATATTCAAGAAGATCATCGCGACGCTGAATAAATCGTAGGAAGGCTCCGCTTTTCGATCTCCCATATGCCAATACCCGCGATCATAAAGCTCCGTATATTCCTTAATCGAACGTCCTAATTTAGTTATGCCTCCTGCATCAAACCAAGCAATCTTTGGAGGATGACCGGAAATTTGCAGGTTATCTGGCTTCAAGTCTCCAAATACCCATCCTTGCTGATGAAGCTCTTGCAAGAACCCTAATAATTGGATCATAAATACTGGAATCCATTCTTTTCCTCTGTTCTGGATGAACTGTATTAAGGATTCCCCTTCAATCACATTCATCACATAGAAGGGCATGATTATTCCTTGCGCTTCCCAATCATCTACATCATATACGGAAGGCCCAAGGATCCCTCCTTGAGCCTTTTCAAAGTGTTTGAGAACATTCACTTCTGAAGTCATCGAGATCGGGTCCTCTCCAACCTTGATCGCATAGGGCTGGTGATGCAGGGTGCTAAATAGACTGTTCCATTCGCGCCTTTCCCCAATTCCTTTTGAATCTCGTAGACTTTACCATTCCATTTCCCTCTGATGGTTCTAAGGTTAGAGTGCACTGTCACGTAGCATCCCTTCTTCCTCATCATTAGGCTGGCTATGATTGATCGTAAAATATCTAAGAGCTTCTTCTAGGGCAGGACCTGTTGGCGTAGTACCCTGAGTTTGTATTTTAGAGAATATTTTCTCTAAAGAGAAAAACTGATCAGACCAGTCCATATGCTTATCTGCCGAAGCATGAACACCGGGAAAGGTCCACAATGAAAAACGATTTTCCCCCATACGCGATTGCATGGATAGGCTAAATCACGCAAGGCTTGTTTCACCGCTGGAATCTTACTTTTCATTGAAGCACTTGTGTCTACTAAAATAAGAATTTCTACTGCTATCTTTTCCCCTAAATCTTCTACTACTTCTACTACCTTTCCTCTCTGGGCAGGAGGCAATGAGCCACATCTTCTGTATTTCCTAGTATATGTCTTAATTCTTTGTTGACCACTTGCTGAATCGTCTGAGTCATCGCTTTTCTGGTTACCATTTGCACCGTTTTCGCCAATACCTGACTATGTACTTTCTGATGAATCCCACCTCCCGCCAACGCGATCTCCTTAATTTCTGTTAAAGCCTTTTCACCTAATAAATGATCATCTAAGATACCAATGACATTGATACTAATCCCGTATTCTGGTGCCATAGAGGCAATCGCGATGGGGTCAACCCCAACATTAGAGCATCCATCTGTTATTAATAGAATTTGTTTCAGTTTTCCTGTTTTCATAGAGAATCCCCCTTGTAGAATAATAAATAGCTCACTAAACTATTATCATTCTTAACCACAGGGGGAGAATCTATACCTTTCGCCTATGTGAAGCAAGGATGCTAGGACACGAGATGATGATTTTTTTTACGCTTTAGTTTTGGAATCCCTGCCATTGAGATTGTGGACCATTCTGGTATATTTCGTTCTATTTTTGCCACAATGACCGTCATATCATCCATGATTTGTCCTTGGTGCAGACGAACCACTTTTTCCAGCAAGAGATCCGCCACTTCCTGTGGATCTTGAGTTAAAATCTCCGAAATCATTCGCTTCATCCACATTTCTTTATTTTCTATATTTCTAGGAGCGTCATAGATTCCATCCGTCATCATAATTAATAGATCACCCGCTTTAAGCTGTTCAGTCACTACATCTACATCAATTTCATTCAGGATTCCCATCGGAAGATTGTGAGCGGCAATCGTAAAACATTGCTCTCCTCGCTTAACAAAGCTAGGGGTGGAACCTATTTTCAAGAATCGGGTCTTTGCCGTCTGCAAATCAATCATGGCTAAATCTAAAGTAGAAAAAATTTCATCAGTCGAACGAAGAGATAGAATGGAGTTAATGGATTTAATAGCTACCGTTTCTTCAATCCCAGATTGCAGAATTTGTTGGAGCAGCCGCAGTGTATCGTTGCTTTCTAGGTGAGCTCTTTCTCCATTGCCCATCCCATCTGAAATCGCAAGCGCATACTTTCCGTTGCCAATCTCCATGGTGTTAAAGCTATCTCCAGAAACCCAATCCCCTCCTTTCAGTCACGCACTAGAAATCCCTGTAGCAATCTTAAACGTCTTAGCAGAGCATAGGCTCATTTTGCAATACCCATCAGAGTAAAATTCACATTCCTTCTTCGCCACCATAATATTTTCTCCCACAATCTCAGAAATAAGAGGGGCCACCACCTTGGAGCATTCATCCCGACCGTGGCACATTGGTTGACTGATTTCAATATCGACATTCCCTTCATCAAGAGAAATAATTTCTACATACCGAATCGAAAGACCCAAGCCTTCCAGCGCATCTAATACCTGTTGCTCCTGAACATGATGAGCTTCCCCTTCACGCTGTATTTCCCGGGCAAAGTTGTTCATTACTTGGGAAACTCCAGATAATTGATCCGCAACTAAACGTCTGCTTTCCGTCATTTTTTTCTTATATAACAAATGAGTCTTGTATTGCTCAAATTCCTGCTCCATGGCCTCAATGACCTTTTGCGACTTGACGCAATGCTTTGCCCACTCACCAAACAAATGAGGCTTCTTAATTTCGCCATGTACTTCAATCGTTTGAAACAGTTCCTTCATTAAGCGATACGTATCATCAAACTTACTTTCCCAGCATTGTTCTTTCTTGAAGCATACCTGACAGGTTTTCTCTGTGACTTGACTGAGAAAAATATCTGTATACCGCTCCTTTTCTTCATCGGCTACGACCGGTTGACTTAGGAAGCTTTGAGCTAAATGCTGAAAAACATGTGAAAATTGCTCCACTCTGCTTGCCGTTACATCTCTCAAGCGTTTCGCATAATCCTGCTGTACGGTAGCATGCTCCACTGTCCCTGGAATATATTTTGAAATTTTTGTAAATAGCATTTTCGGAGTCAGAAAAAAGAAGAAAATAGCAATAAGAGATTCATTTAAGGTAAGCCATAAGGTCTGCTCCCCCATGTATAAGCCCATCAATAGGGTTCCAATTAATAAGCCTATGGCAACCCCTATCTTTCTTCCTTCACGAAGTAAGCCTCCTAGTAGACCACTAAAAGCAAGCAGGCTCATTTGAAGCATCGCCTCCATATTAGCTAAGCTAAGAATCAGCCTGTTACAACTCCCACAGTAGCGCCAATAGCTCCTCCAGCCGCGAAAGCAAAAACAAGGATCGCATAGCGCGAAAGAATATGCTCTAATGATAAATCCATCATGATCCAACCGACAGTCCCTGTCATTACAGAGGCAAGAAGAATCACCAGACAGACAATTTCTTCATTCTTGAGCGGCTGTGTTCGTTTATTGGTTGTAATGAGAGGCAGACTTTGAACGAAGATCAGGGTTAAGACTAGGCTCAGACTTGCTTCAACAACCGACATCAGTAATTGATAGCCTGTCCACTCCATAAATAAGGCGTAGCCCATTTTGGCGAGCAAGACAGAAGTGAAGACGGCAAAAGGAGTATAAGACAGCTCCCCTTTTCCCCAGCGCTCCAAAACTCTTTGAATAAAAAGAAACAGGCTCATTCCTAACATGAGGACAAGAGGAACACCGAAGTCATGACTCATTGCTCCGAGAAGAACCGCCACTCCTGAAAGCAGAAGCTTGTCCTTACGCAGATGATAAAGTACGGCAAAAAAAGGGATGGCAAAAGGAGCAAGCTCTCCAATAATCATCGCCCTCCCTAATAGAAATCCTAGGGCAAATAACAAAAGTCCCCATCGATTGACTAAGATATCAGTTCCTTTTTTCAGACGATCTACCATATGTTCCGCTTTTATAAACTTTCCTTGTACTGGGTTGACGACGATTTCTTCTACTTTGCGAATCATAATAACACCACCTGGCTTTTATTAGTGGTCTTATTATAAACAGACTTTATGCTTTTTTTTGTCAAAACAAGGGGTCGAATCATAAGAACCGTACGACATATTTCAAGGGATTCAGATAAATTCAAAGAAACTGTAAATGGATGTCGGAAGGGGAGAAGAAAAAACAAAAAACCCCCTATAACCCGTGTCACAATGACCACTTTACATTCAAAATGGTCCATTCTACACGATGCCTTATAGGGGATTACTCTGTATTCTTCCTTATATAACTAACCTCGGCGAGCTCCGCGGCCGCCGCGTTTGATTCTGTACTACGCTTTAATGAAGTTAAGCGATCTTCACTATCCTTGAGAAACTTAGAAACTTTGTCTTCAAAGGTGTTTGCGCGTGGTGCCAAAGGTTTTCCTCCACCACGGTTAGGGCGACCTCCATCTGAACGGAAAGGTGGCTTATTCGGACGGTCAGGGCGATCAGGACGGTCTGATCTAGGACGATCAAAGCCTTCTCCAGAACGTTTAAATGCAGGCTTAGGCGTTTCAACAGGGCGATCTTGGGCTTGCTTAATAGATAAGCCAATTTTCCCATCCTTCTCCACATTAATGACCTTAACCTTTACAACATCATTTACTTTTAAAAACTCGTTAACGTCTTTCACATAGTTATCGGCAATTTCACTAATGTGAACAAGACCGGTTACTCCATCTGGTAGTTCTATAAACGCCCCAAAGTGAGTAATCCCTGTGACTTTACCTTCTAGCTTGCTGCCTACTTCAATTGACATGTACGAAATGATCCTCCTTAAATAAATAAAAAAGATTGGCTTATGTAATACATTATACCCGAATCAAAAAAAGTGTGCAATGAATCTACTGTTTAGGTACCATAAAGATCAATTCACCTGGCTTAGATAAGAAATACTCTCTTCTAGCAACCTCAGCAATATACTCTAGATCTTCTAAGCGCTTCATTCTGTAGGTCAACTCGACCTGCTGTTCCGTGGCTTGATTTACCTGTACCTGCAAAGCCTCTAATTCTTCCTGTTTTTCTGCAATCACTTTTTGTTGAGCTGCCCAAACAGAGCTTGACCAATAAATAAGTGCAATAATACATACGGCTAGTAAGGTCATTCTGCGCCTTTTTCCTTTGTTTTTATTCATTGGTGCATCATGGTCTTCTTTTGATGGTCTATTGGAAAAAGGTGGCTGTTGAACCTCTCTTGTTTTAGACTGCGGTTGCATAAGAACAACACCTCTGTTAAGATTTTTTCTTAAACAACCAATTCGCCACCCATTTTAAAATTCCTTTTTTTTGTGTTTGTTTTTTTAGCGACTTTTTTGTTTTGAAATTCTTTTCTTTTCTGCACCATTTTCTTTTTTACATAATGATAAAGGCGAATAAAGGGTCGAGCCAGAAAGAGTAGGATCGAATACAGCAGTTGAACCATTTTTGTCAAAAGACCAAAAATAAAGAAGATCAGAGCCATGATCAATTTATACAGCCAAACGATGGGCTGTATAATAAAAAGTCGAATCATTCTCACGACCAAGCGATAGAGATAGATCACGCTGCGAATGATCTTTTCTAGTATATTCCTATATATTTGTTGCAAAAGAGCCTTATACATAGCATATCCACAAAGCAAGGACAAAATTACATAAATCCTCATCTCTCCTTGATTCACATAATGCAACCATAAAAAGATACAAATAACGTTAAGAAGCCAAAAGAAAAGATCCTGAATCAATGTGATAAGCTGTTGTTTTTTCTTCCAACGCAAACGACTGTAGGTTTCATAAGCCAACCCAATATAAACACCAGCTCCAACCATATGAAGCATTGTTAGAGCCTGTACCTCTAGCGTCACTTGAATAACTTGCTAAAGAGACCTTTAGCTTTGTCTCCGCCTGAAGAATGGTCTACATATACCATTTCAATCACTAGCCCTTCTATTGAAACGAGCCCATTCTCCACATTAAGATTTTTCATATGCAGATTTTGTCCGCGAATGGCTAGAAAACCCAACTCTGTTTCCAAAAGAAATTCTTCATTATCGAAGCTTTCTACATTGACAACCCCGGTAATATCCATTTTTTTGCGATTTATGATTTTGATTTCATGAGATTTCTGACTATCGTGCCGATGATAACGTTGTTGGTCCAACATATGCTTCCCCTCCTTTTTAGTACAAGTGTATGGGGGCAAGCTTTAAAATAGACCAAATTATTAATATAGAAGGGAAAAACAAAAACCCCTTCAATCTATTCATGAAAGAATCATAAATAGAATCGAAGAGGTTTCTGCGATTGTTATTGGTGATCTGTTGCTTCAATGGATTCCTCGGAAAGAATCCGATACATATGATCGGCTTCTTCCTTCCGAGTTGTTTCCTTGAGCAGCTGCACTTCAAAGGTAACTAGTTTTTGTCCAAAACGGATTTTGATTTCATCACCTACGGCAACATCACTGCTTGCTTTTGCCGGATTTCCATTAATCATCACACGCCCACTGTCGCAAACTTCCTTGGCAAGAGTACGGCGCTTAATGACTCTGGAAACCTTTAAAAACTTATCTAAGCGCATTATTTTACAGCTTCTTTAAGCTTGTTCCCTGCTTTGAAAGCTGGTACTGTTGTTTCAGGAATTTCAATTAATGCACCTGTTTGAGGATTGCGTCCAGAACGGCTCGCACGTTTACGAGTTTCAAACGTTCCAAATCCTACAAATTGAACCTTGTCACCAGAAGCAAGAGCCCCAGTAATTTCATCTAATAAGCCATTAATGACTAATTCTACGTCTTTTTTTGTTAATCCACTTTTTTCTGAAATGTTAGATACTAATTGATTTTTGTTCATGTGAGTTATACCTCCCTTTCAATCTAAACAAACATATTCGTCTTATAAATGATAATTCCTTCTTTTTCTCCTAAAAAAATTAATCTTTTGCCTTCTCCTCTTTCATTTGTCGCTCTTCCGCCTTAATTTTGTGCCATTGATTAACAACTTCTTCAGCATTTTCAATATTTGTATCTCCAAATACATGGGGATGTCGGCGAATCATTTTTTCATTTAGAGATTGCAAAACATCCTCCATTGTAAAATACCCCTCATCCTCAGCAATTTGAGCATGGAGAAGGACTTGGAGTAGGACATCTCCTAATTCTTCCGCCAGATGATCATAATCCTCTTCATCTATCGCCTCAAGGACCTCATTCGCTTCTTCAAGCATATATTTTTTTAAGGTTTGATGTGTTTGTTTTTTATCCCATGGACAGCCGTTAGGCCCCCTTAATTGGCGAAAAATTTCACGTGAGCGATGAAATTGACGGTTCAGCACTTCTTCGCTTTGATTTCTAGGTACATAGAGTGCTGTTAAGTTACTTAATGTCATGATTCGATCTAATTCATACAAGGGGATTTGTTGTATCTGCTCAAGGTCCTTAATTCCTGCTGCCGTTACCAGTGTAATCGGATACTCATCAGGATATACCTCCATTAAGGTTAATTTGACCTCTGAAGCGACAAAAGCATCGTATACCTGCGTAATGATGGTATCACACTCGGGCTGCAAAAAATGAGGTTTTACTGTCAAGGCATCGACAAAGAGAAGCCCCTCCACTGGATCCACCTGTAGAGCAGTCAGCATAGGATCAATAAAGCTTTGCCCCCCCTTAATGAGCAAATGCACGTTCCCTTCCTGTTGTTCTTCTATTAGAAGCTGGATCGTTCTTTCAGCGACAAAAGGATGTCCAGGAACAGCATAGACGATATTCTGATAGGTCACGGCAGCTTGTAGCAATTGAGAAACAATTTCTTCATAGACATTCTCGAATTGTTCCTCTTTTTCATAAAGAAAATCAAATGATGTATAGGTGACTCCTTCTTCTTCTAGGCTTCTCACCACTGGATGCTCGCGTGTTCTTAGATAGATATGCTCTGCCTTCAGTATGGTTCGATAGATGCCTAGAGGTAATTGTTCAAGATCACCTGCTCCTAAGCCCAAAATAGTAATCGTTGGCATCAAACACCCTTCTCCCTCTTGTTTATTTTATTATTCTAAAGCGATCAAGCAGTGGAACAAGCTTATTCACTTTAGGGATAGAAAGCAATTCACTGCGGGTCACTGCTCCTAAGCGTAGTAGACCGACTCCATACGATAAAACCCCGATCCCAACCGCTGTTAATGAAACAAAGGTATAAAGGAGTCGTTCAGATGTTATGTGAGCCTCCGCCACATAGAATAAGCCTTTCATCGATCCCCAGACAAAAAGGGTCATGATCAATACAGCTGTCACTGGCTTGGCAAAAAAAGAAAGAAATGAAAAGGTCAAGCTCGTGTATTTGTGTAAAGCAAGTAAATTTAATATCGTTGCCACAGCATAAGCAGCCACTGTACTGAAAGCGGCTCCTGAAATATCCCAAACAGGAATTAGCAGAATGGTCAGGATGACCTTAACAATCACTCCAATAAACAAATTACGAGCCGGCAGAAGAACATGGCCCAACCCCTGAAGAATGGCTCCCGAAGCAATACCTATCGTGGAGAAAATCGTAGTAAAAGCCAAGATTGCCATCGCTGTTGTGCCTTCATTCGTCTTATAGAGCATAATATTAATCGGTTCTGCTAAGATCGCTAGACCAAAAGAAGCAGCTAATCCAATAAGCAATGTTAACCTCATCGCCATCTCAGACCTTGCAGCAATCAATGGTTGATCTTTCTTCGCATTCGCTTCGGCAATTGATGGGACAAGAGCTAAAGCTAATGCCGTAGCAAAGAACGCGGCGAATTGAATGAGCGGCTGTCCTCGATCAAAGATTCCCTTTAACTCCCTTGCCACCTCATGATCCCAGCCCGAATGAATAAGGAGTTTCACAACAGACATCGCATCAACTAATTGAAACATAGGGAGAACAATACTCCCTAAACAAATAGGGATTGCATAGTACATTATTTTTTTTGTGACATTCCAAATGGACAAGTCTTTGTCCTGTAGCGCTTGATCAGGAGATGCTGGACCTTTGTGCTCCCCTTCTATTATTTCTTGTTTATCTTGAACTTTTTTCCAGAAGAAAAGAAGGACACAAAGAGCCGCTATCGCCCCAGTAAAGGCTCCAAAAACAGCCCCCGCCCCTGCATAATAGGCGTCGTATTGGTTATGTATAAGCCAGTAACTAAGAATCAAAATGGTTGCCACGCGCACGATTTGCTCCACAATTTGAGAAACCGCTGTAGGGATCATATTTTGATGCCCTTGGAAGTAACCGCGAATAGCTCCCATAACGGGAACCACTAATAGAGCAAAAGATACACTGCGAATAGGCAAAATTAATTGTTCATCCTCCATCCAATAAGCAATCAGCGGAGCACTAAAGAATAAAAGGAAGAAAAATAAAATTCCTGTTAATGTCAAAACAAAGGCAGAGGCTTTGAATACTCTCTTGGCTCCGTAGACATCCCCTAGAGCAATCCGCTCCGCCACCAATTTCGAAACAGCGAGAGGAAATCCAGCTGTTGCTAAGATTAATAACAGGCTATAAATCGGATACACTTGTTGATAGACATAAAACCCCATATTCCCTGTAATATTCTGATAGGGTATGCGGTAAATAACTCCTAATACTTTTGATAAAAGAGCAGCTATAGCTAAAATAGCAGTTCCCCGAAGTAAAATTCTTGTTTTTTCCTGCCCTGACATCCCATTTTTTCCCCTCTCAATCAAACTGATGACATTATATCACAAATCATCATGAAAAGAAGAAAAAAGACTGACTCTCACCTTTTGGACAAGTTGAGTCAGCCTTGAGTCTTTCATTGTCTATTATTGCTCCATTTGCTTGGCTAAAAAGCCTGCTGCTGTTTCTGTGAGCTTCATTTCTAAATCGCTCATTTTGACCCCTTCCGTCTTGCTTAACAGGATAACTGAGCCAATGGGATCGCCACCTGCAACGATAGGGGCAACGCAATAAGAAGTATATTCTTCGTTTAGATCACGGCAAATTTCATATGTCCCTTTGTTGCTCTCCACCATTGTTTTTCTTTCTTCCATGCTGCTTTCAACTACTTTACCAATTGGCTTCTCTAAGTAATCCTTTTTAGATACACCAGAAACAGCTATAACATTATCTCTATCTGAAATTAAAGTCATATGACCTAGGCTTTCGTACAATGAATCTGCATATTCTTTGGCGAAATCCCCCAACTCTCCAATGGGTGAGTATTTTTTAAGAATAACCTCTCCATCTCGATCTACAAAGATTTCTAAAGGATCGCCTTCACGAATTCGTAAAGTACGGCGAATCTCTTTTGGAATAACAACTCTTCCTAAATCATCAATCCGACGAACTATTCCTGTCGCTTTCATATCTTGATGCCTCGCTTTCCAGATTGTTTTAAAATCTTTGTTTTTTTATCTTTTCCCTAATTAGCTTTTTTAGTAATAAAAATTTCAAATTCTTCTCAAGAGAGAGGTGGCTCCCTCATGAAGTCTCGGACTTAGTATCTGTCCCAAGATAAAACATATACACTAAACTCAGGGAAAAGAAAAAAAAGTTGCTCAGCCCTTAAGGGGTAAGCAACTTTTTACGCTACGCTTATAGGTGGATCTCTTTAATTTTTCCAGGAAGTTCATTTTGGAAATAATTCATTAATCTTTCTTCTGCCAAACGTCCTGTTAAGTATTCACGTACCTCAGCTAATTCCTCTACTTCTCTAGATTCAACGCGAATAATATGATACCCAAAATCGGTCTTTACAGGCTGACCAATCTTATTTAATTCTTGTTCTAAGGCTGCTTGCTTAAACTCAGGAACCCATTGTCCTACAGGAGCATCTGCATACAATCCGCCTGACTCCTTACTTCCTGGGTCATCCGTGTGCTCAGTCGCTAATTCAGCGAAATCAGCACCGCCTTGAAGCTGTTGATATAATTCATCTGCTCTCTGCTTCGCTTCTTCTTCCGTTCTAATGTCTTTTCTTGTTCCATCTGGCTGCATCTCTTGGGTAGCCACTAGAATATGGCGAACAGAAGCTGTTGTTAAATCAGGAATCATCTCATTGTAACTACTAACCACTTGTTCTTCTGTGATTTGGCTCTTAAAATAAGCTTCTGTTGTAAAATAACGGGAAAGGAAGGCTTTGATATCTTCCTCTGTAATTTGCAGTGTATCAAATCCGCGCTCGCGTGTTGCCTCATCATAGCGCAGCTCTAATTGTTCCCACATCATATTCACATTCTCTTGAGCAGCTTCACTATGCTCATCTGTTGTTAAAGAAAGAATCGTTTTTTCAGCAATCAAAAATTCAATGGCTTGTTTTCTAAATTCTGGATCGTTAATAGGGTAACTAGGTTGAAAGAAACCTTGAACGGACAAGTACTGGGCAAATTCGTCACCTTTCACTTCTCCACCTTCATAAGTGGCTACAACCTTATCAGCTCCTAAATCAGTACGATCTAGCTCTGGAAACGTGATCTCTGAACTTACTTCTCCACCTTCAGTTTCAGTTTCAGTTGCAGGTTGTTCATTTTCCGCCTCTTCTCCCTTTTTGCCACAAGCCGCTCCGACCAGGACGAGTAATAGGACCAAGACAAGTACGAATAGTTTATTAAAGCGCATGTTTCTTTTCTCCCTTCAATATTTGGCCAGTATTTAATTGAAGAAGAACTTCTTCAACCATGGCTAACCATTGATCTTCTTCCAATCCTTTGACCCTGAAAGTAATCCCGATCTGCTGTCCAGAAACTAATCCGAACCTTCGGTCAGATTGGCTAACCAATTGGAATAGACGACCTCCGTCTATTTTATCATTTTGTGATGAATGAAACATCATTTTTAATTGATCATTTTTCAAAATCATGGATTCAAAGAATAGCTGTTGACCATAAACCTTTAATCTAGATACTGTGAGCAAGCGTTTTGCTGGTGCTGGCAGGGGACCAAATCGATCCTCGAACTCACGCCGAATATCTTCAGCTTCCTCCATCGTGCCAATCGCTGCTACCTTTTTATACATTTCTATTTTTTGTTTTCCATCATGAATATATTGATCTGGTAGGTAGGCATCAATATGCAAATCTACTTCAAACTCGATTTTTTCTTCTTTTGGCGCCTGGCCTTTTAATTCATCTATCGCATCCTTAAGCATTTGAGAATACAAATCAAAACCGACCGAAGCAATAAATCCATGCTGTTCCGCACCTAGTAAATTTCCTGCTCCGCGGATGGATAGATCTCTCATCGCTATTTTAAAGCCTGATCCTAGTTCCGTAAATTCTTTAATAGCATGAAGTCTTTTCTCTGCTACCTCGGTCAGTACCTTATCCCTCTGGTAGGTGAAGTAGGCATACGCCATCCGATTGGAGCGCCCTACTCTCCCGCGCAGCTGATAAAGCTGGGATAGGCCCATTCGATCTGCGTTATAAATGATCAGCGTATTGACATTAGGAATATCGACCCCTGTTTCAATAATGGTTGTACTGACCAGCACATCAAATTCTCCTTCTAAAAAGGCAATCATGATCGCTTCTAATTCTGATTCCTTCATTTGACCATGAGCTGTAGCCACTCGGGCATCAGGAACTAAGGCTCTAATCTGTTCAGCCATGCGGTCAATATCCTGTACCTGATTATACAGGAAAAAGACCTGACCATCTCGGGCTAGTTCTCGTTCTATTGCTTCACGTACAAGCGCTCCATTGTACTCTAGAACATAGGTTTGAACGGGGAAACGATTCTCCGGCGGAGTTTCGATGACGGATAAATCTCTTACACCTAGCATGGACATGTGCAATGTTCTAGGGATGGGGGTTGCTGTTAGAGTGAGAACGTCCACGTTTTCCTTCAGCTGTTTAATCTTCTCTTTATGACTCACCCCAAAACGCTGCTCCTCATCGACAATCAGAAGTCCCAGATCCTTAAACAGAATATCCTTGGACAGCAAACGGTGAGTTCCAATCACAATGTCTAATACTCCATCCTTTAAACGTTTCACCGTTTCATTTTGTTGTTTTTTAGAGCGAAAACGGCTAATGACATCAATGTGAACCGGATATTCATTAAAACGCTCTCTAAAGGTTTCATAGTGCTGTTGGGCTAAGATCGTTGTCGGAACAAGGACAGCCACCTGCTTCCCATCCATGACCGCCTTGAAAGCTGCTCTGATGGCTACTTCTGTTTTTCCGTAACCTACATCACCGCAAAGAAGTCGATCCATAGGTCTGGAGCGTTCCATGTCTTTCTTAATCTCTTCGATAGCCCTTAATTGATCCTCTGTTTCTTGATAAGGGAACAATGAATCGAACTCCCGATGCATCGCAGAATCCCTGCTATAGCCAAAGCCCGGGGCTGATTCCCTTTTAGCATATAACTTGAGCAGATCCGCTGCGATATCCTGAACAGAGGACTGGACTTTGTTTTTGACCTTCTTCCATTCACTGCCGCCTAAGGAATATAATTTAGGGTCCTTTTCCTCACTGCCTATATATTTCTGTACCTGATCAATTTGTTCAACCGGAACATACAGCTTATCATTACCCGCATACTTAATATGTAGATAATCCTTATGAATCCCAGCGATTTCAAGCGTTTCAATCCCTAAATAGCGTCCAATTCCGTGATTGATGTGCACAACATAGTCGCCAATGTTTAGCTCATTATAATTTTTTATTCTTTCTGCATTAGATATATTTTTTTGTTTCGGTGTCTTTTTCTTCTGCTGCTTGGAGAATAATTCTCCTTCTGTAATCACCACTAAAGAATGGAGTGGCAGCTCAAATCCAGCGTAAATACGACCAATCTGTATAGCAGCCACCCCTTTTCTTAGACGGGGTTCCTTAACCTGCAATTCTGCTTCTATTTCAAAATCTTCAAAAACTCTTGCCATTCTCTTCGCTCTTTCCTCACTGCTTGCTAGAAAGATAATGGCCTGCTTTGCTTTTTTCCAGCGCTCCATTTCCGTTTTTAGGATTGGGAATTGCCCATGAAAATCCTGCATCGCCTTAGAAGTGAAATTAACAATGTTTTGAGGCTGTGTATAGGGCGTTTGTCTTAAAAACAAAGAAAGATAAATGACCGGGCGCCCTAAGGTTTCCTTCCATTCCTCCAGCGTAATAGAAAGGCTTAAATCAGATAAATACTCTCCTGTTTGAATTAAGGAAGTCTGCCACTCTAATTCGTCCCGCTTATACCCTTCCTCCGACTCTTGTAGTCTAGTAGGCTCATCTAAAATGACCAGCGTATTCTTAGGCAGGTAATCAATGAGCGTGCCTGGTTTGGAATAAAAACAAGAGCAGTACTTATTCATGCCCTGAAAAGTCGTTTCATTCCTTAATTGCTCTAGCTCCCAGCCTATATTTTCAGTAAGCCTTTCTTTTTATCTCAGGATCCTTGGTTTTTTTCAATTGCTTGTCTAGGGCTTGTTCGATATGTTGTACGGCATTTTGATAGTGTTCTGGCTGCAGCACCCACTCTACTGTGGTCCAATGGTCACTTTAGGTAAGGATTGAACGGATCGTTGTGTGCCAATATCAAAATAACGGATGGATTCAACCTCTGTATCAAACAGTTCAATTCGAATCGGATTTTCTTCAGTCGCGGGGAAAATATCGATAATCCCACCTCGAATGCTATATTCCCCTTGCGATTCTATCATTTCAACCCTTTCATAGCCCAAATAAAGTAGCGTAGTCTGCATTTCTTCAATATGAATGTCTTGTCCTACGGTAAATTGATGCTGTGCTTTTTTCCATACCTCTACAGGCGGTAAAAAGCGTCGAACCCCTGCTAATGGAGCGATCACAATTTTTCTTTTACCTTCCATTAGTTGATTAAGCACTTGAATTCTTTGTCCTCTTAATTCCGGGCTCGCCGTGGCAATCTCTGAAGAAATAAGTTCGTTAACAGGATAAAGATAGACATGCTCTTCCCCTACCCACTCTACTAAATCATCATATAATTTTTGAGCTTGATGCAGGTTATGGGTCACAATAAATTGGGAGGTCGGTTCGTCTTGAAACAACGAAGCAATAAATAAAGTTCGAGCCGAATGATTAAGTCCAGCAATTAACTGTTCCTTGATTCCATTGCGATACGCTGTTAACACATTTTGATAATCGTCACCTTTAGAAAAATACTGAATGAGTTCTAGCATATAATCCTCCTCTCCATAGCACTTCTACCTTCATGATCATGCAAAGAAGCCTTAGGCAAGCTAAGGCTGATTGCACGTTTCTCATATAGTATCCTATTGGAGTATGCTTGATTGTAATAGTAATTCTGGATTTCTATCAACAGCTTCTTGACAATGCTCACATATAACATTTGCTTGTATATCTCCATTATCTTTATACGTAATCATATGAACTCTCTCTTCATATGTTAATTTATGAAATCCCAGATTCTCTTCTGAAACCTCTTCTTTATCTATTTCTCCTATATGGTGACCACAATAGCGGCATACATATTGAATGGACATCAAACACCCTCCTTTTTAGGGAAACCTTGATATCACTTAGTATGCCTCAACTCATCGAATTTCATTCAATACACCTTATTAATACTATATGTGCTAGGAGTTGTATCTATTCATCACCTTTGTAAAATCTTCTTCTTCAACAAACGAGCAGGAGGCTTCCACAGACTTGATTAGCTGCTGCTTCAATCCCTCCTCTTCTTCTTTTAAGAATTTGCCTAAGACATAGGAAACAATATCTCCTTGCGCAGGTCTGCCGATGCCCATTTTGATTCTTTTAAATTCTTCGGTACCAAGATGAGCAATAATGGACTTCATTCCATTATGTCCGCCGGATCCACCTTTATATCTCAGCTTAATATGACCTGCCGGGAGATCCAAATCATCATAAATAATTAATAAATCCTCGACCTGTAATTTATAGAAGTCCAGCACCTCTCGTACAGACTCCCCAGACAAGTTCATATATGTCATGCTTAAGCAAGACAATCTTCTCATCCTTATATCGCCCTTCACCATACAATGCCTTAAACTTCGCTTGGTCCACAGAAATATCTAACTCTCGCGCTAAACAATCAATGGTCATAAACCCGATGTTATGGCGAGTATATTCATATTGTTTCCCTGGATTCCCCAGTCCAATGATCGCTTTCATCCTTATCCCCTCCCGGTAAAACCTTTTTCTTCAAGGACGATAAGGCGCAACCAAATGGTTACGCCTTTCAAACCTATTTTACTATCTCGCTACATCAATACCTGGTCCATCATCTGGATTGATGATTTCTGGCTCTTGGCCTTCATCAATTTGCGGTTCTTCTGGATCTGTTTGCAATGTTGGTGCTAAGACAGAAACAATCACTGTGTCAGGTTCCAACTGAGATTCTACCCCTTGAGGCAACTGAAGGTCACCTACCATTACACTATCCCCGATCTTTAGGGAATGAATCTCTACTGGAATGCTCTCCGGTATGGAATCTGGCAGACAACGAACTTCGATCGTACGGTGTTGTCTCTGAAGCAATCCACCCTCTTTTACTCCTTCTGCCTCTCCAACAAGATCGATTGGAACCTCCACTTTTAGCTTTTTCGCCATATCTACTTCCTGAAAATCGATATGAACAATTTCATTTTTAATGGGGTCCTTTTGAACCTCTCCTACAATGACCTTAGAATTTGCCTCTCCCCACATCAAATTGACGATGGCATTCTTCCCTACTTCACGCATGAGTTGCATAAAATCATTTTCATCTACATGAATCGAGGTATTGGGAGTTGTTTTCCCGTAAACCACGGCAGGAATTTTTTTCTCCGTTCGTAATGCTTTAACAACCGATTTCTTTTTGTCTTTTCGTGGTGTCGCAATAAGTGTATTCACGAATCATTCACACTCCTAGTAAAGTTCTTTCTTCTTTACTATGCCCCAGTGAATGAGAAGAAAAACATGTCTATTCCTTTTTAATCAAATAGCTTACTAACAGAGAGCTCTTCATGGACACGAATAATCGCTTCCCCCATTAGTCCGGCTACAGATACCGTTCTAATTTTGTTGATTCTCTTCTCTTCAGGGAGTGGAATTGTGTTGGTGACCAGCAATTCTTCGATTTTGGAATTTTGAATTCTTTCAATAGCAGGGCCTGAAAGAACAGGATGTGTACAGCACGCGTAGACTGCTTTTGCTCCGCTTTCCGCCAGCGCATTGGCAGCAAGGGTAATCGTTCCTGCTGTATCGATAATATCATCAATGAGTATCGCTGTTTTTCCTTCAATATGACCTACAATATTCATGATCTCCGCCACATTTGGCTTAGGTCTACGTTTATCAATAATGGCAATTGGAGCTTGAGACGCTCAGCTAATTTTCTAGCTCTAGTTACACCACCATGATCAGGTGATACAACGACAATGTCTTCAAGGTTTTTTTCTAAGAAATTATCCGCCAAAATAGGTACTCCTAATAAATGATCAACAGGAATATCGAAGAATCCTTGAATTTGAGTGGCATGCAAATCCATCGTAATCACTCGATTCACTCCTGCTACTTCGATTAAATTGGCTACAAGCTTAGCTGTAATCGGATCACGGGCTCTTGCTTTGCGATCTTGTCTGGCATAGCCGTAATAAGGAATCACAACATTAATGCTTTTAGCAGACGCCCTTTTCAAAGCATCTACAGTGACCAAAAGCTCCATGAGATGATCATTCACTGGCGCAGAAGTCGATTGGATGACAAAAACATCGGCTCCACGTACACTCTCATTAATATGAACAGAAATTTCTCCATCGCTAAAATGATTTACGTTAGAGCTTCCCAAAGCAACTCCAATGTGTTCGCAAATTTCTCTAGCTAGTTCTGGATTCGAATTGCAAGTAAAGACTTTCAACTTTGGATCACGATAATTGGCCATTTTTTAATAAATACCTCCGCTATGGTTTCATACTTTAACAATTTAATACTTTACTATTTTTATTTCTTCTTACCCTTTATTCTTTCTGCATAATTTTCTTTCGTCACTTGACGCTCACGAGCAATGGCAAAGCTTTGGCTCGGGGTTGAATCGGTGATGGTGGAACCAGCAGCAATATAAGATCCCGCTCCTATTTCCACAGGAGCAATCAAATTCACATTGCATCCTACAAAAGAGCCATCCCCCACCTGAGTCAAGTGTTTCTTCTGTCCGTCATAATTAACAGTAATGGAACCACATCCCATATTCACCGCTTGTCCAATCTCTGCATCTCCAACATAGCTTAAGTGAGGGATTTTAGAGCCGTTACCTATCTTTGAATTTTTCACCTCTACAAAATCGCCTACTTTACAGCCATCTCCAATTTCCGAACCTGGTCGAATATAAGCAAAAGGCCCCACGCTCGTCGCCTTTCCAACATAGCTCTCCATAACAACAGAATGTTGAATAACACTTTGATCTCCTACCTCTGCATCTCTCAGCTCAGTATGTGGACCAATCACACATTCTTGACCAATTTGAGTTTTCCCCATAATGATAGTTCCTGGATGAAGAATCGTATCTGAGCCAATCTCCACTTCTGTTCCAATATAGGTGGACTGAGGATCAATGATGGTCACTCCAGCACGCATATGCTTTTGATTAATTCTCTTTTTCATGATTTGCTCCGCTTCAGCTAAAGCGACTCGATCATTGACGCCCATTGTTTCGTCTGGATCATTGGTGAGATAAGCAAGTACTTTCTTACCTTTTTCAAATAAGATTTGGATACAATCCGTTAAATAATACTCTCCTTGGGAATTATTATTTTGAATTTTATTTAAACTATCCATTAATTGCTCATTTGAAAATAAATAAACACCTGTATTGATTTCTTTGATTTGCTTTTCTTCTTCGTTAGCATCTTTTTGTTCGACGATGCGATTGACTTCACCTGCTGCATTACGCACGATTCTTCCATATCCTGTTGGATCTTCTAATTGAGTAGTTAAGACAGTCACATCTGCCTTTTCTTTCTGATGAAAGTGGATAAATGATTGGAGGGTTTCTGTAGTAATTAGCGGAGTATCTCCACACAGAATCAAAGTGTCTCCGAGACGATCTTGCAATCGTTCCTTCGCCATTTTTACTGCGTGTCCCGTTCCTAATTGTTCTTCCTGTAGCACGTATGAAATTCCTTCAGTGCTTACTCTTTCTTTCACTTCCTCGGCTCCGTGTCCGACAACCACAATCGTTTCTTGTAATTTCAAATGACTTAACGAATCTATAACGTGCTGAACCATAGGCTTTCCACATACGGGATGGAGCACTTTATATAATTTCGATTTCATTCTTGTTCCTTTACCTGCAGCTAATATGACTGCAAATGTGTCGTTCATTTATGTAACCTCCAGCACTTTATATTCATACTGACTATATCCTAAACTAGCTTGTTTTTCAAGAATTCTCTTTCCTCAACTAGAGTAAAAGAATGCAAAAAAAGAACCTAACGTCAGTTAGGTTCTTTTGACTATTGATCTGTATTCGTTTATGCTCCTGCTCCAAGGTTTTCTAATTCCTCAGAAGAAGCTTCATTTTCGCCTACAGCATCATATTCTGCTAATACAGCGCTTTGAATTTTCTCACGTGTAGTAGAAGAAATCGGATGAGCAATATCTCTAAACTCTCCATCTGGAGTACGTTTTGACGGCATTGCCACAAACATTCCATTATTACCATCAATCACACGAATATCATGAACGACAAATTCGTTGTCAATAGTGATGGAAGCAATTGCTCGCATTCTTCCTTCCGTATTTACACGGCGGAGTCTTACGTCAGTAATTTCCATGCTTTTTTCACCACCTTTTACCAAAAAATAGAGTCTTGACATAAGATTTCAACATAGGTGGGGAAAAATCCTCCTTTTATCGGAAAAAAATTTACATATTTTTATAGTTTTTTAAAATTTATAGGCAATGCACTCTATTTCTACTTTTACATCCTTTGGTAAACGTGCCACTTCAACGGTAGATCGAGCTGGTTTCGCTTCACCAAAATAGGCAGCATAGGTTTCATTTAGCTCAGCAAATTCATTCATATCTTTAATAAATACGGTCGTTTTAATGACATCTGAGAAAGAACAGCCTGCTTCTTGTAAAACCGCTTTTAAGTTTTCTAATACCTGTGTGGCTTGCTCTTTCATTCCACCTTCAACTAAGATACCCTCCTTAGTCAAAGGAATTTGACCTGAGGTATAGACAAAAGAACCGATTTGTACAGCTTGTGAATAGGGACCGATTGCTTGAGGTGCTTGATCGGTTTGAATCATTTTTTTCATTTCGCTCATGAATGAACACCCTCCATCATTTGAAATAAATTGCCTAACTGAATCAGAATTTTTTTATCTCTTATATCTACCTCATTAAGCTGAATAAGAGAAATGACATTGTCTACAAGCCTCTGTTCCTCGGATTCAGATTCCACTAAGACACATGTCCCTACGACGTCCGCTTTGAATTCTTGTAATAAATCCATCATTCCACGAATGGTGCCACCTGCTTTCATAAAATCGTCAATGATAAGCACTTTGGAATGCTCTTTTAACCCTCTGCGTGACAGGGACATCGTCTGAATCCTTTTACTAGACCCCGAAATATAATTAATACTTACCACAGAGCCTCTGTGACTCGATTATCTCTACGGACAATGATCACGGGGACGTTCAGATATTGCGCTGTGGCAAAAGCCAAGGGAATCCCTTTGGTTTCTACGGTCATGACATAATCAATTTCTTTGTCGGTAAATAGCGAACTAAAGATCTTGCCCAGCCTGTTAACATATTGAGGTTGATTAAGATAATCACTCATATAGAGATATCCGCCGGGTAACAAACGCGTGGGATCAGAAAGACCTTCTAGCATTTCGGTCACCCATTCCTTGCATTTTTCCAAGCTAATCTTAGGTATGTACTTCACTCCTCCAGCTGCTCCGGGAAGAGTTCGTAGTTCCCCTAACCCCTCCAGTTCAAAAACCTCCTTGATAATTTGGAGATCTTCACTTATAGATGACTTAGCTGAGCTATAGCGCTCCGCAAAAAAGGTGAGGGGAATGAGAACATTTGGCCGTTCCAATAAATGCTGAGTCATATCTGCAATTCTGGCACTTCTTCGAATTTTTTTCATCCTGAACCTTCTTTCAAAAAAACCGAATATTATGAGGGTAATATATCATTTAAGTACGGCTTTTATCAAGTCTTTCTTTCCCCTAAACAGCGCACCACATAAACATCTTTACAGAAGCCCTTCAATCCATTATATAAGCGATGAACTCTAGACTCTTTCTGAGTAATGGCATAAACAGTAGGACCACTTCCAGACATCAACACACCATCCGCACCAAAGCGCTTGATCTGTTCTTTAATATGTAATACCTGTGGATACTCCTTTAATGTCACGGACTCTAAGACGTTTCCTAGTTCTTGAGTGATCGCAGCAAAATCTCTTGTCGTTATCGCTTCAATCATGTTTTGAGTATTTGGATGCTTGGTTTCTTTCGTTATTTGTAGCTTCCCATAGACATTGCCCGTTGAAACTCCGATCGGAGGCTTAGCCAGGATCACCCAAAAAGGCGGCGGCGGCGGAAGCTTCTCAATCTTTTCTCCTCTGCCTGTGGCTAGAGCTGTACCTCCATATACACAGAAAGGCACATCTGAGCCAAGTTCTGCTCCAATGGAGCCATCTCATCCATAGTCAATCCAAGATCCCAGAGTTGATTGAGACCTTTAATTGTTGCTGCGGCATCACTACTTCCTCCAGCTAAACCAGCAGCAACTGGAATTTCTTTCTGTATATATATAGAAACGCCTTTGTCTACTTGAAAGCGTTCTTTAAGCAGTTTAGCGGCTTGATAGGCAAGGTTTCTTTCATCCGTCGGGACAAAGCTAGCGGAGCAATCAATCTTGATCGTGTTGGATTCCAGCAAGGCAAGTTCAATTCGATCGGCAAGGTCTATCGTTGTCATCACCATTTCCACCTCATGAAACCCGTCCTCTCGCTTGTATAACACGTCAAGAGTTAAATTAATTTTGGCAGGTGCTTTATCGATAATTTCATATTTATGATTTTCACCACTTTTCCCCAATATTGCTTTAATATTTTATCATTCCTCACACATAATGACCAGCCAATTCAGTAGATGATAATGAATTGGCAGATATCGTGCGATTGCTTTTTCTATTTTAGCAAAAAAAGCCGGGGCGGCTGCCCCGACAATCGCTCTATTTTTGGGTTTGATTAGCAAGACTTTGTTCAGCAATTTCAATTGCTCTTTTGACCATGTTTCCAGCATCCCTTGCCCGAATACCTCCCCAGCCCTCACGCTGAACGGTATCATAGAAGCCTAATTCCTTCGCAAGCTCTTCCTTAAACTGCTCGGACATGATCCCTCGTCTTCTGCTCATAAGATCCCCTCCTAAGAATAGAACGATCAGGATTAGTATGTGCAGGTTGGTTAAAGGTACGCATCCCAATACATGGGCTTGCTTTTCTATACGAGCTGGTTTAGAGCAAGGGATGGAACGTAAAAAAGCAGTAGAAGGAAGCTCTACTGCTTTACATAAGTGATACGAACATGATCATTTTCATCCTGACAAACTGTTAGCTCTACAGTTTCAGTTAATATATCTGCATAGCTGTAAGATACACGCTTAAACGTGTTTTCTTCTTCATCTAGCTTTACTATAAATACAGAAGGGTAGGTTTCTTCAAGGACACCGGAACGTTCAACGGTCTTTCTCCTACCACCGTTTGCCTTTAACATAATCTTTTGTCCGATGTGTTGATCTAAATTGCGCTTTATATCAATTAACGCGTTTCTTCCCATTTGACTACCACCTCGCTCATGAAAATTATAGCATGTCCTGTACTAAATTGTCAAACGAATTGATAATTATAGCAAGTGGACAAAACATTTGTCAACAATCTTTTTTATATATTTACCTAATTCTTGAGAAAGTATGTATTTTTTTATCTAAATTCTTATTTATTTTCCCTTTTTTTGCAAAAATAATAAGCACACGCTTAAATAGCATATGCTTGCTACTCCTCCATTTTTGGTTTTCCCGTCCTTAAGGTTCCTCTCGTGTCAAAGCCTCCTAAACCTGCACTGCCAGACAAAGAATATTGAAAAATATCTTTGATGCTTATGATCCTGCTGATCGATGTATAACAAGCCTTCTCCACTATATATACTGGATCTAAAGCATGAATGTTGACTCTTTCTGGGGAGCTGGCAAAATTAGCACCGGCTTGTATAAGCCCTTCAAAGTAAGATTGGCATGCCCCAGCAAAGATAATAAGATTATCTCGATTTTTCTCATATTCCCGTGCTCTTCTAACAGCATCCATAAAAAAACAGGAATGCCGGTACGCCTTAATATTGTTCTTATCCCCTTTTGACTTACTATAAGCATCATGCCCTGTCATCACCAGAATATCAGGTTTTATTTTTTTTAGCAGCGAAAACACTCGATCAGGGATTTCCTTCTCTGATATATGAATTCCATGAACAGGAATATTTAATTCACGATAGACTCCAAGACACTTTTTTAAGTAGTTCGCGTCTCCATCGATATGTAGGACACGCCCTGGGAGCTCGAAGTATGCCTCTCCCTGCTCCCTTTTGCTACGAAGCTCTTTGATGGAGCTGGAGGTCCTTTTCATTTCCTGCTCTTGCATCTTTCCTCTATAGTCATCTTCTATTTTTACGAGATCTGTCAAAGGTGCATCGGCACATAGGCGCATATCGATCCCTTTTAGTTCTGCGGTACCCTTCTCTCGACTGATCGAGATAATGCGGAAGTGGACATCCGCATGGTATGATTTACGTCCAACTACATCACCAACCTGAAACATCAACCACCCCTCCTATAGCACTAGCATATGTACTATAGACGAATGGGGTGCTGGCTTTAACCCACTATTTTTTGCAGCTCGTTGCTTAAGCGCGCATATTCCTCCATAGTCAGGGTTTCGCCTCGCCGAGTCGGATCGATCTGCACGTGATCAAGTAACTGAAGGAGCTCCTCTTTTTGATCCTTTGCCACTAAATTATGAAGTAAGTTATTTAGTAATGTTTTTCTTCGTTGCGCAAAAGAAGCTTTAATTAATCGAAAGAAAAAAGCTTCATCATTCACCTGTACTGGAGGCTTGTCCCTCAGCGTTAATTTAAGTACGGCTGAGTCCACATTAGGCTGTGGAATAAAGACCGTCTTAGGAATGATTTTTTCCACCTTTGATTCAGCATAATATTGCACAGCTATGGAAAGAGAACCATAGTCCTTTGTCCCCGGCTTAGCCGCAATCCGCTCTGCCACTTCTTTTTGAATCATCACGACAATATGCTCAAAACGTACTCCAGATTCTAGTAAATGAAATAAAATAGGCGTGGTTACATAATAGGGTAGGTTCGCTACGACACTGAGGCTTTCATACTCTGTAAGCTGCTCTTCGATTATTCTGCCTATATCTGCTTCTAAGATATCCTGATGAACCACCTTCACATGAGGATAAGGCGCTAAGGTTTCTTGAAGGATGGGGAGCAATCTCTGATCAATCTCAAAAGCAAGAACCTGTCCTGCCGATTTGGCAATTTGCTCAGTTAATGCACCGATTCCAGGACCCACTTCAATCACAGCCTTCTTATTCGTAACTCCCGCTGCTTGGACTATTTGTTGCAATATATTGGTATCAATTAAGAAGTTCTGTCCTAAGCTTTTTTTAAATGTGAAGCCATGCTTTTGTAGAATTTCCTTCGTTCTTACGGGCGTGGCAATATCTTTACTAATCAATGCCCCTAACCTCCTTTATCGCCTGATTGTAGGCTTGCTCAAATTCTTCGTGTTGAATACGAAACGCTTGTATTCGTTTGGCCAATTGTTTGCCATTGCAGTACCCTATTCCTATTATTTTAGACAAGCTCTCCCTCAGAGCTTGTGAATCAGGTGCACCTACAAGTCCTAGGGCTTGGAGTTCCACCATACTTAACGTAAATTCTTGCTGATGTTCAGCATGCTCTATTTCTGTTCGCTTTACTCTTCGTAAAGCTTCTTGAATATCCTCTGGCTGGGCATGTTCTATGCCATATTTACCCTTAGAGGATCTTGCTTTTTCCCTAGGTAAAAAAGCATGTTTACAACCTGGGACATTCTGCTCAATGATTTTTCTAATTCTCTCACCAGGATAGTCCGGGTCTGTAAATATAATCACGCCTCTTCGTGCTTGGGCTAACCGAATACGCTCTAGCTTTTCTTTGTTAATGGCTGAGCCACCTGTTTCTATGGTATCGGCTTCAACGGATCTCTGGATAGCTACCGTATCATCTCTTCCTTCTACTACGATCATTTCACTTATTTTCATCCTGCCTAACATCCCTTATACCAGATTCTATGTTTTATTTTTCTACCCCATAAAAAAAGCTTCTACCGAAGCCCTTTCGAAGATGTCATCTACCATACTTTCTTATTCAGTAAAGAAAGCATGTAGGGATCTCTTCCCTACATGCTATCATATTTTTGCTGCTTATGACATGTGAGAGCTAAAGCCCTCTTATTTCTTGTCTGGTTTCTTCTTACCAATAATATAAACCTTAAAACCTTTCTTGCGTCCAAACTTAGTTGCCGTTGTATGATCATCAAAGTAAAGATCAATCTTCTTTCCTTTGATGGCACTTCCCGTATCTTCAGCGCGACGCAAGCCTATCCCTTCAATATAGACCCATGTGCCTAAGGGGATCACATTAGGGTCTACGGCTATGGTTCGACCTTGTGTAGCTGTTGAGCCACTCCTTGTAATACCATATCCTGAGTCCCCAGGTTGTTTCCCTGTGGATACGACTCCTGCCGAGTACGCCGTTAGTACTACATTCTCTAAAATCGATCGAGGTGAAAAAATATAATTTCCTCGTGACACGGCTGTTTTTGTACCCACAGCAATGATTTCATCTCTGCGCTCTTCAATGACCGTCGTTTCGACTAGACGTCGCTCAATCACAACTCCGTTTTTGAGCGTTAAGAGAAATTGATGCTTAGCTTTACCAGCTTTGCCTCGCGTCACAACCTTCTCCTCACCCTGTAATAGAGCAGAATCATTCTTTCGAATTGTCTGATAAGGTACTACTTGCTCTTCATCCACTATCTCATGTGCCAAATGATTTAGTTCAAAGCTCATAGAATCACTAATTGCAGATTGGGGCTCTAGAGATAAGATATCTCCTTCCTGAAGTGGAAGGTCAATCTCTTGTAAGAACTCCTCGACAGTATCTGCCGTTGTCCAATGAGCTTCCTCTTCCCCATAGCGATAAAAAGTAATATGTACTGCTTTCTTCCAAGCAATATGCATACCTGCTGTAATTTCTGTATCAATTCCTGGTTCAATTAGATCGTGTTCTGTATATGGGACCTGTAATTCCTGTAATAACTGCTCAACAGTCTGAGCTTGAGTTCTAACTTCTTGTTCTATTCCATCTAGGTTTATGCTGACTTGGACTCGAAGCTGAGTGTACAAACCAAAGGCTGTCATGAATAGACATGCACTTGCTAGAAAAGAAACAAGTAGGATCCTTGTCTGATTCAGGTTTTTTGCCTGATCTAACAGGACTTTCAGTTTCCTTCGTACCATTTTCGGTTTCTCCTCCCTTTCAAGTTAGTCATTTTACATGAATGATTGTGAAAAGTCAAACATTGCAATATAACTTTCTATCTATTACATATTATGGGAAGAGGATCCTAATAGCAAGAATATTTCATCGACAAATATAGGGTATGTACGCAACTTGCTAGATAGAACAGGAATTCTGTCAAATGTTAAAGAGCCTTTTTCCATTTTCCATTGTGATTCGACAAACCTCTTCGTAGGAGAGGCCTCTTAGCTCAGCTAAGCTCTGAGCCACATGCTTTACATAACTAGATTCGTTCCGTTTGCCTCGATAAGGATGAGGCGTTAAATAAGGGCTATCTGTTTCGATTAAGATTCGATCTAAAGGGATTTGCATCGCCACTTCTTTCGGCTTTTTGGCATTTTTAAAGGTTAAGGGACCTCCAAAAGAAATATAAAAGTTGAGATCCAAGCATTCTTTGGCGATTTCAACGCTTCCACCGAAACAATGCATGACACCTCCCACTTCGCTAGCCCCTTCTTCCTTTAAGATGTCAACAACATCTCGGTGGGCATCACGATCATGAATAATAATCGGCTTTTTCACCTTTTTGGCAAGGGCAATCTGCTGACGAAAAACCTCTTTCTGAACATCACGAGGAGAGTTATCCCAATAATAATCTAATCCCATCTCACCAATGGCTACTACTTTTTTGTGAGCAGATAATTCTTCGATCCAAGCAAGATCTTCTTCCTTCATATCCTTCGCATCATGGGGATGCCACCCCACTGCGGCATAGACAAAATCGTATTTTTCTGCTAGTTCCAGTGTTTGTGGAATCGTCTGACGATTAAATCCTACATTGACAAGCAAAGAAACCCCTTCATCAAGGGCTCTTTGCATCACTTCATCTCGATCCGCTGAAAAAGCTTCGTCGTTTAAGTGTGTGTGTGTATCAAATAACATGCTTCATTTCTCCTTACTTCACCTTGGAACCGTTAGGAAGGGTTGGTTCTACAGTGGCTAAACGTAATGTATCTCCCGCCGATCCTGCTAAAATCATTCCTTGAGAAAGCTCACCACGCAACGTTACAGGCTTTAGGTTTGTCACACAGATTACTTTTTTCCCAATCAGTTCTTCCGGGGTATAGTATTTGGCGATTCCTGAAACCACTTGTCTTTTTTCATAGCCTAAATCCAACTGGATCTTTAACAGCTTATCTGCCTTTTTGATTTTCTCAGCTTGAATGATTTCAGCCACTCGTAGGTCCACTTTCATAAAATCATCAATGCTGATTTCTTCAACGTCTGGCTTTTCAATCACAGCTTCATTCTCTTCTTTTTCTTTCTTTGGCTCTTGTGTAACCGCCCCACCCATGGCTTCTAGGATATAAGCAACCTCTTCCTGAACATCCAATCTAGGAAAGATAGGTTGTCCTGTTTGTACCTGGGTTCCAGCTTGGATCATTCCAAAAGTGGAAAGACTCTCCCACGAGGTCTCCTTCCCTTCTGCTAAACCTAATTGTGCCCATATTTTCTTAGGCGCCTGAGTCATAAATGGCTGGATCATAATAGAGATATGACGAATTGTTTCAACCAAATGGTAGAGGACTGACCCTAGAGTTGATTGATTTGCTTCATCTTTCGCCAAAACCCAAGGCTGCGTTTCATCAATATATTTATTGGTCCTGCTCACTAGCTGCCAAATAGCTGTTAGTGCAATGGAGAATTCCATTTTTTCTAAGGCTTTTTCTACCTTTTCCCTTGTTTCGTAAACAAGCTGCACGAGAGAATGATCATACTCAGTAGCTCCCTCTACATAAGGAGGAATTTTTCCTTCAACATATTTATTAATCATAGCTACAGAACGATTTAACAGGTTTCCTAAATCATTTGCTAGGTCAGAATTAATCCGGTCAATGAACCCCTCTGGAGTAAAGACCCCATCCGCACCAAAAGGAACTTCCCGCAGCATATGATAACGGAAAGCATCTAAGCCATATCGATCAATTAAAGTGACTGGGTCCACAACATTCCCTTTGGATTTTGACATCTTTTCATTCTTTACTAAGAAGAAGCCGTGCGCAAATACTTTTTTAGGTAATGGAAGATCCAAAGCCATCAGCATAATAGGCCAGTAAATTGTATGGAAGCGAACAATATCTTTTCCTACCACATGAACATTCGCAGGCCAATAACGCTCATATTTTTTCTCTAGCTCTGGATTCTCTGAGCGATATCCTAGTGCCGTAATATAATTGGTTAACGCATCAATCCAGACGTAAATAACATGCTCTGGTTGGTTGGGTACCTTCACTCCCCAATCAAAAGTAGTACGTGAAACGCACAGATCCTCCAAACCTGGCTTAATAAAGTTATTAATCATCTCATGCTTTCTCGATTCAGGTTGAATAAACTCTGGATTTTCTTCATAGAACTGTAGTAACCGATCCGCATATTTACTCATTTTGAAAAAATAACTCTTTTCTCTTACTAGCTCAACAGGTCTTCCGCAGTCAGGACATTTCTGGTCTTTGGCTTGTCTTTCCGTCCAAAAGGATTCACAGGGAGTGCAATACAAGCCTTCATATTCATCCAAATAAATATCCCCTTGATCTAATAATTGCTGAAAAATCTTTTGTACAACTGTTTTATGACGCTCCTCTGTTGTTCGAATAAAATCATCATAAGAAATATCTAACTTATTCCACAATTCTTTGATCCCAGCTACAATCTCATCTACAAATTGTTGAGGGGTTACTCCTTTTTCCGCTGCCTTTTGTTCAATCTTCTGTCCATGTTCGTCTGTGCCTGTTAGGTACATCACATCGTATCCTCGTAAGCGTTTGTACCTCGCCATGACATCAGAGGCTACCGTGGTATACGCATGCCCAATATGTAGTTTGTCTGATGGATAATAAATTGGAGTTGTAATATAAAACGTTTCCTTTTGACTCATTTTTTTCAACCTTCCCATATTTATTTTTTTGGTAAAATAAAAAAACTCTCTTCCACAAAGGGACGAGAGTTGACTCACGTGTTACCACCCAAATTTCCCTACTTTCTCACAAAAGCAGGCTCATTCAGTCTATGACTGATCTCCTTAACGCGGAAAATACGTAAAACCCTTAGGCTATACTCATGCCCTCGAATCTTATTTCTCCCAGACCATCTTCCATGCTCCATTTAAACTGGTTTTCAGCTACCCCAGCTCTCTGCATTAAATGAACATCATGTACTCATCTGCTCATCGAAAAAAATGTATGTTATTTTTTCTACTTGCTTGAATTGAACCTTCTCATTCTATCCCAAAATATAACGAAACCATCCTTGTTTTGTCAAGGAGAGAACCGCTAAAAAAAAAATTTATAGATGTGTGGTTTATCATATCATATTAATGGGAATATACCAAACAATGGGAGTTTACAAAAAAAAAATATGTCGAAAAAACCTTGTAAAATAGGCTTTTTGTCGAATTTTTTAATTTTTTTTTAAAAGTGAACCTTTTTTTGTAAAAAAAGTGATTGACTAGTTATAAAATGCTTGGTATTATGTGGGTAGAGAAAAAATGTCGAAAATTGACGATATTTATAAAAACAAAAATAAACTTTTAAAAGCCGAGAGGAGAAATGTAACATGTTAAAAAGCACTGGTATTGTTCGTAAGGTTGATGAATTAGGAAGAGTTGTTATCCCAATTGAGCTTCGCCGTACACTAGGAATTGGTGAGAAAGACGCACTAGAAATCTATGTAGATGGTGAAAAAATTATTCTTAGAAAGTACGAGCCTCGTATGGCTTGTATGATCACAGGAAAAATCAATGAAGAAAACCTAGTACTAAATGATGGTAAAATCATCTTAAGTCCTGAAGCGATTACTGATATCTTACCAACTTTAGAAAATTACTTGAAAAAGCAATCTTAATTTTAGTTACTCATAGCCTTTTTAATAAAACCTGTATGACTCATGTGGTGGCATTCTTTTGCCACTACACTATGAGATCATACAGGTCCTTTTTTGTCCTTTGACACGTCTTGGAATTGAATAAATATACATTTCATTTTTTACGTAACATGGTAGGCTTGATATACCTCACGCTTCGGCATTCCTCGATCAACCGCTGTGGTCTTGATCGCTTCTTTCACATCTAACCCTTGTTCTATATAAGAATCAACATGCTCCACAATAGAAAAATCCTTCCACCACAAAGTGGCTTCCTTCTCTTTTTGCAGCTGTTGAAGCTCTTCTTGATTTTCATTACCTTGAATAATAATACAAAATTCCCCTCTTATTTCTTCTCGTTCACTCCATTCAACTAATTCCCCTAATGAGCCTCTAATGTATTCTTCATGTTTCTTGGAAATTTCTCTGACGATGGCTCCACTGCGATCTGCTCCCAACACTTTTTCCATCGACGCTAACGTTTCTTTTAAACGATGCGGTGCTTCATAAAAAATAAGGGTCTGAGTGATATATTTTAGCTCAACAAGCTCTTCTTCTCTTTTTTTCTTTTGACGATCGATAAACCCGATAAACACAAATCTTTTGGTTGATAATCCAGAGGCTATTAAGGCGGTTAGACCTGCATTCGCCCCAGGCAAAGCGACAACAGAGATGTGAGCCTCTGTGGCTAGCCGAGTTAGGTCTTCACCAGGATCGGATATTCCAGGCATTCCAGCATCCGTTACAAGGGCGATTCTTTTCCCTGCTTTGAGATCTTCAAGAATTTCTAGCCCTTTCTTCTCCTTATTGTGCTCGTGATAGCTAATCAGTTGTTTTTCAATCTGAAAATAATTGAGTAGCTTTCTTGATTGTCTTGTATCTTCGGCAGCAATATAATCAACTTCTTTTAGGGTTTCTACCGCTCGAAAAGTCATGTCCTGTAAATTTCCAATTGGTGTAGGGACGAGAAATAAGCATCCCTCCTCTTCTTTTATAGCATAACTATGTTGATTCCAGCTCATGATTATGGACTCCTTTCTCAACGAGTCTCCTTTTTTGTATCGTTGAAAGCTTCTTTATTTCTGCTTCTTTTCTTAAGGCAGTCGATTTATCTTCAAATTCTTCTACATACTTTAGCTGAAAAGGACCTCTACCCCTTGTATATTTAGCCCCCTTCCCTATCTCATGCAGGTGAAGTCGGCGCTCTATATCGTTTGTATAGCCTGTATAGAGGCTATGATCCTTGCATTGAATGATGTAGACAAAGTGCTTACTCATGCTTAGGAGCTCCAAAGTATATTTCCTGAAGTTCACTCGTGTACTCATTATGATCATCGTAAACCACGAGAGGAGGAAGCAGCTTTAAATCTGGTTGGGCATCCTTCATTCCCTCTACTAACACCATGTTCGCCTCCTTATGGCGCTTAGGATGAACAAAGCGTAAACGCTTAGGCTCAAGTCGATATTGTCTCATCAGTGTGAGGATATCCATGAGACGATTCGGACGGTGTACATAACAAGCCTTGCCTCCTGGACGCAGTAATTGTGCAGAAACTTTAATCACATCCTCTAAGCTGCACATGATTTCATGTCTGGCAATAGCATAGTGCTCATTCTGATGGTGTTCTCCTGTAACCACAGGCATATAAGGAGGATTACAGGTAAGATAATCAAACAGCCCATGCCCTATTTTTTGCGGGGCCTCCTTCAAATCCATATGATGAATCGTAATCTGGTCTTGAAGCTGATTTAAAGCCACACTCCTGTTCGCCATATCAAATAGTCTATCCTGAATTTCAACAGCTTCAATCTTAGCCTTAGATCTAGCACTAAGCAGGAGAGGAATCACTCCATTTCCCGTACACAAATCCATCATTCTCCCTTTAGTTAAAGGAATAGAAGCAAATTTAGCTAATAATACGGCATCCATTGAAAAAGAAAAAACCTCTGGGCTCTGAATGATTTTTAAATCATTGGTTAATAGGTAATCCATACGTTCATTCTGCTGTAGTTTTACTTCCATATTCTTCTTCCTTTATCTTCTATGTAATAATACTAACAATCGTTGGCCTACAAACAATCGCTATTCTGTTTTTCTATGTGAAAAAAGAGTCTGTTCCCCAGACTCCTTTCTTACTGAATAAGAAAGTATAAATTTTTGTATAATCTTTATAACAAAAATTTATACTTTCTGGCAGCATGATATAGGACGACTTGCGACGTTGTCGCTTAGCGTCACTTATGCAGTTGCTGTGAAAGCTTCCTCTAAAGAAGGACTAGACGACATCTTCGAAAGGGCTTCAATAGAAGCTTTTCTTACTTATTTAAAAATGAGAGGCAAAATAGACAATCTCCTTCACGTCGAACACTTCCATAATGTAAATTACATATATGAAACCCTTCCTGATAAAGTCTAGCTAGATTGTCATAGCCTTCTCCAACTAACTGTTTTTTATGATTTTTATCTAGATTCTCAACATCAGTTGGTGGAGTAATTTCTTCCTTTACCTTTTCGTCAAGTCGTTCTCTGAGGTGTTTGTTTTCTAGTGTTAGGTAATTATTTTCTTCAATCAGCTTGGCCACTATTTGTTTAATATTACCTATATTTTGATGGAGTTCTTCTATCTGATGTTCAAGATGTACTACATGGTCATATAACGCTTTTTTATCCACTATATCCACCCCGTCCTAAATCCCATCACCCTAATCTTCGACTAATTGATTGCCTACTGCCTCTAGTTTTACCTGTTCTCCAATCAGTTCGTCAAGGGTAAACTCAATCACTCTCTCTGGCTCTGCCAGCTCCACTTGAACCAATTTCTCTAAGATATTCAGACCTACCACTCGACCTCTGCCTAACGGCGTATTCGCGGTTTCACCTATGTCCGGTAAATCCTTAATTGCCGATTCATATTGATCATTCTCATATTTTAAACAACACATCAAGCGACCGCATAACCCAGAGATTTTTGAAGGGTTCAGAGATAAATTCTGGTCCTTGGCCATCTTAATGGAAACAGGTTCAAAATCCCCTAAGAAGGATGAGCAGCACAATACACGACCACATGGACCGATTCCACCAAGCATTTTAGCCTCGTCTCTTACTCCTATTTGTCGAAGTTCAATCCGTGTTCTAAAAATAGCTGCCAAATCCTTGACCAATTCTCTAAAGTCAACTCGCCCCTCTGCCGTAAAGTAAAAGATCACTTTATTACGATCAAACGTATATTCCACATCAACAAGCTTCATTTCTAACTCATGCTCGTGTATTTTCTCCGCACAAATATGAAAGGCTTCCTTAGCTGAGCTTTTATTCTCATCTACTTGGAGCTTGTCTTTATTATCTGCAATTCTCAGCACCTTTTTCAGTGGGAGAACCACATCATCCTCATTGACTTCCTTAATCATCGTCACGGCTTTTCCGTACTCAATTCCTCTAGACGTTTCGACAATCACAAATTGGTCCTTCTCTATATCAAATTGATCTGGATCAAAGTAATAGATTTTTCCAGCTTTCTTAAATCGAACTCCAATGACTTTAAACATCGCTTATCCCTCCTTTAAACGAAGCACTAATTGCTCTAGAAGGAGTTGTGGGTTAACATTAGCATAAAGGCGCTTTTTGGCACTTAGTATAGCCTCAATTCCCCTAGTAATTCTCTCCTGAGACAGTAATAGCGCCTGCTTATTTAACTTTTCTACTGAATCAATATTTATATATTTATCCGTTAGATGGCATTTTGTATACATGAGATCTTTATACCAAAACAAAAGAAACTCTAACGCTATATCGATTTGTTCTCTTTCTTTGGCAACTTTCAACCATTTATCCTGTACATGAAAAAAAGCCTTTGAAGAGTTTTGCAGAATCTCTTCTACTAATTGTATCATTAAATTTCTTAGTTCTGCAAACCATTCTGATTGGCAAAGGTTACGTGCCTCTTCCAAATCTGTTGTTATGTGGGAGGCTGTTTTTGCTATAGCTAGTCCATATTCAGGAGATAATACTTCCATAAGCTGTTCAGGAGAAGGTGGATAGAACGTCATCTCTTGACATCTAGAGATAATCGTTGGTAATAAGCGATGGCGATGTTCCGTCAAGAGGATCGCCACGGTTCCAGAATGGGGCTCCTCTAAAAATTTAAGGAGGCTGTTTGAGGCTTGGACAGTCATCGTTTCAATGCGATCTATAATATATACCTTTCGGCTACTTTCTACACCACGATATGAAAATTCCTTTTGTAATTGACGAACCTGATCAATTTTGATGGATGTACCTCTGCTTCAACCCAATGCACATCAGGATGGTTTCTATTTCGAATTCGTTGGCACTCGTGACACTGACCACAAGGCATTTGATCCTCTCTTTGAATACAAAATAGGGCTTGAGCAAAAAAAAGAGCCAAAGCTTTCTTCCCAGCTCCTTTTTTCCCCACAAAAAGATAAGCATGAGCTAAGCGATTTTTGGCAATAATTTTCGTGATCCATTCCATCATATGGGGCTGTGTCGTGTTTTCAAATTGCATAGTTAGCTCCTTGTATCCTCCTAGAATTGTTCAAACTTCTCCACATCGACAACAAACACAGTGGCACCACCCACTTGTATTTCAACGGGATAGGGCACATAAGAGTCCGCATTTCCTCCCATAGGAGAAACTGGAGCGACTAATTGTTGACGAGACTGGCAGTTTTTCTTAATTATTTCAAGTACCTCATCCATTTTGTCATCATCAATTCCAATTAGAAAAGTAGTATTTCCTGCTTTTAGAAAGCCTCCTGTACTGGCTAGCTTGGTAGCTCTAAAATCCTTCTTAACAAGCGCACTTGATAAGCGGTTACTGTCTTTATCCTGCACTACTGCAATGACCAATTTCATAGCCGACACCTCCTATACGGTTATCATATGATTTATCAGCCCTATCTGTTTCTCAAAAGTTGCTGAATGTCTTCTCTAATAAGCTCTTGAATCATTTCTATCGATTCGGCTCCATTCACTAATTTGATTCTTGCCTCACTTTTCGCTAGGGCTAAGAAGCCTTGACGCACTCTCTGATGGTAGTCCAATTCTTTTTGCTCGATGCGATCTAAGGATTGATTAAATTCTTGAGCGTTCCTCGCCTTCATTCTTTCTCTCCCGATTTCTGGAGATACATCAATGAGAAACGTTCGGTCTGGTGTTAACCCTCCAGTGGCGAAGCGATTAATTTCTTGGATCATCTCTTCTCCAAAGCCTAAGCCATATCCTTGATAAGCTATACTTGCATCTACAAAGCGATCACAAACAACTACTTTCCCCAGTTGCAGGGCTGGCTTAATCACTTCCTCAACATGCTGAGCTCTAGAAGCAGCATAGAGCAATATTTCTGTTTTTGATGCCATTTTCGTATGCTCTGGATCTAGAATAATTTGTCTAATTAAATCACTTATTGTCGTTCCCCCAGGCTCCCTGGTTTTAATAAAGTCGATGTTTCTTTCTTGTAAGAACTCAACAAGTCGTTGTAATTGTGTTGATTTTCCTGATCCATCTGGACCTTCAAAAGTGATAAATAATCCATTCACGATCTTCTGTCTCCTTGATTGCTTCATTTCCTTATTCTATACTTCCACTTTTATCGTCTTAAATCCTCTATTTTTCCCTTGAAAATAAGCACCTTTTTCTTGAAGCTGGGTAATGCTCTGAATCGCTTCTGAAGTGATTCTTTCACCAGATAATATAAGGGGGATTCCTGGAGGATAGGGAATGATCATTTCAGTCGCTATTTTGCCGATCGAGGAGGAGAAGAGGACCTCCTGTTGTTCATGCTCTCTATAGCTCTTCATCACAATAGGCTGTCCTATTTTCCCTTCTTTGTGCTTCGAACTTATGCTGATATGAGGTTCAACATATGTCTTCGGCTTATGTTGGACATAAATATTTTGTAGCTCCTGCACCAACGCCTGATTCCACTCTTCAACAGGGTCTAATGGTAAAGTAAGTAAAATATTTTGAGGATCTGCCATTTCACAATAGATGTTTTTTTGCTCTAATCGTTCTTGTAAAGCATAACCAGATAACCCTTCTATGGAGCGAATCGTCAGTTTATATGGGTCCATCTCTACCCTAAACTGATTTGCTTCCTGAACAATAAGGGAAGAGGCTACATACCCAGCTTGTCCTATTTGAGTCCTTAGTTCCTCATACTCAGCTATGCTTAATCTCCAATCATCCTCGGTTCTATCCTGAATGAACTGACGAGCCAAATCTAATGATGCCATTAACGGATAGGAAGGGCTACTGGATTGCAAGCTCTGCAAATAATACTTCAAATCAGCTCTACTCACCCTATTGCCTTGCACATGTAACATCGAAGTCATGGTCATCGAGGTTAGCATTTTATGAGTCGATTGAACACTGATATCCGCTCCTAGATTCATGGCTGACGGAGGTAATCCTGTATACTGTCCAAAATGAGCACCATGCGCTTCATCCACTAGGACAAAAAGTCCTTTGTGGTGAACATATTCAACCATTTCTTGTATATCCCCAGCCATTCCATAATAGTTGGGATAGGTTAATATAAGTCCTTTAGCCTTAGGATATTTTCCCACTGCTTGTTTTACCGTTTCAACATGTAAGCCAATGGGAACCGCGAAAGTGGGGCACACTTCGGGTTCTAGAAATATAGCTTCTGCGCCCGCTAATGCCAGTCCATGAAAAATAGATTTATGACTGTTTCTCTGAACTAGGACCTGCTTTCCGCGATTCATGGTCGCTAAAATCATAGAGATGTTACCAACCGTACTCCCGTTGACTAAGAAAAATGTCTGTTCAGCAAAAAAAGTTTGGGCTGCCAGCATTTGAGCGTCCGCTATCATTCCTTCAGGATGGTGTAAATCATCCAAGCCCGTTAGTTCCGTAACATCCCATTTCATGACTGTCTGATGCGTTGGATACGCATTAGGCTGAATGCAATGTCCTCCTTTATGCCCTGGTACATGAAAACGCTTAGGCTGCTTTTCAGCAAATTCCATTAGGGCACGTTGAATAGGAGCTTCTCTCCGTATATGCTTCATTGAGTTTTCTCCCTTGTATTTGGTTCTCCGTCATGATTCTACATGATTCTTGTTATCTATTTTACACTGATTGTGAACGTAAAAAAACAGAGACTTTAAGATCTCTGCTTTAAGCATTTTCTTTTAACCATATTTTTCTCATTTGTTTAATAAAGAAAGGGTACTTTTCATCTACCACATCTGTACTTACCATTTCACCTTCACACTCTTTACAAATAAAATGATCCCATATATGAATACCAATATGATGTTCTTTTGAGCAAACAATACAAGTCGTGTTTTGTTTCTTCTTTATTTGAAGTTCAGACTGATTCATTTCTACTCCTCCGTTTCCCCATGTAATGGTTTCAATTTGCCACATCCCGCTATCTATTCTTCATTATGGAAATCCTTTGCCCATTTCATACTCTCATTATTCATTTATTTTTATTTTTTGGGATTATTTTTTGATCTATATTATTATAATGATTTCGATTCGATAAGTGCATAAGAAAAACTCGGCAATGCCCGAGTCCTTTTTGTTTTGTGTTTTTATGAAGCTTAATACCTCAAACTGACGGCAGGGGAATACCTATCCTCCATTCCAACGCTCATCGCTTAACTTCCATTTCGGCAGGTATTCCTGCCTAGCTTGTCCTCTCTAGTCTAACATTGGATCTCTTCCACTCTGTTCGCGGATTTTCTGTCTCCAATTTTATCAGAAAACTTAAAAAGGGATCTCTCGATCCCTAAAATCTTATAAATTCTTATACGCT
>NZ_BAMO01000032.1 GCF_000615945.1 Caldalkalibacillus mannanilyticus JCM 10596
TACTTCTTAGAATTAGTTGGACCATCAGGTAGGATTCCGACGCGTTAGCTAGTCCAGTGAATAGCTTCTTGTGCGTTACTTCTTCTGGGGAACCCTTGGGTGAGAATCCTGCTTCTTAGAAAAATGGTGACCCGTAGGGGATTCGAACCCCTGTTACCGCCGTGAAAGGGCGGTGTCTTAACCGCTTGACCAACGGGCATATAATAAACTGGAGCTTCCAACCGGGATTGAACCGATGACCTCTTCCTTACCATGGAAGCGCTCTACCGACTGAGCTATGGAAGCATGGCTCCACAGGTAGGACTCGAACCTACGACCGATCGGTTAACAGCCGATTGCTCTACCGACTGAGCTACTGTGGAATAAATCAATCTTCGTTAACTTACATCGTATATCTTGTCCACAAAGCTATTGACCTGTTCCTGAGGACAAGAATTAGTATACAATGTTTTTTTTTTTGCAACCCATTTTTGACGGTAATTTTTCCCCTCATTATAAACAGCTTATCTTCCATCTAGATAATGTTTATGGCTTGTTATTATAACGTAGAGATCTATAATTCCTTACACATGCTGTGATTTTTTTCTGATATATTTAGATAGCTCTCTTGGAGAAACAAATCGTCCATATAGTTTAAAGATAATTTTATACCGCTCCTCCATGGCACGCCTGACAAGACCATCAATTCTTTCATCAGATAAATCCAATAAAAGCTCCTCTAACTCCTTTTTCAATAAATATTCCAGCTCTAGTGTTTCCTTTTGATTAAGCATCATTCCAATCATCTGCCACACCTCATTTATTGATTTCCCATGTGTCATTGTTATTTCCCAAATTGAGGTATTTTATGACTATCCCCTCTAATTTTTTTAGGATCGAATCATTTTTTCTATGATGAGAGGCGTGACAAAACTTTCAATCATGGCAGCTACAAACAGTGTGCATATCATGATAATTAAGAGGGCTGAAACAGAATGAAGTCGTTCTTTAAAAATCTGTTTTCCCCTTTCCTCCCATAACGTTCTTACCCCAACATTGCGTTTTTCTCCAAAAGCGTGAGCAAAAAACCCTTCGCTGCCCCAAAACCATCTCAATAAGCGCCAGCCCAGAAACATGCCCAGTCCTCCAGCTACAATAATGACAGGAAGCTCTAAAATTCCATGAGGCATTAATCCATACAAAATAACGGCTAATGGTGCTACTCCTGCATTCGCTGACGTGTGTAATACATACCCAATCACCAAGCCATTAGCAAACAGAGTGAAGCCAGGGGCAAAAAAGAAGAAGATACCTAAGATCACCATCATCATGGCTGCTTTCGTATTATTCTGAAAGATATACCACGCCGTATACAGCGGACTGTCCTTTCCTTCAATATGCTCCACGATGTCTTTTAACTGATCCATCATAGCAGCGATGTGTTTATCAAAAACGTGACTGTACTGATACCCAAGCCAAGCACCTGCAAACATTAGTAGTCCCGCTAAAAAAATCGCTGACCAAGACTCTTTTATTAATTTTTTTACATCCCTCATGAAAAGCAACTCCTTTTTTTGGGCATAAATTTCGTTCTTGTACATACTTATTCTAATATAGACTTATTGGACAGGGGGTACCACCCAATGAATGTTTTCTGGGTTTTAAATGGTCAAAAAATAAAAAGATTACTGATCTTAACAATGGCTGCGCTTTTTACAGCGGGCATTATCTACGTAGAGAAAGATTCCATGTCTGTCTTCTCGAAAATGACAGTACAAAATACGGATGGGCCAGAAGCCATTTATAAAGTCGAAACAAACGAAAAAAAGCTTTCTCTCACCTTTGACATCTCTTGGGGAAGTGAACGACCTGGACCCATTCTGGATGTTCTAGAAGCTAAGGGTGTGAAAAAAGCCACTTTCTTTTTATCTGCTCCTTGGGCTGAACATCATCCAGAGATTGTCCAACGAATAAAGGAGATGGGCTTTGAAATTGGTTCCCACGGACACAAGCATATTAATTACAGCCGACTTAAAGACGATGAAATTCGTGAGCAAATTCTTAAAGCAGACAAGACCCTCAAATCCCTAACAGGAATGGACATTAAATTACTTCGTACTCCCAATGGCGACTTTGACAAGCGTGTTCTACGCATTTCACAAGAACTAGGCTACACCGTGATTCAATGGGATACAGATTCGAAGGATTGGATGAACCCAGGAGTCGATAACATTGTTCAAAATGTAGTGAGTCAAGCTCATCCAGGAGATATCATTTTACTTCATGCTAGTGATTCCAGTAAACAAACTCATGAAGCTCTTCCCAAAATCATTGACCAATTGAAGTCCAACGGCTATGATTTTGTCACTGTTTCTGAATTGATCTCTGGAGTCAATAGTAAGGTCAAACAACTAAATTAAACTCTTCCAAGTGCTATGAGTAAGCCTCAGGCACTTTTTTCTTTTGATTCCCCCAACAAACGGTGAAGTAGAAGCAACTGCCAGACATTACAGACAAACATAGGCACTAGCATAAGGATAATCCAATTCCAATCATTTTGAGTCAAAGCAGGCACAATTTCAATGGTTGTAACCACATACAGAAAGAAAACAGCGGGGATAAAGGTAAATTTTTGAGTTTCCTTCGCCTTAAAATACGCACCAAGCAAGGCAGCAAGCAGTAATATGACGGGCATAGCTACATAATGAAAAAATGACTCACCGGGCGTGTGAAAGGCATAGTACCGCAGATAGATGAGATCAAAAAAAGTAAAAGCGATCAAGACAATCTGGACACGATTCCATAACTTGTGAGATTTAAAAAGACCAAGTCCAAAACGATGAATAGTAAGATAAGCAAAAAAGCCCATCTGACTGATTACACTAAATAACAGCCCAACAATAAACAACCAAATCCCTACAGCAACAATATCTCCTAAGGTTTTTCCTTGAGCCCCTTCATACCCTAACGCCAAAGCAGTCGTAATGGCACTAAATCCCCCCAGCAGAGAGGTCGTTATAATGAGGTAAAATAATTTCTTTAGATTCAATGTTCGGTCACCACTTTCTCTCTATGTAAAAAAATATTACATTATTCTTGGATTCTTTAAACACCCTGCTTACGATTGTACCAAAAAGTATAAATTCATTCCACAGATGCATATTAAACATATAGATTTTTGAAAGGAGCTGTGTCATTTTATGAAACATTTTTTTCTAAAGAAGACAATGACCCTCTTACTTGCGTTCGTCTTTATTGTCCTTATGCTTTTCGTTAGTAGCTGTGCTCCTGAAGAACAAACAGCCAAGCCTGATTATAAAGAAACCAAGCAAATGGTCGTCGATATTCTACAAACCGATGAAGGGAAAAAAGCAGTTGAGGAGGTCATGCAGGAAGATAAGGTTAAACAAGAACTGCTGCTAGATGAACCTTTTGTCAAAAAAACCATTGAAACAACCATCCTGAACCCAGAGAATACGGAAAAATTAAAAGAAATTATGAGTGATCCCGAGTTTATGAAGGAATATGCGAAACAATTAGAGGATGAACATAAGAAACTAATTAAAGACCTGATGAAAGATCCGCAATATCGTGCTTCTTTAATCGAGGTCTTGAAGGATCCCGAAATGGAAAAGCAATTCTTAGAGATGGCCAAATCCAATGAGTTCAGACAGCAAACTATGAGCGTCATGAAAGATGCCATCCAAAGTCCTTACTTTCGCCTAGAACTTCTAGAGCTGCTAGGCAAGGTTGCTGAAAGCCCTCCTGAAGATGAGAAGAAAAAGAAAGAAGAAGGCGGCGGAGGAAGTGAAGGGGAAGAAAGCAGTTAATTGATAGAAAAAACGAATAAAACACAGGGCAGGACAGATCTCATGGATAGATCTTCCACAAACCCTGTGTTTTTCTATTTGTAAGCTTGCATTATGATGAAGGAATAACAACCTTCTGCATGACCTTCTTCGCTAATTGGCTATAGATATCTCCAATTAACGTTCCTTCCGTATATAAGGCGGTCGCTGTTTCATCCTGTTCTTTGACAGGCTGTCCTAAAGGAATTTGAGCAATAAGCTCTGTATCAAGTACATCCGCCAGCTTCTCTCCGCCCCCTTGACCAAAGATACAGTCCTTCGTTCCATCCGGCAACTGATAATAGGACATATTTTCAACTACTCCTAGAATCTCATGATTTGTTTTTAACGCCATTGAACCTGCTCTAGCGGCAACAAAGGCTGCTGTTGAATGGGGGGTTGTTACAATAATCTCCTTGCTTTCTGGTAACATTTGATGGACATCCAAGGCGACATCTCCCGTTCCTGGAGGCAGATCTAAAATCATATAATCAAGCTCCCCCCAATGAACTTCACTGAAGAAATTACGCAGCATTTTTCCGAGCATCGGTCCCCTCCAGATCACAGGCGCATTATCTTCCACGAAGAAGCCCATCGACATGACCTTAACTCCTTTTCTTTCCACAGGGTAGATCACTTCACCGACAACCTGAGGACGTGAGTCAATTCCCATCATATCCGGGACACTAAATCCGTAAATATCCGCATCAATGACTCCCACTCGTTTCCCTTGGCGTGCTAATGCAGTTGCGAGATTAACGGTTACTGTGGACTTCCCAACTCCGCCCTTCCCGCTCGTTACAGCAATAAATACCGTTTTCGAGTCCTTAGAAAGCAGGGCATCACCTGTTCCCTTAGCCGGAGACCCCTGTTGTTGATTCTCAGACGTCAATTCGGCAAAACGCAGCCCTACAGTTTCTGCTCCCGCTGCTTTGACAGCTTGAATAATTTGATTTTGCACCCCCACCTGCTCGGGAGTCCCTAGATTTGAAAGCGCTACCTTAAGACTGACATAAGAACCATTAATTTTTATCTCTTTAATCGCACCAACCTCGACAAGACTTTTATGTAGGCTTGGTTCTTGAATCGGACGTAATGCATCGACTATTTGTTGTTCTGATAACATGAATGAACACCTCTTTGGCTCTGTCTTATATTTTCTTCGTATTTTCTGCCCTTAGTATAGCATAGGTTGCGCACGAACCCAATTTTTAGTCCTGAATTGGGCTCGCTTTTTCTCCAGAATAAAAACGTAGAATCCCTTGGTAAATGGAACTGGCTACTTTCTTCTGATACTCTGCTGTTTCTAAAAGAATGGACTCCTCTGCATTGGACAAGAAGCCAACCTCTACTAAAGATCCAGGTATTTCAGCATGCCTGAGGATAAAAATATCTTGATTCTTTTTCGCCTTCCGATTCGTATTTTCTAGGTTTCGTATCAGCTCATCCTGAATAAAAAGGGAAACCTGATGGCTTTCTTCAAATTGAGGATGAAAGAAGCTTTGAGCCCCCCTCCATTTGGGAGAAGGGATGCTATTGAGATGGATACTAATAAATAAATCGGCATTATTTTCATTAATCATCTTTACCCTATTTTTTAGATCCTCTACTTTTCTTCTCCCTGCTCGTTTCGATTCTTCATCTGCCAAATCCGTATCAGTTTCCCGTGTCATTAAGACAAGTGCCCCTGACTGCTGCAATAAATCCCGCAGATAAATCGATATCGCTAAGGTGACTTCTTTTTCTATTAAACCTTGCTTACTGATGGCACCACCATCAGCACCACCATGCCCTGGGTCCAAAATAATCACCTTTCCCGTTAGAGGAAGGCTCCAAGCTGATCTTGAAAAATCGTAGGATTGATCTGTTGTAAAAATATAAATTAGCACAGCAAATGCGAAACCACCCATTATCATTTTTTTAAGATTCCATCTCATGGTCATCCCCCTTGTCCATCATCTATACATGTATACGATGGCTAGGGAAATTCTATGACAACCTCTAAGAAGGTCTGGGTAAAATTCCGAAACTTCTCTCTTGTTCTCTCGTATCTACATTACATAGAAGAAAGTATGGGAGGTAGGTGACGTAGATGAAGAAAGCAAGCATATCTTTATTGTTTTTCCTTGCTGTGCTGATATTATTCCCTAGTCAAGCTTGGGCTGTGGACTATTCTATTACGAATGTTCAAATCAATGCGTACCTGCAAGAAAACGGGAATGTACACGTAGAGGAAATACACACGTACGAATTTAGTGGAGAATTTAATGGGATCACTCGCGAGATCGTTCCAAAATCCGGAACGGAAATCACTCATTTTAGAGCAGCTGAAAAGGGGTATCCCCTACAAATTGAAAGGGAAAATGATCTATATAAAATACATCGTAAAGGTCAGGATGAAAGTGTGACAGTAACCCTTCAATATACCATCAAAAAGGGTATTGAAGTCTATCAGGATGTGGCACAATTCTATTGGCCATTCTTCGATAGCCGCAACCCATCTACCTATGAAAATCTGTCGATTGTCATATATCCACCCGAGTCAACGCATCCTGTCGTTGCCTTTGGTTATGATCAGGCGTTTGCAACAGAAACCATTCAAGTGGACGGCTCCATCCTTTTTCAATTGGGGGAAGTCCCCAGCGGTACAAATGGAGATATCCGTGTAGCCTATGACGCTAATCTGTTCACTGCTGCAAGCCCAACGATCCATCAGCGAATGAAAGACACCCTCATCCAAGAACAACACTCACTGATCGTTCAAGAGCAAGAAAGAGCCGAAAGAAAGGAAACCTTAGTCACAATCGCCAAAATAGGGCTTCCAACCTTTACACTTTTTGTTCTATTGCTTATGTTCAGAGCCTGGTTAGATCGACGAGCAAGATATAGGGCTATCGAGCAGAACGGCTCCTCAATTCAAGGAGTTCCTGAGCAGATCATTAGCTTGCCAGCAACAATCTATTATACGAACTCTAAGTATCTCCCACCTGAAGCGATGGCGGCTGCCTTGCTAGACCTTGTCCGTCAAGGCTATGTGAAGAAGACAGGAGAAGCTTCCTTTCAGGTCATTCATACACAAGGAGCTTTAGCCCATGAGCAAATAGTACTGAAATGGTTATTTGAGATTATCGGTCAGAACGGAGAGTTTAGCTTTGACGATTTAAAAGCCTATACAAAAAACAAAAAAAACCACAGTCAATACCATTCTTTTCTGTCACAATGGCAGCAAGCCATAAAACAAGAGCTACAAGAGCACTCTCTTTATGAGGAGAAAAAAGGCTACCGCCTGCTTGTCGGGTTGTCCAGCCTCCTTGTCTTGCCGTTCCTTATTTTGTTTCCCTTGCACGATCTCTTCGGAGCCTTTTTTGCCGCCCTGGCTCTATTTATAACGGTGACCGTCTATGCCTTCTCCTATCACCCCAAGACAGTGGAAGGGACGCAGCTATCCTATGAGTGGAAGCTATTTAAACAACAATTCACAGACATTTCTATCGCTCAGTGGGAGGCTTGGTCTGATGATGAACGCATGAGAGCTTATATCTATGGACTAGGGATCAATCAGAAGAAGTTGCACAAGAAAAATGAGGAACTCGTGGCTGCCTTCACTCCTCCTACAACTTCCGGAGTGAACCATCCTTATCCTACATCAGATGTCGCTTCCTTCGCCTATATTGGACCACTTGCTTCATCAAGCTTTCATGCAGCTAATCAATCAGCAGCTAGCTCCTCTCATGGAGGAGGATCAGGCGGTGGAACAGGAGGCGGAGGTGGGGGATCAGGTGCTTTTTAATTCAGTGTAATTAGTATAAGGTCGCTTTGAAGCCTAAACCCTTACTCCATCACAATTGCACCTTTCCAGTCAAGCATTCCTCCCTTGACATTGACCAGTTTTGTATAGCCCTGCTCCTGTAGCAATTGAACGGCCTCCATACTTCTTTTTCCACTCCGACAAATAATCACGATTTCTTGATCTTTAGGTAATTGTGCATAGGTTTCGGGTAAACTGCTTAAGGGCATATTGATCATTTCGGCAATATGTCCTTCTCTAAATTCATGCTCTTCACGAACATCCAGATAGAGAACTCCTTGGGAACTACCTTCCGCTGCCAGTCTTTCCTCAAGTTCTAGGGTAGATATTTGTTGGATTCCTGTACTCCCTAGAATTTGATATCCCACGAACCCAACCACAACGCACAGGAACAAGCCCATAATCCAATATTTCTTACTCAATTTAGATACCTCCCTTTTATACTCATTCATTACATACATATGTCTTCTACATTGTTTCTTTCATTATTTCTTTCATTGTTTCTTTCATTGTTTCTTTCATTGTTTAATTACTTTTTTCATTCTTACTTCTTCCATCGCTTCCTACATGGCTATTATAACAATTCGCTAGATGGGCTAATAGATGAGATTCTGTGAACATTCGTCTCAGAGGAGTCAGAGTTTCAAATACATTAAAAACAATAAAGGAACGCTGGGGAGATGAAATTGAATAATCACGAAGATGAATGGATGGTTAGATATCAAAGCGAACAAAGAACCCTTCTGAGAAATTGATAGTAACCTATAATGGCCTGTTGTTACTAAAAATTGCCCCAGTTTCGATCATGTTTATGTTAACTCTTTTACAGCTAATTGTGTTTGGATAGGAACGCCAAAAAAGGCTCTCAAGCAAAATAGCTTGAGAGCCTTTGAAACGTATATAATATTAACGTTTTGAGAACTGAGGTGCACGACGAGCTGCTTTAAGACCGTATTTTTTACGCTCTTTCATTCTTGGGTCACGAGTTAAGAAGCCAGCACGTTTAAGAGTTAAACGATACTCAGGATCTACTTTTAGTAATGCACGAGCAATACCATGACGGATTGCGCCTGCTTGACCAGTATATCCACCACCGCTTACATTAACAAGAACATCGTAGCTACCGATTGTTTCAGTTGCTTTAAGAGGTTGCTTAACGATAAGCTTTAAAGTTTCTAGATCAAAGTATTGATCAATTCCACGTTTGTTGATCACTATATTTCCATCGCCAGGTACTAAACGAACGCGAGCTACTGAGTGCTTACGGCGACCTGTACCATAATAAGTTACTTGTGCCAAAATGAATACCCTCCTATTCCAATTAACCGCGAAGTTCTAAAACTTCTGGTTTTTGTGCTTGATGCTTATGCTCGCTACCTGCATAAACGAATAACTTCATACCTTGCTTACGACCCAAAGTATTCTTTGGTAGCATTCCTTTTACTGCTTTTTCAATGACTTGCTCTGGACGCTTTTGAAGCATTTCGCCAGCTGTCGTCTGCTTTAATCCACCTGGATGTAAAGAGTGACGGTAGTAGATTTTATCTTGTAATTTCTTACCTGTTAAATGGATTTTTTCCGCATTGATTACAATAACGAAATCTCCTGTATCAACATGTGGTGTAAATTCTGGCTTGTTCTTCCCGCGAAGAATAGCAGCTACTTCACTCGCTAAGCGACCAAGTGTCTTTCCTTCTGCGTCAACAAGGTACCATTTACGTTCAACTTCTTGTGGCTTTGCCATATACGTGGTACGCATTTTTTTCCCTCCGTTTTTTGATCCTTCAATCTATATGATCGATATTTTATCATCTTTATTATATTCATTAACCCGGGGCTGTGGGGGCTGAGTTAAGTAAATATACCACTAGCAATCTTACTATAGAACGAGTATATAGTCAAGGTTATTTCCTTCACAGAGATAAAAGTTTTTTATCCTCAGGATAACTCACCTTCCACAAAAATAAGCCGTGTGGAGGCGCTGTTGGTCCTACCAAGGATCGATCTAAGGTTTCTAGCGCTTGCTTTACTTGGGCATAAGATAAACGCTTCCTACCGACCGCTATAAGGGTCCCTGTGATGATACGGACCATATTGAATAGAAAACCATTCCCTTCACAGATCAATACCAGCTTGTCACCGTGCTTTTCAAGATCCAAACGATAGATCGTTCTGATTCGGCTTCGTACCGTCGTTCTTTTAGAGCAGAAAGCCGTAAAATCGTGCTCCCCAAGAAAAAGACGAGCGGCTTCTAGCATCGCTGCAAAGTCCAAGTCGTAGGATACACGATATTGATACAATCTCTTGAATGGGTCCTCTGTCCTGCTAAGATGCAGAAAGTAGCGGTATTCCTTTTTTAAGACATCATGTCTAGCATGAAAATCTAGGTCCACCTTTTCGGTATGCTGAATCCTAATGTCAGGACTCAACAGAGCATTAATCGCTCTCGTCCAGTTAGACTCTTGAATAGCTAGCTCGCTTTCAAAGTGAAAGACCTGCCCCCTTGCGTGAACACCTGCATCTGTACGACCAGAACCAAAAATCTTCACAGGTGTCTGATGAAGCTTATACAGTGCTTTCTCGATTGCCTCTTGAATCGATAGAGCATTTTGTTGATGCTGAAATCCTGCATAATTCGTTCCATCATAAGCCACCGTACATTTGTATTTACGTTTTTCAGATGTCCCTTCTGTCACAATCAACCGGCTCCTTTGAAAAAGGCTAGCTACCCAAGAGTATATAATAGAAAAAAAACGTCAATCCAGCCACTTTAGATCGTGCAAAAAAAGGGCACGATCAGAATCTGGAGAGCCCAGACCCTGCCTCACCCTTTTTGGAGTTGAGATTATTTTACTAGCTCAAGATATACCATTGGTGCTCCGTCTCCACGGCGAGGTCCAAGCTTTAATATACGTGTATATCCACCTTGACGCTCAGCAAAACGAGGAGCTACATCACTAAATAACTTTTGGATTGCATCTTGACCAGTTGTTTCGTCAGCTGTTTCGTTACGAACAAATGCAGCTACTTGACGTCTGGCATGAAGATCTCCACGTTTAGCCAAGGTAATCATTTTTTCAGCGATAGAGCGAACTTCTTTCGCTTTCGCTTCTGTCGTTTCGATTCTTTCGTAAATGAATAGATCTGTTACTAGGTCACGAAACAACGCTTTTCTTGCTGAACTATTACGACCTAATTTTTGATACGCCATACTATTTCCCTCCTTTAAGCCGACTGGTTAATCCTCTTTACGCAGGCCTAACCCTAGTTCTTCTAATTTTTCTTGTACTTCTTCAAGCGATTTGCGACCTAGGTTACGGACTTTCATCATATCCTCTTCGCTCTTCGTCGCTAATTCTTGAACGGTATTAATGCCTGCACGTTTTAAACAGTTATACGATCGAACAGAAAGATCCAGTTCTTCAATTGTCATTTCCAGAACTTTTTCCTTCTTGTCTTCTTCTTTTTCAACCATGATTTCAGCCTCTTGGGCTTGGTCGGTTAATGTAACAAAGAGCATTAAGTGCTCGGTAAGAACCTTTGCACCTAAGCTTACCGCTTCTTCTGGACGTAAACTTCCGTCAGTCCATACTTCTAAAATCAGTTTGTCATAATTGGTTACTTGCCCTACACGAGTGTTCGTAACCTGATAGTTGACGCGAGAAACTGGAGTATAGATGGAATCAATCGCAATAACCCCAATTGGGTGATCATCACGTTTATTTCCCTCTGCGGTTATATAACCTCGTCCACGTCCTGCTGTAATCTTCATGTATAGTCTGGCACCCTCAGCAAGGGTTGCAATATGAAGGTCTGGGTTGAGTATTTCTACATCACTATCGTGACGAATATCTGCCGCTGTGACGACACCTTCTCCTTCGATATCAATTTCTAATGTTTTTTCTTCATCAGAATGAATCTTAAGAGCAAGTTTTTTCAGGTTTAAAATAATCTCAGTAGTATCTTCATAAACGCCCTCAATGGTTGAGAACTCATGAAGAACTCCATCAATTTGAACAGAGGTTGCAGCTGCACCCGGTAGAGAGGATAATAACACACGGCGTAGGGAGTTCCCTAGTGTGGTTCCATATCCTCTCTCCAAAGGTTCAACGACAAACTTTCCATATGTGCCATTCTCATTGACTTCTACGTTTTCAATCCTTGGCTTTTCAATTTCGATCATTACGACCCCTCCTTCAAAACGCCATACGCGCACACGAATCCTATTCTATCATTCTATTATGAACAAGATTTAGGAAATATATACCACTACATTCGAGTGTTATCTCTGTGCTGTCAGATTAGACACGACGACGCTTTGGTGGACGGCATCCGTTATGTGGAATTGGCGTTACATCCCTGATCATGTTTACTTCTAGACCTGCTGCTTGTAATGAACGGATAGCAGCTTCACGACCTGCACCAGGACCCTTAACAGTTACTTCAACTTCTTTTAGGCCATGATCCATAGCTGCTTTTGCTGCTGTTTCGGCAGCCATTTGAGCTGCGAATGGAGTGCTTTTACGAGAACCCTTGAAGCCAAGGTTTCCAGCACTTGCCCAAGATATTGCATTACCATGTGTATCTGTAATTGTAACGATCGTATTATTAAATGTTGATCTGATGTGAGCCACACCACTCTCAATATTTTTACGATCACGACGTTTTGTACGAACCTGTACTTTACGCTTTGCCATTCAATATGTCCCTCCTTTACTTTACTTATTTCTTTTTGTTCGCTACTGTACGACGAGGACCTTTACGTGTACGAGCATTTGTTTTTGAACGTTGTCCACGAACTGGTAGACCACGACGATGACGGATTCCACGATAGCTTCCAATTTCAATTAAACGTTTAATGTTAAGAGAAATTTCGCGACGAAGGTCACCTTCAACTTTAACTGTTTTATCGATTAATTCACGAACTTTATTTACTTCTTCTTCGGTCAAATCGCGTACGCGTGTATCTGGATTAATACCAGCTTCAGCAACTAGCTTCTGTGAAGTTGATTTACCGATCCCAAAAATATAAGTTAAGGCAATCTCAACTCGCTTTTCACGAGGTAAGTCAACACCTGAAATACGTGCCATATATAGTTAGCACCTCCTGTTTTATCTTAATCGGCTTCACTTTCTTTAGGAAAGTGAGGCTTATCCTTGCTTTTGTTTATGCTTTGGATTTTCGCAAATGACCATTACATTGCCTTTACGACGAATAACCTTACACTTTTCACAAATGGGTTTGACCGATGGTCTTACCTTCATCTTGTAAACCTCCTTGTCTTATGGCTCAAAAGCCTACTAAGAAGGCAATGAGCAAGCAGTACTTATTTAAAACGATACGTGATTCGACCACGAGTTAAATCATAAGGAGATAATTCCACTGTGACTTTGTCACCTGGTAAAATGCGAATGAAATGCATTCTGATTTTACCTGATACATGGGCAAGCACCTTATGACCATTCTCAAGTTCTACTCGAAACATTGCATTTGGTAGAGGCTCAATGACGGTTCCCTCTACTTCAATTACATCTTCTTTGGCCATGGATTCAGTCTCCTTCCTTGATCAAGGGCTCTTGAACTTCTTTAAACTTATTGATGGCAAAACGTATCTTGCCATTTGTCACTCGACCTGTCTGTGAAATACTATCTTGAACTTCAGATGAAATGAAATCGACACACTCGAGATGAAGAATGTTCTTCTTCTTGGAAGAATCAAACTTCCGTTTATCTCCGTCGGCAATTCGTACAAATCGCCCATCTTCAATGGCAACGACGATCGCTAGTTTGTCGGCATCTCTTCCTCTGAGAACCCGCACGATCTGACCGATCTGCGGTATAGCTTCAGGATCAACCACATTCATCACCTACATTTTAGGCTTTTGTAAAAATTTCATAACCAGTTTCAGTTATTGCAATGGTATGTTCATAATGAACGCAATTCTTTTTGTCTTGCGTCACAACGGTCCAGTTATCTGCCAGTGTCTTCACATAACGTGATCCTGCATTGACCATAGGCTCGATAGCTAATACCATGCCAGGCTTTAATCTCGGTCCTCTCTCTGGTGGACCAAAGTTAGGAATCTGAGGATCCTCGTGAAGAGATGATCCAATACCATGACCCACATATTCACGAACGATCGAAAAACCCGCCTCTTCTACATGCTTTTGTATGGCGTGAGATATGTTTGATAATCTTGCACCTGGTTGTGCTTGTTCTAGTCCGACATACAAGGACTTTTCAGTCACTTCCATTAATTTTTGGTCCAGTTCAGTAATAGTACCAACAGCATAGGTCCAGGCAGAGTCTCCATGATATCCTTTGAAGTTGGCACCAATATCAATACTGATGATGTCGCCATCTTTCAGAACTTTATCGCCTGGGATACCATGAACAAGCTCTTCATTTACAGAAGCACATATACTACCCGGAAATCCTCCATACCCTTTGAATGAAGGAGTTGCTCCATACTTTCGAATGATTTTTTCAGCAATTGCATCCAGTTCCCTTGTGGTCATACCTGGTTGAATCAGTTTCGCTAGCTCTTGATGAGTAAGGGCAACGATTCGTCCAGCCTCTCTCATGATTTCAAGTTCTGAGCTTGACTTGCATATAATCATTTTACAACTGCCCTCTTACGATATTGGATATATCCTCAAACACCTTATTGATATCTTGATCCCCGTTCACAGTTCTTAGGTAGCCGCGTTGTTCATAGAAGTCCAATAAAGGCTGTTGCTCTTTAATGTTCACATCTAAACGCTTGGCTACTGTTTCTGGGTTATCATCCGGTCTTTGGTAAAGATCTTCCCCGGTAATATCACATTTCCCTTCAACCTTTGGCGGGTTGAACTTCGCGTGATAAATCTTACCTGTACTCTTACTCAACCAACGACCACCTAAACGTTCAATTAATAACTCACGATCTACATGAATGTAAACCACATGATCAATCTTACGTTCAGACAAAGCCATTATATTTTCAAGCGCTTCTGCTTGAGCTACTGTACGAGGGAATCCATCTAATAGAAACCCTTCCTTACAGTCCTCTTTCGCTAATCGCTCATTGACAATTCCAATGGTTACTTCATCAGGAACAAGCTCTCCTCTATCCATATAGGACTTGGCTTCTATGCCCAGAGGTGTTCCTTCCGAAATCGCGCTTCGAAACATATCCCCTGTAGAAATATGCGGAAGCTGGAATGCTTCAACAATTTTTTCAGCCTGCGTTCCTTTACCTGCACCCGGTAGACCCATAAATACGATATTCATCTTACCCCTCCAATTCTATAAGGAATTAAGTTAGGCATAAGCCTTACTTAATGAACCCCTTATAGTGACGTTTAATCAATTGGCTGTTAATTTGTTTCATCGTATCTAAGGCAACCCCGACTACAATGAGTAATGCTGTACCACCAATTTGTACACTTGCTGGTAAAGTCGTTGTGAAAAACAGAGGTAAAATTGATATAGCAGCTAAGAATATAGCACCTGTTAAGGTGATACGGTTCAGGATACGAGTTAAATAGACAGCCGTCGTTTTCCCAGGACGAATTCCTGGAATATATCCACCATTCTTTTTCATATTATCAGCCATTTGAATTGGATTAATTTGTACAAAGGTATAGAAGTACGTAAATCCAATGATCAAAATAACATATAAGAACATCCCTAGTGGTGCTGTATAAGCAAGATTATCAACAATCCAATTAGCAACCACATTTCCCGACCAGAATTGAGCAATTGTAGTTGGGAATATAATTAAGGACATGGCGAAGATGACTGGGATAACCCCTGCAGCATTAACCTTTAAAGGAATGTGACTAGACTGACCACCATACATCTTTCTGCCAACCATTCTTTTTGCATATTGAACTGGGATCTTACGAATCCCGTTAAGCATGAAAATAACTCCGACTGTAATCACAATCAGCACGAGAATGACTAATAAGACTTTTAAGATGCTCATGAATAATGGTTCTGCACTGTCCACAAACCACAGCGCATATAACTGATTGACACCTGTAGGAATACCTGCAACGATACCTGCAAAAATCAGGATTGAAATCCCGTTCCCGATTCCTTTTTCGGTAATCTGCTCACCTAACCACATTAAGAAAGCCGTTCCTGCTGTTAAGACTATGGCAATGTATAAGTAAGTTCCAAAGCCAGGGTTAGGAATTAATCCAGGCACCATATTGTTAAATCCAATGGACATCCCAATTGCTTGAATAAATCCTAAAACAATCGTTCCGTAACGTGTAACCTGTGCTAGCTTTCTCTTTCCTGCTTCTCCTTCACGAGCCCACTGTACAAACTTAGGAACCACATCCATGGTTAGGAGCTGTACAATAATCGAAGCCGTGATATAAGGCATAATCCCCATAGCAAAAATAGAGAAGTTCTCTAAAGCTCCTCCACCAAAGGTGTTCAATAAAGCCATTGCATTTAAAGAATCTTGAAAGGAAAGCACATCAGAGTTAACATATGGTACAGGAATAAAGGCTCCTATACGAAAAACAACGAGCATGAGCAGGGTGAAGATGATTTTGCGTCTTAAATCTTCGACTTTCATAATGTTGGAGATTGTAGCAAACATTAAATCACCTCAGTTTTTCCGCCGGCAGCTTCAATTTTCTCTACAGCTGTTTGAGAAAATTTATTAGCTTGAACGCTTAATTTAACATTTAACTCACCGTTTCCTAAGATCTTAATTCCGTCACGAGCATTTTTGACAATACCTGTTTCGATTAGAAGTTCTGGAGTTACAGCTGTACCAGCTTCAAAACGATTTAATGTATCTAAATTAACAACTGCATATTCTTTACGAGTTGGATTCGTAAATCCACGCTTTGGTAAACGACGGTATAGTGGGTTTTGTCCTCCTTCAAATCCAGGGCGAACTCCTCCACCAGAACGAGCGTTTTGACCTTTGTGACCGCGTCCAGCCGTTTTACCATTACCTGAACCAATACCACGTCCTACACGATTACGTTCTTTGCGAGATCCTTCAGCAGGTTTCAATTCGTGTAATTTCATTGTTACACCTCCTCTTTACAATGAATGCAACTATGCTTCGATTTCTTTTACTTCTACTAGATGGCTTACTTTGTTTACCATACCACGGATTGCTTCGTTATCATTCTGCACAACCGTTTGATGGATTTTTCTTAAGCCTAAAGCTTCAACAGTCTTTTGTTGATCTTGTTTACGACCGATCAAACTACGCTTGAGGGTGATTTCCAATTTTTTTGCCATTGTGATTCCCTCCTTATCCTAACAGTTCTTCTACGGTCTTACCGCGTAATTTAGCAACATCTTCTGCACGTTTTAAACGTTTTAAACCGTCAAAAGTAGCAGCAATCATGTTGATTGAGTTAGATGAGCCGAGAGATTTAGTTAAAATGTCGCCCACTCCTGCTAATTCAAGAACAGCACGTACAGGTCCACCAGCGATAACTCCCGTACCCTCTGAAGCTGGCTTTAATAAAACTTTACCTGCACCGAATACTCCTGTAATTTGGTGTGGAATCGATGTCTTTACTAGAGGAACTTTGATTAAGTTCTTTTTCGCATCTTCAATACCTTTGCGAATCGCATCAGGTACCTCAGTTGCTTTTCCAAGACCGAAACCAACATGGCCATTACGATCTCCTACAACAACAAGTGCGCTAAAGCGGAAACGGCGTCCACCTTTTACTACTTTCGCAACACGGTTGATGTGTACTACTTTTTCTTCTAATTCTAACGTATTTGGATCGATTAGCATTCTCTTTTTCCCTCCTTTTTAGCTTAGAATTGTAATCCTTCTTCACGAGCTGCATCAGCTAATGCTTTGATGCGTCCATGATATAAATAACCACCACGGTCAAAGACGATTGATTCGTATCCTTTTTCTTTCGCACGTTTTGCTACTAATTGACCTACTTTTTGAGCTGCATCTACGTTACCACCACTTGTGATGGAAGCGCTGATCTCTTTATCTTGAGAAGATGCAGATACTAATGTAGTTCCAGCTACATCATCGATCAATTGAGCGTAGATATGCTTAGCAGAACGGAACACGTTCAAACGTGGACGAGTTGCTGTACCAGTTACTGTACGACGAACACGCGCATGTCTTTTCTTACGAGCTGCATTTTTATCGCTTTTTGTAATCATTGTCTATGATTCACTCCCTTCTTACTTAAAGAGCTTATTTTTTACCAGTTTTACCTTCTTTACGACGAACTCTTTCTCCCTCGTAACGAATTCCTTTTCCTTTATACGGTTCAGGTAGACGAACAGAACGAATATTAGCTGCAATGGCTCCTACTCTTTCTTTGTCAATTCCCTTTACTGTAATCTTGGTTTGAGCTGGAACTTCGATTTCAATACCTGCTTCTGGAATGATTTCCACTGGATGTGAGTATCCAACGTTAAGCACAAGGTTTGCGCCACTTTTAGAAGCACGGTATCCAACCCCAACTAATTCAAGGTTTCTTGTGTATCCGTTTGTTACTCCTTCTACCATATTAGCCACGATAGAACGAGTTGTACCATGTAGTGAACGATGTAATTTATTATCTGAAGGACGCTCAACTAGGATTGTATTCTCTTCAATCTTCACGATGATTTCAGAGTGAAGTTCACGAGATAATTCTCCTTTTGGTCCTTTAACTGTAATCTTATTTCCATCAAGTGTTACTGTGACTCCTTGAGGAATCTCGATTGGTTTTTTACCAATACGCGACATGTGTGACACCTCCGTTTCTCTCTAAACTTATTACCAAATGTAAGCTAGTACTTCTCCGCCTACTTTTTTCTGACGAGCTTCTTTATCTGTTACAACACCTTGTGACGTTGAAATTAATGCAACTCCTAGGCCACCAAGTACACGAGGTACTTCATTGTTTTTTGCATAAACGCGTAATCCTGGCTTACTAATACGTTTAAGACCAGTAATAACACGCTCGTTGTTTGAACCATATTTTAAGAAGATACGAATGATCCCCTGTTTGTTATCATCAATAAATTCAGCGTCACGGATAAATCCTTCTTGCTTTAAGATACCAGCAATTTCTTTCTTGATATTAGAAGCAGGAACCTCTAACTTCTCGTGACGAACTGCATTTGCATTACGGATACGTGTAAGCATATCTGCTATTGGATCTGTCATTACCATTTAATTAACCTCCTTCCTCTTGTCGGGATTACCAGCTTGCTTTTTTAACTCCAGGAATTTGTCCTTTATAGGCAAGTTCACGGAAACAGATACGGCATATTCCAAACTTACGCATGACTGAGTGCGGGCGACCACATCTTTCGCAGCGCGTATAAGCTTGAACTTTGAATTTAGGCTCACGCTTTTGCTTAGCGATCATTGATTTTTTTGCCACTAAGTTTCCCTCCTTTATTTTTGGAATGGCATTCCTAATTCAGTTAAGAGTTGTTTACACTCTTCATCAGTTTTAGCTGTTGTTACGATAACGATATCCATTCCGCGAACTTTATCGATTTTATCGTACTCAACCTCAGGGAAAATTAACTGTTCTTTCAAACCAAGTGTATAGTTTCCACGACCATCAAAAGCTTTCGCAGAAATACCGCGGAAGTCACGTACGCGAGGTAAGGAAATGTTAAATAATTTGTCTAGGAAGTGATACATTCTTTCACCACGAAGAGTTACTTTAACACCAATTGGCATACCTTCACGAAGCTTAAATCCAGCGATTGATTTCTTTGCTCTTGTAATAACAGGCTTTTGCCCTGTAATTAACTCGATATCAGCAACAGCTCCATCTAAAGCTTTTGCATTCGCTACTGCTTCACCAACACCCATGTTGATAACAACCTTCTCAACTTTAGGTACTTGCATGACAGTTGAATAGTTGAATTTTTCAGTTAAGGCTTTCACTGTTTCATTAAGATACTTTTCTTGTAATCTTGCTCCCATTTCGAAAACGGCCTCCTTTCTTCACCTGACTACTTATCTAAAGCTTCGCCAGATTTTTTTGCAATCCGAACTTTCTTACCGTTTACTTCTTTATAACCAACGCGAGTAGCATTTCCTGTTTTAGGATCTACTGGCATGACATTTGATACATGGATAGCAGCTTCTTGGTTAATGATGCCGCCTTGTGGGTTTGTTTGAGATGGTTTCGCATGTTTTTTCACCATGTTAACTCCCTCAACTAAGACACGGTTTGCTTTAGGAAACGCTGTGATAACGCGCCCTTTTTTCCCTTTGTCTTTCCCAGAAATAACGATGACTGTATCACCTTTTTTGACGTGCATGATTTGCACCTCCTTGTAGACCTAGTTAACTTACAATGTATAGCTTTCGTTTTGAAACATTATTGTCTTACATTAGATTACTTCTGGTGCTAAGGAAACGATCTTCATGAAATCTTTCTCACGAAGTTCGCGAGCAACTGGTCCAAAGATACGAGTTCCACGTGGGCTCTTGTCATCCTTTACGATAACCGCTGCATTCTCATCAAATTTGATATAAGAACCATCAGCACGACGTCTACCACTTGTAGAACGTACGATAACTGCTTTTACAACGTCACCCTTTTTGACAACGCCGCCTGGTGTAGCTTGTTTCACCGAACAAACAATAATATCACCAATGTTAGCATATTTACGACCAGATCCACCAAGAACTTTAATACATAGCAATTCTCTTGCCCCTGAATTGTCTGCTACTCTTAAACGGGATTCCGTTTGAATCATTTCAAGTACCTCCTCTCAGGTCTGAAGTTCATATGAGATAATAGTGAGGCTTCACACGATGAACACTCACCTGAATTGTTTAGATAACTACTGCCTCTTCCACGATTTCAACTAAGCGCCAGCGCTTATCTTTTGACAATGGACGAGTTTCCATGATTTTTACAACATCGCCGATTTTAGCTTGATTGTTCTCATCATGAGCTTTGAATTTTTTTGTATATTTTACGCGTTTTCCGTATAGTGTATGCTTTTTGTACGTTTCTACACTTACAGTAATGGTTTTATCCATTTTATCGCTAACTACTTTACCGACTTGGACTTTACGATTATTTCGTTCAGACATTGATCATTTGCCTCCTTTCTTAACCGTTATTAATTCCTAGTTCTCTTTCACGCAATACTGTTTTCGCACGAGCAATACCCTTACGAATGTCACGGATACGAACAGGGTTATCTAATTGACCGGTCGCTAATTGGAAACGGAGGTTAAAAAGTTCTTCTTTAAAAGAAGCAATTTTTTGTTCGATCTCGGCAGTGGTTAAGTTTCTAAGTTCATTAGTTTTCATTTGCTTCACCACCCACTTCTTCACGTTTCACAAACTTTGTTTTGATTGGTAACTTGTGAGCAGCAAGTCTCATTGCTTCACGAGCCACATCCTCAGGTACACCAGCAAGTTCAAACATCACTTTACCTGGTTTTACAACAGCTACCCATCCTTCTGGAGCTCCTTTACCGGATCCCATACGAACCTCTAGAGGTTTTGCTGTATATGGCTTAGATGGGAAGATCTTAATCCATACTTTACCACCACGTTTGATATAACGTGTCATGGCAATACGAGCAGCTTCAATTTGACGATTTGTGATCCAAGACGCTTCAAGCGCTTGAAGACCATATTCACCAAAAGCTACTTCCGTTCCACCTTTGGCTTTCCCTCTCATACTTCCACGATGTTCCTTACGGTGTTTTACGCGTTTAGGCATCAACATGATTATTTTCCTCCTTCCGCTTGCTTCGCTCTCTTACTCGCTGGAAGAACCTCACCACGATAGATCCAAATTTTTACCCCGATCTTACCGAAAGTTGTGTCTGCTTCTGCAGTGCCATAGTCGATATCAGCACGTAATGTGTGAAGAGGAACAGTACCCTCACTGTAACCTTCGCTACGAGCAATATCAGCTCCACCAAGACGTCCACTTACCATTGTCTTGATTCCTTGAGCACCTGTTCTCATAGTACGTTGAATCGCTTGTTTCATCGCACGACGGAATGACACACGGTTTTCTAATTGACGAGCAATATTTTCAGCTACTAGCTTCGCATCTAAATCTGGTTGTTTGATTTCATTGATGTTAATATGAACTCTTTTGTTGTCTGTTAACTCATTTAATGCTTTTCTAAGACTTTCTACTTCAGATCCACCTTTACCAATAACCATTCCAGGCTTAGCTGTGTGAATCGTTACATTTACGCGGTTTGCTGCACGCTCGATTTCAATAGTGGAAACAGCTGCATCTACTAAGCGCTTTTCAATATAGTTACGAATCTTGATGTCTTCGTGTAGTAATTGGGCATAATCTTTTCCTGCGTACCATTTTGATTCCCAATCACGAATGATACCAACTCGAAGACCTTTAGGATTTACTTTTTGACCCACGCATTATCCCTCCTTTTTTTCTGATACCACTACAGTAATGTGGCTCGTACGTTTGTTGATTCTGCTAGCGCGTCCCATTGCACGAGGACGGAATCTTTTTAATGTCGCTCCTTCGTCACAAGTGATTTGGCTTATGACAAGGCTATCTGGGTTCATTTCAAAGTTATGCTCTGCATTTGCAACAGCAGATAATAATACTTTTTCTACGATTGGTGAAGCTCCCTTAGGAGTGTGCTTCAAAATCGCGATGCTTCGCCTACTTTTTTGCCTCGAATTAAGTCTATTACTAGACGGACCTTACGAGGAGCAATACGAACGTGTCTGGCTACAGCTTTAGCTTGCATGAACTGTACCTCCTCTCTATATCAATTAACGTCTTGTTTTCTTATCATCATCAACATGCCCTTTGTACGTACGAGTTGGAGCAAATTCTCCTAACTTGTGACCTACCATATCTTCATTCACGAATACTGGAACATGCTTGCGTCCATCATATACTGCAATTGTGTGTCCAATGAAATCAGGGAAGATAGTTGAACGTCTAGACCAAGTTTTAATAACCTTCTTCTCGTTCTTCTCATTCATACCTTCGATTTTTTTCATTAAGTGATCATCTACGAATGGTCCCTTTTTAAGACTACGACCCATATTTGTACCTCCCTTCGCAATCGGCTATCGGCCACTTAGAAAGAACCGAAAGCCAAATGAATAATTATTTTTTACGACGACGTACAATGTACTTGTCAGATTGCTTATTCTTCTTACGAGTTTTGTACCCAAGAGTAGGTTTGCCCCAAGGAGACATTGGTGATTTACGTCCGATTGGTGCACGTCCTTCACCACCACCGTGTGGGTGATCAACAGGGTTCATTACAGATCCACGAACAGTTGGGCGGATACCCTTCCAACGATTACGTCCTGCTTTACCGATGTTAATTAACTCGTGATCTAGGTTACCAACTTGACCGATGGTTGCACGGCACTCTTTACGAATCATGCGCACTTCCCCAGATTTAAGACGGATGATAACCATCTCTCCATCACGACCTAGTAATTGTGCTTCTGATCCAGCTGCGCGTACTAATTGTCCACCTTTTCCTGGTTTCATTTCGATATTATGAATCGTTGTACCAACAGGAATGTTTTCAAGAGGCAAGGCGTTCCCTCTCTTGATATCTGCATTTGGTCCAGATTCGATAACATCTCCAACTTGTAAACCATGTGGGTGTAAGATATAACGCTTTTCACCATCTGCATAGTTAATTAGTGCGATATTAGCTGAACGGTTAGGATCATACTCGATTGTAGCAACGCGTCCAGGTATACCATCCTTATTACGCTTGAAATCGATAATACGGTATTTACGTTTGTGACCGCCACCTTGGTGACGAACAGTTAATTTACCTTGGTTATTACGTCCACCCTTGCTAGTTAATGGAGCTAAGAGTGATTTTTCCGGTTGATCTGTAGTAATTTCTTCGAATGTTGATACAGTCATACCACGGCGACCCGGTGTGGTCGGTTTATACTTCTTAATAGCCATTATTATTTCCTCCTTTCACCTAAATCTTATACACCTTCAAAGAAATCTAGAGGCTTGCTGTCAGCAGCTAGTTTTACGATGGCTTTCTTACGGCGAGCAGTAAAACCAGAATACTTACCAAAACGCTTAGGCTTCTTTCTAATGTTGATTGTATTTACACTTACTACATTCACATCAAAAATTTGCTCAATTGCCTTTTTGATCTCTGTTTTGTTTGTACGAACATCTACATCAAATACATATTTGTTATCAGCCATCATGTCTGTCGTACGTTCTGTAATGATAGGGCGCTTAATGATATCGCGTGGGTCCTTCATTATGCAAGCACCTCCTCTACCTTCGCTACAGCATCTTTCGTAATAATTAATTGATCATGCTTAAGCACGTCAAGAACATTAATACCTTCTGCGGTAACAAATTTTACTCCAGGAATATTACGAGTAGATAATGCTACATTATCATTGTAATCTCCTGTTACTACTAATGCTTTTCTTTCAACTTTTAGGTTAGATAGGATAGCCACCATTTCTTTTGTTTTCACTTGGTTTAATTCTAATCCTTCTAATACCTTAATTTCGTCGTTTAATACTTTTGATGACAAAGCAGATTTAATAGCTAAGCGACGAACTTTTTTAGGTAGCTTGTAAGCATAGCTACGAGGCGTCGGTCCGAACACGATTCCTCCACCAACATTGAGGGGAGCGAATAGAACCTTGACGAGCGCGACCTGTTCCTTTTTGTTTCCATGGTTTACGACCACCACCACGCACTTCAGAACGTCCTTTTGTATCGTGTGTTCCTTGACGTAAAGACGCTTGTTGCATCACGACTGCATCATGAAGAACATGTGGATTTGGTTCGATTCCAAATACTGACTCAGCTAATTCGATTTCTCCAACTGTTGAGCCACTCTGGTTAAATAATGCTACTTTAGGCATAGCGAATCCTCCTTTCCTGTTCCTTATTGAGTCTTAACAGATGATTTTACAGAAACGAAACTGTTTTTCGCACCTGGAATTGCACCTTTGATTAAGAGTAGATTGCGATCTGTATCTACTTTTACTACTTCAAGACGTTGGATTGTTACTTGCTCTCCACCCATACGACCTGGTAATGGTTTTCCTTTGAAAACACGAGCAGCATCTACAGCACCCATTGAACCAGGGCGACGGTGGTAACGAGAACCGTGTGACATTGGTCCGCGAGATTGTCCGTGGCGCTTAATGGAACCTGCAAATCCTTTTCCTTTTGTAGTACCTGTTACATCAACAAATTCTCCAGCAGCAAATAAGTCTGCTTTGACTTCTTGACCAACTTCATATCCGTTAAGTTCTACTCCACGGACTTCTTTTACGTAGCGCTTAGGCGCAGTGTTTGCTTTTTTGGCATGCCCTTGCTCAGGTTTGTTTGTACGTTGAACCTTTTTATCCGCATATCCGATTTGGATTGCTTCGTAGCCGTCAGTTTCAACAGTCTTCTTTTGAAGAACAACGTTAGAACCCACCTCTACTACAGTAACAGGAACAACAATACCGTTTTCCCCGAACACTTGTGTCATACCTAACTTTTTACCTAAGATTCCTTTGGTCATGAAAGTCACCTCCTATAAAATAATTGTTTTTTGCCATTTATCCATAAAATTGTTTTCTTCTATATAAATTAGAGCTTAATTTCGATATCTACGCCTGATGGTAAATCAAGTCTCATCAAAGCATCAACCGTTTGAGGCGTTGGATTCACAATATCGATTAAACGTTTGTGTGTTCTCATCTCGAATTGCTCACGAGAGTCTTTGTATTTGTGAACCGCACGTAGGATTGTGTAAACAGCCTTCTCCGTTGGTAACGGGATTGGACCAGATACATTAGCACCTGAACGCTTTGCTGTCTCAACAATTTTTTCTGCAGATTGGTCTAGGACTCTGTGATCATATGCCTTTAAACGGATACGAATCTTTTGCTTTGCCATAATAATTCCCTCCTTTTTCGCCTAATTTTCATAAATCAGACTTCTCCATGGAAATTTTCCGATCCCATGCCATGGCAAAGGGGCCTGGTGTATCGGTAACCTCCCATTTCATTGCAGCCAATGGCCAACAGACTATATTTTATCTAATTTAGCGTATAATTGCAAGTGATAAATATAGAAAGTTAAATAGGCACTAGAACATAATATACTATTTGAGCAGATTTTGCAAGCCAATCCTTGATTTAAAAAGAAAAGAAGCACTCATTTTCATGAGTACTTCCTTTTTCTATGTGTCGTTGTATAACTAGTATGATTAGTCAGCTAAGATTTTAGCTACTGCACCAGCACCAACTGTACGTCCACCTTCACGAATAGCGAAACGAGTTCCCTCTTCGATCGCGATTGGAGCGATAAGTTCAACTGTCATTTCGATGTTGTCCCCAGGCATAACCATTTCAACTCCCTCAGGAAGTTTGATGATTCCTGTTACGTCAGTTGTACGGAAGTAGAACTGTGGACGGTAGTTTGAGAAGAATGGAGTGTGACGTCCACCCTCTTCTTTACTTAATACGTAGATTTGGCAAGTAAAAGTTGTATGAGCTTTTACAGTACCTGGCTTGATTAGAACTTGACCACGTTGGATGTCTTCACGGTTAACTCCACGAAGAAGTGCACCAATGTTATCTCCAGCTTGAGCTTGGTCTAATAATTTACGGAACATTTCTACTCCAGTACACGTAGATTGTGCAGGCTCTTCAGTTAATCCTAAGATTTCGATAGGATCTCCAACTTTGATCACTCCACGCTCAACACGACCAGTAGCAACTGTACCACGACCAGTGATTGAGAATACGTCCTCAACTGGCATTAAGAAAGGTTTTTCAGTATCACGCTCTGGAGTTGGGATGTACTCATCAACTGCAGCCATTAATTCATGAATTCTTTGAGCCCACTCACCATTAGGATCTTCTAATGCTTTAAGAGCAGAACCTTTGATTACAGGAATGTCATCTCCAGGGAACTCATATTCAGATAATAGATCACGAACTTCCATTTCTACTAATTCTAGTAGCTCTTCGTCGTCTACCATGTCACATTTGTTTAAGAATACAACAATGTGAGGTACACCTACCTGACGAGATAAAAGGATGTGCTCACGAGTTTGTGGCATTGGACCGTCAGAAGCAGATACAACTAAGATCGCTCCGTCCATTTGAGCAGCACCAGTGATCATGTTTTTAACATAGTCAGCATGTCCTGGGCAGTCAACGTGTGCATAGTGACGGTTGTCAGTTTCATACTCAACGTGTGCAGTAGAGATTGTAATTCCACGCTCACGCTCTTCAGGAGCACCATCGATTTGATCGTATGCTCTTGCTTCTGCTTTACCTTGAGTTGCTAATACAGAAGTAATAGCAGCAGTTAAAGTTGTTTTACCGTGGTCAACGTGACCAATTGTTCCAATGTTAGCATGCGGCTTCGTACGTTCGAATTTAGCTTTAGCCATTATTCATTTCCTCCTTGAATATAAGAGAATTAATTTTTTTATTGATAAGTAAGGACCCTTTTTCCATATTTACATATATAAAAATGAATCCTTACTTAGCTTACAACATTCATGTACAAAAAACAATATATTGGAAACTAAGAACCTTGAGTTTGTTTGATAACCTCTTCAGTTACTGATTTAGGAGCTTCTTCGTAATGATCGAAGTGCATAGAGTAGTTACCACGCCCTTGAGTTCTAGAACGAAGAGAAGTAGCATATCCAAACATTTCTGAAAGTGGTACCATAGCACGGATAACTTGAGCATTACCACGCGCGTCCATACCTTCAATACGTCCACGTCTAGAGCTGACATCTCCCATAACGTCTCCCATATACTCTTCAGGTACAACAACCTCTACCTTCATGATTGGCTCTAGGAGTACAGGGTTACACTTGCCCTTAGCAGCTTTTAATGCCATAGATCCTGCAATTTTGAACGCCATTTCGTTAGAGTCAACATCATGGTAGCTTCCATCAACTAAAGTAGCTTTGATGTCAAGCACTGGGAATCCAGCTAACATACCATTTTGTAGTGACTCTTCGATCCCGTTTTGTACAGCTGGTACGTATTCACGAGGAACAACACCACCGACAATTTTGTTTTCGAAGATAAATCCTGTACCTGGCTCAAGTGGTGAGAATTCCACCCACACGTGACCATATTGTCCACGACCACCAGATTGACGTACAAATTTTCCTTCAACCTTCGCCGCTTGACGAATCGTTTCTTTGTAGGCAACCTGAGGTTTACCAACGTTGGCTTCTACTTTGAATTCACGACGTAAACGGTCAACAATGATGTCAAGGTGAAGCTCACCCATACCAGCAATTGTTGTTTGACCAGTTTCTTGGTCTGTTTCCGTACGGAATGTTGGATCTTCTTCAGCAAGCTTCGCTAAAGCTGTACCCATTTTTTCTTGGTCGGCCTTTGTTTTAGGCTCAATCGCAAGTTTAATTACTGGCTCTGGGAATTGCATAGATTCAAGGATAACAGGTTGTTTTTCATCACATAATGTGTCCCCTGTCGTCGTATCCTTAAGTCCAACCCCAGCTGCAATATCTCCAGCATATACAATTGAAATCTCTTCACGGCTGTTGGCATGCATCTGAAGGATACGTCCAACACGCTCACGTTTACCCTTTGTAGAGTTTAGAACGTAAGAACCAGAACTGATTGTTCCAGAGTATACGCGGAAGAATGTTAATTTACCAACATAAGGGTCCGTCATGATTTTGAACGCTAGAGCTGAGAATGGACCTTCATCGCTGGATTCACGAACCACTTCATCATCAGAATCAGGAAGAGTTCCTTTGATTGCTGGTACATCAATTGGAGATGGCAAGTAATCAATAACGGCATCTAGCATTAGCTGAACACCTTTATTCTTAAATGCAGAACCAACCAATACAGGGAAGAATTCAACGTTACAAGTTCCTTTACGGATTCCTGCTTTGATTTCTTCGACTGTTAATTCTTCTCCACCAAGGTATTTTTCCATCAGATCTTCATCTAACTCTGCTACCGCTTCAACTAATTTTTCACGGTATTCAGTCGCTAGATCCATATATTCTTCAGGAATTTCACGTTGCTCGATTTCTGTACCTAGGTCATTTCCGTAAAATGTAGCTTTCATTTCCACTAGATCGATGATTCCGTGGAACTGATCCTCTGCACCAATCGGAAGTTGAATAGGGTGTGCATTTGCTTGTAAACGATCATGGATCGTTTTTACAGAATATAAGAAATCGGCTCCTAATTTATCCATTTTGTTCACAAATACGACACGGGGTACACCGTACGTTGTTGCTTGACGCCAAACTGTTTCTGTTTGTGGTTCTACTCCAGATTGTGCATCAAGTACACCTACAGCGCCATCAAGGACACGTAGGGAACGTTCAACTTCTACAGTGAAGTCTACGTGACCAGGTGTATCGATAATGTTTACTCGGTGCCCTTTCCATTGAGCTGTTGTAGCAGCAGACGTGATCGTGATTCCACGCTCTTGCTCTTGCTCCATCCAGTCCATTTGAGAAGCACCTTCATGAGTTTCACCGATCTTGTGAATACGTCCTGTATAGTAAAGAATACGTTCAGTTGTTGTCGTTTTACCAGCATCAATGTGAGCCATGATACCAATATTACGAGTATTCTTCAAGGAGAACTCTCTAGCCATGGTCTTTCTCCTTCCTTTCAATCAAATATTTAGTCGATATAAGATTAGAATCCTACCAACGATAGTGAGCAAACGCTTTGTTCGCTTCTGCCATTTTGTGCATATCTTCGCGCTTCTTCACAGAAGCACCTGTGTTGTTAGAAGCATCAAGAATTTCAGCAGCTAAACGCTCTTCCATGGTTTTTTCACCACGAAGACGTGAGTAGTTTACTAACCAGCGTAAACCTAAAGTCGTTCTGCGATCAGGACGCACTTCAACTGGTACTTGATAGTTAGCTCCACCTACACGGCGCGCTCTTACTTCTAATACAGGCATAATATTCTTTAATGCTTGCTCAAACACTTCCATAGGGTCATTTCCTGTACGCTCTCTAATAATTTCAAAAGCATTGTATAGTAGTGTTTGTGCTACCCCTCTTTTACCATCAATCATAATGCGGTTGATAAGACGGGTCACTAATTTGCTATTATATACTGGATCAGGAAGAACATCACGGCGAGTTACCGGACCTTTACGAGGCATATGGTTCCCCTCCTTTTCTATAAAATAAATTCAATTGTCTTGCTTATTTCTTGGCTGGTTTCGGTCTCTTCGTACCGTATTTAGAACGAGCTTGCATACGGTTTTGTACACCGGCTGTATCTAAAGCACCACGAACAATGTGATAACGCACCCCTGGTAAGTCTTTTACACGTCCACCACGGATTAACACAACACTGTGTTCTTGTAGGTTATGTCCAATCCCTGGAATGTAAGCTGTTACCTCGATTTGGTTAGTTAAACGTACACGAGCATATTTACGAAGAGCCGAGTTCGGTTTCTTCGGTGTCATTGTACCAACACGAGTACATACTCCACGTTTTTGAGGTGAGCTTTGGTCTGTTTGTGCTTTCTTGAAGCTGTTATATCCCTTTTGTAAAGCAGGGGATGTTGACTTCTCAACCTTAGCTACACGACCTTTTCTTACTAACTGGTTAATTGTAGGCATTCCAAGCACCTCCTTCCTTCATTTCATGTTCACAGAGCCAGGTGGTTCTTTTTTGTACAAAAGTAATGTTTTTGTCCGAGCCTTTCGCCCAGACAAAAACATTTAGTTTACATTTTTAAAGCCACCGTCGCAGCTCCTACTTCAATCCCACAGGTCTTTCCTAGCTTCCGCTTAGAATCGACGTATGTTACGGGTATATTATTCTTGTGACAAATCTGAAGCACTGAGTTCACAATAGCAGGATCTGCATCCTTGGCAATAATGACTTCATCTGCTTCTCTTTGTTCAACAGATTTTATGGTTTGTTTTAAACCTACCCTACACAATGTCGCCTGTTTTACTTTTTCATAAGACATCTTTCATCCTCCAAAGTAGATAGGCATATAAGCACACTGAAACAGTTTACCATTGTGATTCACTGTTGTCAATAACCTTAAAATTAATTTACACAGTTTCTACTATCTTTACTCAGCAGCTACAGGAGCCTCTATTTTTACATCCTCATGCTCCATCATGTCGTCTTCCACAGTATGAAGCAATCGCACGTTTCGATAACGACTCATTCCCGTACCAGCAGGAATCAGTTTTCCGATAATAACATTCTCTTTTAATCCAAGAAGTTCATCTCGTTTACCCTTGATTGCAGCATCTGTTAGGACACGAGTTGTTTCCTGGAAGGATGCAGCGGACAAGAAGGAATCCGTTTCAAGTGAGGCTTTAGTGATACCGAGCAACACTGGACGGGCAGTTGCTGGAATTCCACCGTCAAGTAAGACTCCACGATTCGCTTCTTCGTATTCATGCATATCAATAAATGAACCTGGCAATAGTGCTGTGTTGCCATTATCGATGATACGGATTTTACGAAGCATTTGACGAACCATAACCTCCACGTGTTTGTCGCCGATTTCTACCCCTTGCATACGATATACCTTTTGAACTTCTTTTAGGATATAATCTTGAACTCCACGAACTCCGCGGATTTTCAGCAATTCTTTCGGATCAATAGAACCTTCTGTTAGCTCTTGCCCTGCTTCAACTTGATCCCCTACAGCTACACGTAGTCTTGAACCATATGGTACAGGGTAATTACGAGATTCTACTTCACCTTGAATAACAATCTCTCTGCGGTCTTTAATTTCATTAATTTCAGACACAACACCCTCTAGCTCAGAGATCACCGCTTGCCCCTTAGGATTTCTCGCTTCAAACAACTCTTGAATACGCGGTAAACCTTGAGTGATATCATCTCCAGCAACCCCTCCTGTATGGAAGGTACGCATCGTTAACTGAGTTCCAGGCTCACCAATGGATTGAGCTGCAATAATTCCTACAGCTTCTCCAATCTCTACTTGATGACCAGTAGCTAGATTACGTCCATAACACTTCTGACATGCACCATGACGTGTTCGGCAAGTGAATACACTGCGGATGCGAATGGTTTCTGGACCTACTTCAACGATTCTCGTAGCGATATCTTCCGTGATTTCTTCGTTAGGACGAACTAAGATTTCACCTGTTTCCTTATGACGAACCGTTTCATATGCCGTTCTACCTACAAGGCGATCGTAAAGATCTTCAATAACCTCTCGCCCTTCTTTAATAGCACTTACCTCTAGGCCTCTATCTGTTCCACAGTCATTTTCACGGATAATAACATCCTGCGCTACGTCAACCAGACGTCGAGTCAGGTATCCTGAGTCCGCTGTTTTCAGTGCTGTATCGGCAAGACCTTTACGCGCACCATGAGTAGAGATAAAGTATTCTAGAACCGTTAATCCCTCACGGAAACTTGATTTGATTGGTAGCTCAATAATACGTCCAGATGGGTTTGCCATTAGACCACGCATACCTGCAAGCTGGGTAAAGTTAGATGCATTACCACGCGCTCCAGAATGCTGCATCATGAAGATTGGGTTAAATGGATCTAACGTCTTCATAAGCTTTTCTTGAATGACGTCTTTGGCTTTACTCCAAATCGAAATCACTCGGTCATAACGCTCATCATCCGTAATCAGACCTCGACGGAATTGGCGGACAACGACCTCGACTTCTTTTTCTGCCTGCTCTAAGATTTCTTTCTTTTCTGCAAGAACCACAATATCAGCAACTCCAACTGTAATTCCTGCTTTTGTAGAGTAAGAGAAACCTAAATCCTTCATGCGGTCAAGCATCTTAGAAGTTTCACTGATCGCGAATCTCTTAAAGCATTCAGCAATGACATCTCCTAGGAATCCTTTTTTGAATGGAGAAAGGACCTCTAGAGCTTGAATTCTCTCTTTCACATTCGCTCCCTTGTCATAGATAAAGTACTTTTCTGGAGTAGCGTCCTCTAGATTTTCCTTTGTCGGTTCATTGATATAAGGGAATGTTTCGGGCAGAATTTCGTTGAATATAACTTTACCCACTGTTGTCATTAACAGTGCTTTTTCCTGCTCTGGTGTAAATGATTTTTTATTTAAAGAAGAAGCTTTTATAGCAATTCTTGTGTGTAAATGAACATATCCATTCTGATAAGCTGATATGGCTTCAGCCGGGTCATTGAAGACACTTCCTTCTCCAACATGATTTCCCTTTTCCATGGTAATGTAATAGTTCCCTAATACCATATCCTGTGAAGGTGTAACGACTGGCTTACCATCCTTAGGATTCAGAATGTTTTGTGCTGCTAGCATTAGGATTCTTGCTTCTGCTTGAGCTTCAGCTGATAACGGAACGTGAACAGCCATTTGGTCACCATCGAAGTCAGCATTATAAGCTGTACATACGAGTGGGTGAAGCTTGATCGCTCTTCCCTCAACAAGAGTCGCTCAAAGGCCTGAATTCCTAATCTGTGTAGTGTAGGAGCACGGTTTAACAGTACAGGGTGCTCTCTGATTACATCTTCTAAGACATCCCATACCTCTGGATTTACGCGTTCTACTTTGCGCTTCGCACTCTTAATATTGTGTGCAATCCCTTTTTGAACGAGTTCTTTCATCACAAAAGGCTTAAATAGCTCTAAAGCCATCTCTTTTGGTAGTCCACATTGATACATTTTCAAATGAGGACCTACTACGATTACAGAACGACCAGAATAGTCAACACGCTTTCCAAGTAGGTTCTGACGGAAACGACCTTGCTTTCCTTTAAGCATATGGCTTAATGATTTTAGAGGTCGGTTTCCTGGTCCTGTAACAGGACGTCCTCGACGACCATTATCAATTAAGGCATCCACAGCTTCTTGCAGCATACGTTTCTCATTCTGAACAATAATTTCTGGAGCTCCTAAATCTAATAATCTTTTCAAGCGATTGTTTCGGTTAATCACTCGACGATATAAATCATTAAGATCTGATGTCGCAAAACGACCACCATCCAATTGTACCATTGGGCGCAACTCAGGTGGGATCACCGGAAGTACATCAAGAATCATCCAAGAAGGCTCATTCCCTGAGTGACGGAATGCTTCTAGTACCTCAAGTCTTTTGATCGCTCTGTTACGTCTTTGACCTTGAGCTGTTTTTAGTTCTTCTTTTAATTGATCTACTTCTTTGGATGGGTCTAAATCAAGCAATAATGCTTTAATTGCCTCTGCACCCATTCCAGCCTTGAAAGTAGCACCGTATTTTTCACGATAGCTACGGTATTCTTTTTCCGACAGAAGCTGTTTTTTATCCAGCGGGGTTTCACCTGGGTCAACCACTACATAGGAAGCAAAATAGATCACTTCCTCTAGCGACCTCGGACTCATGTCTAAAGCCAATCCCATACGGCTAGGGATTCCTTTGAAGTACCAGATGTGTGAAACTGGGGCAGCAAGTTCAATGTGCCCCATTCTTTCACGCCTTACTTTTGCACGAGTTACCTCTACTCCGCATCGATCACAGACAACTCCCTTGTATCGAACGCGCTTATACTTTCCGCAATGACATTCCCAGTCTTTTGTTGGTCCAAATATTTTCTCACAAAAGAGACCTTCTTTTTCTGGGCGTAATGTACGGTAGTTAATTGTTTCTGGCTTCTTAACTTCTCCACGTGACCAAGAGCGGATCTTGTTCGGTGACGCTAATCCAATCTGCATGTACTCAAAATTATTGACATCTATCAAGGAGCATACCTCCCATTTATATTCACATTCAGCTTATTCATTCGCTTCTTCAAGTTCTAAGTTAAGATTCAGCTTTTCGCTTGATTGTTCTTCTTCGTCGTCGATTTCCTTCATCTCAATTTCTTCTTCATCTAAAGAAAGAATTTTGACATCCATACCCAAGCTTTGTAGTTCTTTAATTAATACTTTGAACGATTCAGGCACGCCAGGCTCTGGTACATTTTCGCCTTTAACGATTGCCTCGTAGGTTTTCACACGACCTACCACATCATCCGATTTTACTGTCAGAATTTCTTGAAGCGTATAAGCAGCACCATAAGCTTCGAGTGCCCATACCTCCATCTCTCCAAAACGTTGTCCACCGAACTGAGCTTTTCCTCCTAGTGGTTGCTGTGTTACAAGAGAGTACGGTCCAGTTGAACGAGCATGAATCTTATCATCAACCATGTGCGCTAGTTTGATCATATACATGATTCCAACGGATACACGATTATCGAATTTTTCACCTGTTCTACCGTCATATAATACGGTCTTTCCGTCTGGGTCCATTCCTGCTTCTTTTAATGTTTCCCAGATATCTTCTTCACGCGCTCCATCAAATACAGGAGAAGCCATGTGCTGGCCTAAACGTAAACCAGCCATCCCAAGATGTAATTCAAGTACCTGTCCGATGTTCATACGCGAAGGTACTCCCAGTGGATTTAACATGACATCCAAAGGCGTTCCATCTGGTAGGTGAGGCATATCTTCTTCAGGCATAATTCTGGCAATAACCCCTTTGTTTCCGTGGCGTCCTGCCATCTTATCCCCTTCTGAAATCTTTCTCTTTTGAGCGATATAGACACGAACGAGTTGATTCACTCCCGGAGGAAGCTCATCTCCATTAGCTCTCGTAAAGACCTTAACATCAAGAATAATCCCTGATCCACCATGCGGCACTCTAAGAGAGGTATCGCGTACTTCTCTCGCTTTTTCTCCGAAAATTGCGTGTAGCAAGCGCTCTTCTGCCGTTAACTCTGTAACCCCTTTCGGCGTTACTTTCCCCACTAGAATATCGCCATCATTAATCTCGGCTCCGATACGAATAATTCCTCGCTCATCAAGGTTACGTAGTGCATCTTCCCCGACATTCGGAATATCACGAGTAATCTCTTCTGGTCCTAGCTTCGTGTCACGCGCTTCAGACTCGTACTCTTCGATATGAATCGACGTATATACATCGTCTTTCACAAGACGCTCACTTAAGATAATCGCATCCTCAAAGTTATAGCCTTCCCAAGTCATGAAACCAACTAATACATTCTGTCCTAGGGCCATTTCTCCTATTTCCATGGACGGACCATCTGCTAAGATTTCGCCTTTTTCAATGACATCACCATGACGGACAATCGGTCTTTGGTTATAGGAAGTCCCTTGATTGGAGCGTTGGTACTTCAGCATTCTATATTTATCTAAGTTCCCTTTTACTTCTTTCCCATCAACGTTCTCTACTCTTCTAACCCATATCTCCTTGGCTGTAACTCTCTCAACCACACCTGCATGCTTAGCAACTACAGCTGCTCCAGAGTCCTTCGCTGCTTTGTACTCCATTCCCGTTCCTACAATCGGAGATCTTGGAATCAGTAATGGAACAGCTTGACGCTGCATGTTCGCTCCCATGAGCGCTCGGTTAGAGTCATCGTTCTCAAGGAACGGAATACAAGCTGTTGCTACAGATACAACCTGCTTCGGTGATACGTCCATATAGTCCACTCGGTCACGAGGAACCGTAACGATTTCATCCTTGGCTTTGTTATAACGAGCAATGATCTCATTATCAATGAAGTTTCCTTCTTCATCTAACAAGGCATTCGCCTGAGCAATGACATAGTTATCTTCTTCATCAGCCGTCAAATAGTCGATCTGAGAGGTGACTCGATTGGTTTCAGGATCTACCTTACGATAAGGAGTTTCGATAAATCCATACTCATTAATCCGAGCATAGGTAGATAAAGAGTTAATCAGACCAATGTTCGGTCCCTCAGGCGTTTCAATCGGACACATTCTACCATAGTGCGAATGGTGAACGTCACGGACTTCGAACCCTGCACGCTCACGTGTTAAACCACCTGGCCCTAAAGCAGAAAGACGGCGCTTATGAGTTAGCTCAGCCAACGGGTTGGTTTGGTCCATGAACTGTGACAATTGCGAGCTTCCAAAAAACTCTTTGATCGAAGCGATGACAGGTCGAATATTAATCAACGCCTGTGGTGTAATGGCATTCGCATCTTGAATAGACATTCTTTCACGAACAACGCGTTCCATACGGGATAAACCAATTCTGAACTGGTTCTGGAGTAACTCACCCACGGATCTTAAACGACGGTTTCCAAGATGATCGATATCATCTGTACTGCCGATGCCATGTAATAAATTAATAAAATAATTAATAGAGGCAATAATATCTGCAGGAGTTATATTTTTGACCTTTTTATCAATGCGTCCATTGGCGATAAGCTTAACAACTTCTCCACTTTCATTCTCAACTGGTGAAAATACATCAATAGTCTGAATCTCAACATCACCTTCAATGACTCCACCAACTGTATGAACGTTTTTAAAGCCTACCCCATTTTCTAGGTAAGGAAGAATCTTATCTAGTAAACGTCTGTCGATAAGCGCTCCTGCCTCAGCCACAATCTCACCGGTTTCAGCATCAATAAGTGTTTCAGCGATCTTCTGGTTAAATAGACGATTTTTGATATGTAGCTTCTTGTTGATTTTGTAGCGTCCAACATTGGCAAGGTCATAACGTTTTGGATCAAAAAACCTTGATTCAAGTAGACTCTTTGCATTTTCAATCGTTGGCGGCTCACCTGGACGTAGTCTCTCGTAAATCTCAATGAGTGCCTTTTCGGTTGAATCTGTATTGTCCTTCTCTAACGTATTGCGAATATAGAAATCTTCTCCTAGAAGATTAATAATTTCTTGATCTGTTCCAAATCCTAAGGCTCTAAGCAAAACGGTCACCGGCAATTTACGTGTGCGATCAATTCGAACGTAAATGACATCCTTTGCATCCGTTTCTAGCTCTAACCAAGCTCCACGGTTTGGAATAACTGTGGCAGTAAAGCCTACCTTACCATTTTTGTCAATTTTCCTACTATAATAAACACTAGGTGAGCGAACAAGCTGACTCACGATAACACGTTCTGCACCGTTAATAACAAAGGTGCCTGTGTCTGTCATAAGCGGGAAATCACCCATAAAAACTTCTTGCTCTTTGACTTCGCCTGTTTCCTTGTTAATTAAACGCACCTTTACCCTTAGTGGTGCAGCAAAAGTCACGTCTCTTTCTTTGGATTCTTCAACTGAGTATTTAGGTTCACCTAAACTGTAATCAATAAATTCAAGCACCAAGTTCCCCGTAAAATCTTGAATTGGTGAAATTTCTTGAAACATTTCACGCAATCCTTCGTCTAGAAACCACTGGTAAGATGACTTTTGAATTTCAATTAAGTTTGGTAGTTCTAATACCTCCTTAATCCTGGCGTAACTTCTTCTTTTGCGGTATCGTCCATACTGAACAAGTTGAGCTGTCAACTGTTTCACCCCTCGTACCTGAGTAATATATCCAAATGCAAAAAAGAAAAATGGGTTCAAATAAACCACATTTTTTTAATAAAATTGAACAAAACATCCTATTATTGTAGAGTTTCCATATATTATGTAGATTATACATCTACCTCCCAAGAATTACTCTTGACAAATATGCTACTCTTTGATCTATATGAAAAAACTATGTTGGCATTTTATAAGATTAACACAAATATAAGCAGCAGTCAATATTTTAGATTATGAACCTTTTATCGCTCGTATAATCCTATATCCTTTCTTTTTGGCGACTTCTTCTACAGTGTCAAATAAGGTTTCCAGTTTTTTTACCGCAGAATCCAGACCTTGCTTTTTTTGAATCACAATCCACAATTCTCCGCTTTTTTGAAGATGACGATGACTCTGTTCAAACAACTCATGAACCACTTTTTTACCTGCTCGAATGGGTGGATTAGAAACAATCACATCATAATCAACTTCATTGATTGCACCGAGGAGATCACTTTCAATAATCCTGATGTTCTGAACTCCGTTTAGGGCAGCATTTCGTTCGGCCAAAGCAAGAGCTCGTTGATTTACATCTAGAAGGGTACATTGAAGACCCGGTTCTGCTCGGGCTAAAGTAATTCCAATCGGTCCATAGCCACATCCTACATCGATCAGTTTCTGTTTTCCTACAAGATCAACAGTTTCAATCAATAATTGACTTCCAAAATCAATCTGACTCTTGGAAAAAACACCTCTGTCTGTGTCGAACTTCATGTTTAGTTTTCTAAGCTCAACTTCTATTCTCTGTTCCTCACTCTCTACTAGAGGCTTGGAAGAATAGTAATGCTCTGACATGGTTACATCACTCCTTTACTTCAGTCATCTTTATCATACCCAAAGAGAATTGAAGTAAAAAAATGAAATGATAAGATGGGAAAACCCGCTGTTCTCACAGCGGGTAATCTCTTCGATCCATCAAAAACTACTTAACGTCTACGTTAGCGCCAGCTTCTTCAAGCTTAGCTTTGATTGTTTCAGCTTCTTCTTTAGAAACTTTCTCTTTAAGAGGCTTTGGAGCTTCGTCAACAAGAGCTTTCGCTTCTTTTAATCCTAATCCAGTTACTTCACGAACCACTTTGATTACGTTGATTTTAGAAGCACCAGCGCTAGTTAAGATTACATCAAACTCAGTTTGCTCTTCAGCAGCAGCAGCTCCAGCTCCACCAACAACAGCAACAGGTGCTGCAGCAGTTACTCCAAACTCTTCTTCGATTGCTTTTACTAAGTCATTTAACTCAAGTACTGTCATTTCTTTTATTGCTTCAATGATTTGTTCTTTTGACATTTTATTTTCCTCCTAATAGTTGTAATTTAATTATTAATTGCCTTCTTTTTGGTCAGCAACAGCTTTTGTAGCAAGTGCAAAGTTACGGATAGGTGCTTGTAACACGCTAAGTACCATAGATAACAATCCTTCACGAGAAGGTAGATCTGCAAGAGCTTTGATCTCTGTTACATCCACTACTTTACCTTCAACGATCCCTGCTTTAATTTCAAGTGCTTCGTTCTTCTTGGCAAAATCAGCTAAGATTTTGGCAGGAGCAACGACATCCTCAGAACTAAATGCAATCGCTGTAGGACCTACTAAATACTGGTCTAGATCCGTCATTTCTGTTTCTTGAGTAGCACGTCTAGCTAAAGTGTTTTTGTATACTTTAAACTCTACGCCAGAGTCACGTAATTGTTTACGCAATTCAGTTACTTGTCCAACATCTAGTCCACGATAGTCTACTAATACGGTACTTTTGCTTTCGCGTAATTTCGTAGCAATCGTCGAAACCGTTTGTTGTTTTTCCTCACGTACGCTCATATTTACACCTCCTAGTAAAATCTCACATACCGACTGCCTTGGCCTTAAATAATAAAAGCCTTTATCTGTGTAGACAGATAAAGGCTTTAACTTCCAATACAAATGAAACTTGCTTTGGATTATTATAAAAACCTCGGAAGGATATTAAGCATGAGAGCACCTTCTGTCTACGGTATGACTATTCATTTTTACGACAAGATAAATATTATCACTTTTCAAATAGAAAAGTCAAGTAATTCTTATCTTCCACCAGTAAATTTAGCAGCATTTACTTTTACCCCAGGTCCCATAGTAGAGCTGATGGATACGTTACGTACGTAAGTACCTTTCGCCGCAGCTGGTTTCACCTTGATAAGAGTTTCAATGATCGTTTTGAAGTTGTCAGCAAGTTTATCATTTTCAAATGATACTTTACCAATTGGCACATGGATGTTCCCTTGCTTATCAACACGATATTCGATCTTACCTGCTTTGATTTCTTTTACTGCTTTTCCTACTTCAAAAGTAACTGTTCCTGTTTTAGGGTTTGGCATTAAACCTTTTGGTCCTAAGACACGTCCAAGTTTACCAACTTGAGCCATCATATCAGGAGTAGCAACAACAACATCAAACTCGAACCAGCCTTTGCTGATTTTGTTGACTAAGTCTTCATCTCCTACATAATCTGCTCCTGCAGCTTCAGCTTCCTTCGCTTTTTCACCCTTAGCAAATACAAGAACTCTTTGTGTTTTACCTGTACCGTGTGGCAAAACAACTGCTCCACGGATTTGTTGGTCAGCTTTCTTAGGATCTACTCCTAAACGAGCTGCTACCTCTACAGTTTCATCGAACTTAGCAGTAGCTGTTTTTTTCACTAATTCAATTGCATCTTGTACTTCATAAGCTGTTTCACGGTTTACAAGTTTCGCAGCTTCTTGATATTTTTTACCTTTTTTAGCCATTATAAGTTCCTCCTTTGTGGTTTTAACGGTTGATCCTCCCACACATATGAAAGGTTAGAGTAAGCTTACCCTAACCCCTGTTCATTATTAGTCTTCAATAATGATTCCCATACTACGAGCAGTACCTTCGACCATACGCATTGCTGACTCTACGTTAGCAGCGTTAAGATCAGGCATTTTTTCTTCAGCGATTTGACGTACTTTATCACGTTTCACTGTAGCAACCTTTTTCTTGTTTGGCTCTCCAGAACCAGACTCGATACCAGCTGCTTTCTTCAACAATACTGCTGCTGGTGGGGTTTTTGTGATGAAAGTAAATGAACGATCTTCATAAACTGTAATTTCTACAGGAATGATTAAACCTGCTTTATCAGCTGTAATCGCATTAAATTCTTTACAGAAACCCATGATATTAATACCGGCTTGACCTAATGCAGGACCAACTGGTGGAGCTGGATTTGCTTTAGCAGCTGGAATTTGTAGTTTCACGATTTTGATAACCTTCTTTGCCACGCGACACACCTCCTTAGTCCGTGATGTGGTTGACGGGTTTATACCCTCCCACTCATCCAATGTCCATTATTCTCTATGAATAAGGTTTCCCTCTACAGTCATTTGCGTGAGGTTTCAAACATATTAAAGTTATCATAAATCACGATAACTTTCAAATCTTTTTTTATTTTTTTCTTACAATCATGACGCATCTGCTATACTTTTTCAACTTTACCAAAATCAAGCTCTAGCGGAGTCTCACGTCCAAACATATTGACGCGCACTTTCACCTTCTGCTTGTCCTCTTGAATTTCTTCAATTGTTCCAATAAAGTTAGCAAATGGACCTTCTTTTACCTTCACATTTTCATGCAAGGTAAAGTCAACCTTGATTTTCGGTTCTTCGACACCCATTTGCTTCAGTAACACAGACACTTCCTCAGGCAATAGGGGAGTTGGTTTTGATCCGCCGCCATATGAACCAATAAAACCAGTAACCCCAGGCGTATTACGAACAACGTACCATGAGTCGTCGGTCATAATCATTTCGACTAAAACATAGCCGGGGAATTTCTTTTTCATAACAGTTTTCTTTTTTCCATCTTTGATCTCAGTTTCTTCTTCCTGAGGAACCATGACACGGAAAATCTTGTCTGTCATTTTCATCGATTCAACGCGCATCTCTAAATTGGTTTTCACTTTGTTTTCATACCCTGAATATGTATGAACAACATACCATCTTTTTTCCATCATATATAGGACAGGTTGTCCCTTCCCCCCTCAGGCTTATTTCGATAACACCATGCGCAATAGCTCTGAGATACCCCAGTCAGTGATCGTAAAGAAAATTGCTATAAAGATAACTGTTGATAAAACAACAATTGTATAGCTTGTCAACTCCTTACGGTTGGGCCAACGCACCTTTTTTAGCTCTTGCCAACCATCCTTGAAGAAGTTAGCAGAATTTCTAAAGCCATTGCCAATCTTCGATAAGAATCCCACAACGCCACCTCCACGAATTCCATGAATTCCATTTATTCACCTAAACAAACAACCCTCTTAAGCGTTTATTTTGTTTCGCGATGTAGTGTATGAGTGTTGCAGAATTTACAATGCTTTTTCATTTCAATACGCTCAGTGTTGGTACGCTTATTTTTTTCAGTAATATAGTTACGTTGTTTACACTCAGTGCAAGCTAGTGTTACGTTTACTCTCATATCTGGCCACCCCCTCTTAGTTGATTCTATATCCCCATCCGTTGTTATTCACTCTAGAAATAGAAGATAATAAAAAAACTATGCAAAAATCGCACGGCTACTCACATACTCTATCATAGATTAAAATAGCTGTCAATTCCTGCAACCAAGGGAAGCTTATTCGTTATTATTTCCTCAATGCTAGAAATAAATACCTTTCGATTCCATGAATAAAGGTTGTTGAAAAAGTGATCTCTTCCCCCATAAGAGCATCTCTTTTTCAACAACCTTCATACTTAAATGCTAATTTCTCGCACTTCTAGATACCGTTCCAGCTTTCGTTTCACTCGTTGCAGAGCGTTATCAATGGATTTAACATGTCGATCTAGGTCAACAGCAATCTCCTGATAAGAGCGACCATCTAGATAGAGCATTAATACCTGCCGTTCTAATTCACTTAGAATTTCACCCATTTTATCCTCAATATCATCAAACTCTTCTTGATTAATGATCAACTCTTCTGGATCTGTGACCCGATTTCCGCATATCACATCGAGTAGCGTACGGTCAGATTCTTCATCATAGATCGGCTTGTCCAGTGATACATAGGAGTTTAAAGGTATGTGCTTCTGCCTTGTAGCCGTCTTGATTGCTGTGATAATTTGTCTTGTGATGCACAGCTCTGCAAAAGCTTTAAAAGAAGATAACTTGTCCTCTCTAAAATCACGAATAGATTTATATAGCCCAATCATACCTTCTTGGACAATATCCTCACGGTCAGCCCCGATCAAAAAATAGGACCTTGCTTTCGCTCGAACAAAGTTTTTGTACTTGTTAATGAGGTATTCAAGTGCTTCCAAATCTCCTGCCTTGACTAATACTACAACTTCTTCATCCGGTAAATTTTCTAAATCTTGACGATGTGCCATATGGAAATCTAAACTCACCCTCATCCCTCCGAACTAGCCCACTTCATTACGTAAGGTTATTATACATGAAGTATAAAAAATCCGTCAACAAAGGGTTTATTTACCTCTTCGCCACTTTTCAAACATTTCCGAGATCTCAGGACTCAATGGAAATTTGGTTTTTGGCTTTTCCTGGTAGTTTTCTTTCAATGTGTTTTTAATGTTTTTATCTAAACTATTAAGCTCGATGATGAGCTCTCTCGCCGATTTTCTAAGCGCCCCTTGTCCAAAAACAACCCATTGCTCTGTATGATCTGAAGTTGCGACATAGATTCTACGCTGGACCCTTCTTAATTCCCCGACAAGCTTCTCAATATATTCATCGGCTGTTTCATTTTCTTTTGTATAGATCACATCGATTTTTTTTGTTTTATATTTCTTTCCAATTCCAGGAACCCGATGGGCGTCAAAGATAAGATACACCTTCGTGCCTGTAAAACCTTGGTACTCCGCTAATTTCTCAACAAGCCAATCTCGTGACTTTTCCAAGTCATCCTCTTCAATTAATTTTAGGTTTTGTGATGCTCCTATAATGTTATATCCATCCACAATGAGTACTTCTTCCAAAACCTAACCCCCTACTGCAAAGGGTTTCTTCGACGATACACTTCATACATGAGAATGGACGCCGCCACGGAAGCATTCAGCGAGGTGACATTGCCTAAAAGAGGTAATTTCACTGTAAAATCACACTTCTCTAAGATCAATCTGCCGATTCCCTTTCCCTCACTCCCAATCACAAGACCAAGGGGTAGTTGAAAGTTCGCTTGACGATAATCCTCTTTCGCTTTAGCATCTGTTCCCGCGATCCACACCCCTCGCTCCTTGAGCTCCTCGATGGTCTGCGCCAAATTGGTGACTCTGGCTACAGGAACATATTGCACCGCTCCCGCAGATGCTTTAGCCACCGTTGCCGTCAAACCTACCGCCCGTCTCTTTGGAATAATGACTCCATGAGCTCCTGCGGCATCTGCTGTTCGTAGAATGGAGCCCAGATTATGAGGGTCTTCTATTTCATCTAAAATTAAGAAGAAGGGGTCCTCGTTTTTTTGTGCGGCTCTTTCAAATAAACTGTCTAAATCAGCATATTCATAGGCTGCGATCGAGCTAAGACACCTTGATGTGAAACACCATCCGCCAGTTGATCCAGCTTTCTTTTAGGAACAAATTGTACGATAATCCCCTCTTCTTTGGCAAGTTGTAGAACTTCCTTCATGGAACCTCGCTGGGATTGCTCTGATACCCAAATCTTATTAATCGGATGCTTGGCTCTCAGCGCTTCTAGTATGGGATTCTTCCCTGCAATCCATTCATCATTCATTGATCTCCCTCGTTTCCTTCTATGATTTGAAACCCTTTATGTACAATGTCATCTAATCTTTCTGTCTGCTCGTCCAAATAGAGAAAACCAATGAGGCTCTCAAAAGCCGTCCCCATACGATAGATCGTTACATCCGTATTTTTGGGTACAGTAGCGCTTTTGGCATTGCGGCCTCTTTTCACAATTTCTAGCTCTTGCTCCAGCAAGTAGTCTTCGTCCATCAAGGCATATAATATCTTGGCTTGCGCTTTAGCTGAAACATACTTTGTTGCGGCTATATGCAGAAGATGCGGTTTTGTCCCACCTTTAGAGAGAAGGTGCCTCCGAACATAAATTTCGAAGACAGCATCCCCCATATAGGCTAATGCTAACCCATTATATTGATAAGGAGCTTGAGGTAGTTTTTCCTTATGAATCATTGAAACCCTCACTTTCTGCGCCAACGTACCCCTTGAGGCGTATCTTCTAGTAAAATCCCTTTCTCTGTCAAAAGATCACGAATCTGATCTGCCTTGGCAAAGTCTCTCGATTTTCTAGCCGCATTCCTTTCTTCTATCAGTTGATCGATTTCAGCATCTAACAAGTCGTTTTCTTCCTTCAAGCTTAAACCTATAATGTTCGCTAGTTTGGCAAGAGTCTCTGTATATAGATTAATATTTCCTTTTATGACCTCTTCATTACGCAAATATGTGTTGATTTCACGCGCCAGCTCGAACAGAATACTGATCGCTGCTGCTGTATTAAAATCGTCATCCATTGTTTCAATAAATTTTTTCTCCCACTCTTGCACACTTTTAGTCACTTCATGACTTGCTTCCCCCGAACAGGAAGTCTGATCACGGTGAATAAGGCTGGCATATACCGTTTTCAAACGTTCAAATCCCGTTTTTGCTTGATCTAATAATTCATCACTATAATTTAACACACTACGGTATTGTCCGCTAAGCATAAAAAAGCGAACTATTTGTGGATCATGAATACTTAGTACGTCGTTAATACGCACAAAATTCCCCACCGATTTAGACATTTTTTGATTGTTTATATTAAGCATGGCATTGTGCATCCAGTACTTAGCCAAAGGCTTCTCGGTTAAACCTTCTGTTTGCGCAATTTCATTCTCGTGATGCGGGAAGCTTAGATCAAGTCCCCCACCATGGATATCAATAGTATCACCTAAATATTTTTTGATCATGGCTGAGCACTCTATGTGCCAACCAGGCGCCCAGCTCCCCAAGGGCTTTCCCAAAATATCTCACCTGGCTTGCTGCTTTTCCACAGGGCAAAATCCAACGGAGATTCTTTCTTCTCCCCTACTTCGATTCTTACTCCCTCTAATAGTTCATCTACCTTCTGATGGGATAGCTTACCATATTCGGAGAATTGTCTTGTTCGGAAATAAACATCTCCTCCTGATTCATACGCCAAGCCTTTTTCAATCAGTTGTTTAATAAATTCTATAATCTCGGTCATGTTCTCGGTCACTCGAGGGTGGATATCCGCCTCTCGAACTCCAAGCTTTCCTACGTTTTCGTGATACGAGTTAATAAACATTTCCGATACTTCCTGAGCCGTTTTTCCCATTTCGACCCCTGCTTGAATAATGCGATCATCCACATCCGTAAAGTTTTGTACATACTTTACTTCGTAACCTCGAAACTCTAAGTATTTACGCACCGTATCAAAAAAAATCGCAGGTCTTGCATTTCCAATGTGAATATGATTATATACTGTCGGTCCGCATACATACATTTTTACTTTCCCCTTTTCAAGGGGAATAAACTCTTCTTTCTCACGAGTAAGAGTATTATATATTTTTATTGACATACTCCTTCGTTCCCTCCTTTAATTCTTTGATCTCCTGACGCAATTCCTCTAGCTCTTCTTGCATTTTACGCATCGATTCAGCAATCGGGTCAATTAAATTAGCATGATCCATATCATGACTGATTTTTTGTCCATCTTGAATAACAACCTTCGCCGGAATCCCCACAGCGGTAGAATTGGGAGGAACTTCTCGTAAGACCACCGATCCTGCCCCGATTCTCGAATTTTCCCCTATGGTGAAGGAGCCCAACACCTTTGCCCCCGAAGCAATAAGAACATTATCTTCAACTGTTGGATGTCTTTTCCCCTTTTCTTTTCCCGTTCCACCAAGTGTAACTCCTTGAAAAATGGTCACATTATCCCCTATTTCACAGGTTTCCCCGATCACCACACCCATTCCATGATCAATAAATAAGCCTTTGCCTATTTTAGCACCAGGATGGATTTCAATCCCTGTAATAAAACGACTAACCTGAGAGATAAAGCGTGCTAAGAAGTAGAATTTTCGTTTATACAAGCCATGAGCCAATCGATGAAACCAGATTGCATGAAGACCTGAATAGGTGAGAATAACTTCAAATACACTTCTTGCCGCAGGATCTCTCTCAAATACAACCTGTATATCTCTTTTTAATGCCTCCCACATTCTAACATCCCTCTCCTCTTGTCTCATCTGAACACCAAAAAACCGCCTCGTGCCAATAGGCACAGAGACGGTTATCCCGCGGTTCCACTCTGTTTGGAAGGAGTGCTTTAGACATTCCCTTCCCTCTTTACTAAAAGATAACGGCTTTTACCGGCATAAGCCTACTTTCTTCATTTCGGCTATGCACTCAGAGGGGCATTCCCAAATTTCCCTTGTAAGCTTCTCACACCCACCTGCGAACAGGAGGAAGCTCTCTCTGGACAAAGTAATAACTTGGTACTCATCCTCTTCAATGCTTTTACATATTATTTATTTCATATTGTACTCTTTTGTGACAGGATAAGCAAAGCAATTTTCGCACCATCTACTTGTTATTGAACAAGGGATTGATACTGTTCTAGAACATGGTCAATGCGCTTCATTAATTTATCTGCCCCTAATAAAAATAAGGTTTGAGGTAGATCTGGACCATGAATTTGACCTGTTGCCATGACACGAATAGGCATAAACAGAAGTTTCCCTTTTTGACCCGTTGTTTTTTGTACCGCCTTCACCGCAGCACTAATGGTTTCGGGTGAAAAACTCTCGATTTGTTGGAGCTCAGCTTTGAACACACGAGCGACTTCTTGGACCTGCTCTCCTCTGAGAACTTCCTTAGCCTCTTCGTCAAACTGTACTTCCTCTTGGAAAAATAAAGAGGAAACCTCGACAATGTCAGAAGCTGAAGTTAATTTCTCCTGTAGTAACGCAATCAAATGAGTAGCCCATTCTCTTTGCTCTGGACTTAACTCCTGAGGCAGCAACCCTTTTTTTTGTAAATGAGGCAGAGCTAGAGCCACTATTCTTTCCGTATCAGCTTTTTTGATGTAGTGATTATTCATCCAAGCAAGCTTCTCCGTATCAAATACAGCTGGGCTCTTAGAGAGACGTTCTGCCTTAAAGATGTTGATGAACTCTTCTTTAGAGTAAATCTCATTCTCACCCTCTGGGGACCACCCTAATAAAGCAATAAAGTTAAATAAGGCTTCTGGTAAATAGCCAAGCTGTTCATATTGTTCTATAAATTGAATAATCGACTCATCACGCTTACTTAGCTTCTTCTTCTGTTCATTGACGATCAGCGTCATATGCCCAAAAATAGGAGCTTCCCAGCCTAAAGCTTCATAAATCATGAGCTGTTTAGGTGTATTAGATATATGGTCATCTCCGCGCAAAACATGAGAAATTTTCATCAAATAATCGTCGACCACTACCGCAAAATTATACGTCGGAATGCCGTCTTTTTTGACAATGACGAAGTCACCAAAACCATTTGATTCAAAGGAAACCTGACCCTTAACCATATCATCAAAAGAAAATATTTTGTTTTCAGGAACCCTGATTCGAATACTTGGAATACGTCCCTCGGCTTCAAAAGCAAGGCACTCTTCTTCTGTTAGATGACGATGCTTCCCAGAGTATTGAGGCATCTCTCCCCGTGCCATTTGTTCTTCTCTTTCCTTTTCCAACTCTTCCTCTGTGCAATAGCATTTGTAGGCAAGCCCTTTATCTAATAGCTCTTGCCAATATTTCTTATAAATGTCTAAGCGTTCCGTCTGACGATAGGGACCATAGCCCCCGTCTTTATCAATGCTTTCGTCCCATTCGATTCCTAACCAGCGCAAATAGGTCAATTGATTTTCTTCCCCGCCAGCAATGTTTCTCTTCACATCAGTGTCTTCAATGCGGATAATAAATTGCCCATTATTGCTTTTGGCAAATAGGTAATTAAATAAAGCAGTTCGAGCATTCCCAATATGTAAATGTCCTGTCGGGCTTGGAGCATAGCGCACCCTTATTTGGCTTGTCATTATATTCACCTTCCGTTGTCTACTATGTATTGTATTGTAAAGTTCTCTATGTTATCGGTCAAGAGATTACGCCTCTCGTGTTACCAGAACAACTGCTTGAGCTGCGATTCCTTCCTCGCGCCCGGTAAATCCTAGCTTCTCCGTTGTCGTTGCTTTCAAATTGATTCTTTCCGTATCTACCTCAAGCGCACTGGCAATTCGTTCGATCATGCTTGGTAAATACGGCGCCATCTTAGGTTTCTGAGCAATAATGGTAGCGTCAATATTTCCAAGGGAATACCCTTTACGCTCCGCTAACCTCCAGACGTGCTGTAGAAGCTTATAAGAATCAGCATCTTTATATTCTGGATCAGTATCAGGAAAATGCTTCCCAATATCTCCTTCCCCTATAGCTCCTAAAATAGCATCACTAATGGTATGTAGAAGTACGTCCGCATCAGAGTGTCCCAATAAGCCCTTGTCATAAGGAATTGTCACACCTCCAATAATTAAGGGGCGGCCTTCTACTAGCTGGTGAACATCAAAGCCTTGTCCTATTCTAAATCCCATCCTTCTGTCTCCTCTTTTGTAAGATAAACTCCGCCAGATCAATATCCTCTGGAGTCGTTAGTTTGATATTATGATAGCTTCCTTGTACAATCCGAATTGGGTAGCCTAAGCGTTCAATCAATGCGGCATCATCAGTAGCTAGAATACCTTCTTCTTTGGCTTTCAAGTGCGCTTGCACAATATCCTTATAGAAAAAACTTTGCGGTGTTTGGATTGCCCATAGCTTTGACCTGTCTAATGTTTTTTCTATGATCAGAGATTTATCTGCTTGTTTAATCGTATCTTTCACCGGCGCGGCTAATAGAGCAGCCCGATCTCGCTCTGTGGCTAAGATCACTTGATCAATCTCCTCTGGATGAATAAAGGGTCTTGCTCCATCATGAATTAATACCATATCTGGCTGGGAATCAGGTGCGTAGCTAAGTAAACCATTGCAAACACTCTCCTGCCGTTCCGCTCCACCGATCACAAGTTTACACACCTTGGTGAGCTTAAATGTTTCTATCATGGCGGTTATTTGCTTTTGATCATCCTGACTCACAACAAGGACTATATTTCTTATCCTCTCATGTTTCTCCCATACTTTCAAGGTATGAACAAGCACAGGGATTCCTTCTAAAGCTAAAAACAATTTGTTATGCCCTAAACCCATTCGCTTCCCTTGACCTGCTGCACATATCAGAACATCAATTTGCATCTCTCTTCCCCCTACGAATTACAATAGAAAGACTGTTGATTCTCATCAACAGTCTCCTTTTTTATACATACCTAGCTGTAACATTCAAATAATAACATTATAATGCCTTCTCTAGAAGCTTAGGTTTGGCAAATATCATTCGACCTGCCGAAGTTTGTAACACACTGGTTACGAGCACTTCAATCTCAGCTCCAATATGTTCCCTGCCTCCTTCAACGACAATCATGGTTCCGTCATCAAGATATGCTACACCTTGACCATGCTCCTTACCGTCTTTAATGACTTGAACAGTCAATTCTTCTCCAGGCAATACTACAGGTTTCACTGCATTTGCTAAGTCATTTATATTTAGAACAGGAACTCCCTGCAATTCGCACACTTTATTTAGATTAAAGTCATTTGTAACAACCTTACCATTTAAGACTTTCGCTAGCTTCACTAGCTTACTATCCACTTCTTGAATTTCTTCAAAATCTCCTTCGTAAATATGAACCTTAATGGCCAGTTCCTTCTGAATTCGATTTAATATATCTAACCCTCGACGACCTCTATTTCGTTTCAATACATCGGATGAGTCCGCAATATGCTGTAATTCCTCTAACACAAAACCTGGAATCACCATGGTTCCTTCAATGAAACCTGTTTTACAAATATCAGCAATACGCCCATCAATAATCACACTTGTATCTAAAATCTTATGTTCCACATTTTGAACATACTCACTCTTTTTTTCTTTACCAAGACGCCCTAATGTAAATAATGATAAAATCTCATCGCGTTTTTTAAAGCCCACTTGAAAGCCTAAATATCCGAGAAAAAAGGAAATAAATACGGATAAAATTTGTCCTACAATAGAAAAAGAGCTAATTGGTGAAATTAGTAAAAAGGCAATAATAAGACCTGCTATTAATCCCATTGCTCCAAACAAAATATCCGTAACTGGGGTTTTGACGATCTGCTCTTCCCCCCACCTGATCAAACTGACCATATAATCGGCTAACCAAGATGTCGATAAAACAACTACAACAGCTACAACAATCGCATACACAAATGAATCTCCTGTAAATCTAGAAGACTCCAAGCCAACATTCATCATTTCATTCAATAGCGAAACAGCCTTGTCACCATATTGGTATCCAATCACCGCTCCGACTATAGCAAAGAAAAGCTGTATCATTCTTTTTAACACGATTATTCACCTCCCCTATCATTATTGACCGTTTTTCAAATTCAAAACCTTTTTCGTCAAAAAAAGGCGTCACATGGACGCATCTCTTTCTTTGATCAACCCATCTAGCAATGTGAAGACTTCTTTTGATTCTAGGTTTTGAACCAGAGCCATCTCACTGATTAAAATTTGTTTTGCTTGATCTAACATTTTCCGTTCGCCTGTTGATAAGCCCTTGGCTCGATCACGTATCATCAGACTGCGAACGACTCCTGCTACTTCGTATATATCGCCACTTTTAATTTTGTCCATATTGGCACGATAACGTTGATTCCAATTTGTTGCAAGATCCTGTTCTTGCTCACCCAGGATATCCATCACTCGATTGATGGCTTCATTCTCCACTACTTGACGTAGACCGATATGATTTACATTTTCCATAGGAATCATGACCTTCATGTCCCCTATAGGCATTCGCATGACAAAGTACTTTTTCTTCTGTCCTAAAATCTCTTTTTCCTCGATTCCTTCTATGACACCTGCACCATGCATGGGATAAACCACTTTATCTCCTATATCGAACATCATGTCACCCCCAAGTAAATATCCAATATCAGGATACCACAAACCTAGAAACAATGTCAAATTTAAAACTAAAATATTAGCACAAAAGGATTACTATCGTCAATACTTTTTTCCTAAATTATTCATTTTATTTTTGACTTTTTAGGTCTGCGAAGTCTGCGTCTTTTGACTAAACCATCGACACTTTTCTTCACCCCATATAAGGCATACAAGACTAACGGGACAAAAACAATCATTGGAAATTTTGAAGGGAAGACAAAGGCTACGACAGCTATCAGTCCCACAACTAAGGGTGTAATCCAAAAAGCAGCTCTAGGAACACCTACTTTTTTGAAATTTGGATATTGAATGTTACTTACCATGAGAAAGGATAGAGCCACCATCCCCATCGGTAAAAGTATTTCCACGAAAACCTCATGATAGAGAGCTAAAGTAGCTAATACTCCTCCCGCTGCTGTAATAGGGAGTCCCGTAAAAAATCCAGGAGCACTATCTTGTACACTAAAGCGTGCCAAACGCAAAGCACCACATATTGGAAATAAAGCTGTTATTATAATACCCCAAACTCCATAGCTTTGTAAAATAACAAGATACATGATAATGGCAGGGGCTACTCCAAAAGTAACAATATCTGATAAAGAATCCAGCTCTTTACCAAACTCACTTGCTGCATTTAGCATACGTGCCATGCGACCATCTAACCCATCTAATAACATACCTATGATAACTAAGATAGCGGCATAACTTAAAAATGTTGAATGTTGATCAACTGCGCCTTGAACAGCTAATATAATGGCCATAATTCCTAAAAATAAGTTTCCAACAGTAAACATACTAGGAATACTTTTAATAAACATGACTCCTCCACCTTCTATCCGTCTCACATCTATCTATATCATTCGCAGTAACGTCGGTTACTATTAGATGTGGCGATCAATAAACATCTGTTCCTGTATTCTCATTAACCCATCTTTTATCGCTCTTGCACGCACTTCTCCAATACCGTCAACTTCGTCTAACTCCTCTATGGTAGCCATCATCACTTGAGGTAAGTATTGAAACTGCTCCACTAAATTTCCAATAATCATCGAAGGTAGCCTTGGAATCTTATTTAAAATTCTATAGCCCCTTGGTGAAATGGTTTCCTCTTGGATATTGATGGTCCCACTATACCCTAATAGACGAACAACAGTATTATTTTCTAACAACTCATCGGCAGATAATTTCTTCAATTCAGCAAGCACACTGGCAGGGTCACAGCACTGGTCTTTGCAATAGTCTTTGATTAAGAGGTACGTTTCTTCCTCCACATTGGATACAAGCTCCTCTAATTGCATGCTAATTAAGCGCCCTTCCGATCCAAGCTCATTAATATAGCGATTAATTTCAGCCTTAATTCTTAGCACCATTTCTATTCGGTGAATCACCATGGATACTTCCTGTAAGGTAACAAGCTCTTCAAATTCCAAAGCCCCTAGGTTTGTCATTGCTTGATCTAATACTGACTTATACTTCTCTAAGGTTTGAATCGCTTGATTTGCTTTTGTTAGGATCACTCCAATGTCTTTCAAGGCATAACGAAACTGTCCTTGGTACAAGGTGATGACATTTCTTCTCTGCGAAATCGAAACCACAAGTTGGCCCGTTTGTTTGGCGACTCGTTCCGCTGTACGATGCCGAATTCCTGTTTCACCAGAAGGAATAGAGGAGTCAGGAATAAGCTGAGCGTTGGCAAATAAAATTCTTTTTCCATCGTCACTGAGAATAATGGCTCCATCCATCTTGGCTAGCTCATATAAGCTAGCTGGTGAAAAATCACTATCTATGGAAAAACCCCCATCTACAATATTCATGATTCCCTCACTATATCCAAATACAATAAGGCCTCCTGTTTTGGCCCTCAGAACATTTTCAAGTCCGTCTCGAATCGCTGTACCTGGAGCGACAAAACGTAAAACAGAACTCATGACATCTCTTTTTTTTATCTCTGACATTATTCCTTCCCTCCAAAAACAGCATCTAACGCCTCACTAACAGATTCGACTCCAATCACTTTCATTCCTTTAGGAGCTGTCCAACCAGTCGTATTTTTCATTGGAACGATGACTCTTTTAAACCCAAGCTTGTGAGCCTCTAAGACCCTCTGTTCTATTCGAGACACTCCCCTAACTTCTCCCGTTAAACCAATTTCTCCGATGACCACATCATATGGGCTTGTAGGTTTATCTCTGAAACTAGAGGCAATACTAACCGCGATCCCTAGATCTAGTGCAGGTTCATTCAGTTTCACACCACCCGCCACATTGACATAGGCATCTTGATTCTGTAGTAATAATCCCACTCTTTTCTCTAGAACAGCCATGATCAGCGAAACACGATGATGGTCCACACCTGTAGCCATTCGACGAGGTGTGCCAAAGCTAGTTGGGGATATTAATGCTTGTAATTCGACTAAGACAGGGCGAGTTCCTTCCATACTCGAAATAACAATGGAACCTGCCGCTCCATGAGCCCTTTCTTCTAGAAACATTTCAGATGGGTTAGAAACCTCATCCAAACCAAATTCTTTCATTTCAAATATCCCTATTTCATTCGTAGATCCAAAACGATTTTTGACAGACCTAAGGATACGATAGGTATGATGACGCTCTCCTTCAAAATATAAAACAGCATCCACCATATGCTCCAATAAACGTGGTCCAGCAATCGTACCTTCCTTCGTCACATGACCCACGATAAAAATAGCTACCCCTTTTGTTTTCGCTATTTTCATAAACGTAGCGGTACACTCTCTCACCTGTGCGACACTACCAGGGGCTGAGGTGATATCCTCTTGCGATACTGTCTGGATGGAATCAATAATGACGACCTTAGGCTGTACTTGCTCCATCTGCTCCGCTATTACATGAACATCTGTTTCCGCTAAAATATATAGCTCATCAGAATCAATTCCCAAACGATCCGCTCTCATTTTGGTTTGACGGATCGACTCTTCTCCCGATACATACAAAACTTTATGAGTTTGTTTACTCAATATCCCGGAGATTTGGAGCAGCAGTGTCGATTTTCCTATCCCTGGATCTCCTCCTACCAATACTAAAGAGCCTGGGACGATCCCGCCCCCTAAAACCCGATTCACTTCTTCCATCGAAGTCGAAATACGAGGTTCATCGCTAGACACAATCTGAGTGATCGGGATCGGCTTAGATTGAGTGCGAGCTCCTGTCTGGAATGTTCTATTTTTTGATCATGAATTATTTTTTCTTCTACCATGGAATTCCATTCTGCACACCCCGGACATTTTCCCATCCATTTGGGTGATTCGTATCCACAATGTTGACATACAAATACCGTTTTTTTCTTCGCCATTATGTATCACCTATGTTAAATGTACCATTTTCCTAGGCTAAATAAAAGAACCGAAGTCAGGTGACCAACTTCAGTTCTTTTTATCATGCTAAAGGATACGTATTTATTTTATTGTTTGATGGATTCTTTTTTTGTTACTTTTAATTCTCCATCTACTTCATCAATGACCACCGAATCTCCTTTTTTAATATTGCCAAGGAGTAATTCTTCAGATAGTCGATCTTCTACTTGGCGTTGGAGGGCTCGACGTAGTGGTCTGGCTCCATATTGAGGGTCAAAGCCTTCTTTGGCAATGTGACGAAGGGCGGCATCTGTCAGAGTGATTTCAATCTCTTGCTCTTTCAAGCGTTTTTCTAATTCTTTTGCCATAAGCCCTACAATTTCTTGGATGTGAGGCTCTTCTAGGGAATGGAACACAATAAGTTCATCCACCCTATTGAGAAACTCAGGTCTAAAGGTACGCTTTAATTCACCCATGACTTTATCCTTCATATTCCGATAATCCTGCTCTTGATTCCCTGCATTGAAGCCTAATGTAGAGTTTTTCTTAATCATATCCGCTCCCACATTGGAAGTCATGATAATAGCTGTATTTCTAAAGTCAACCGTTCTGCCCTTGGAGTCTGTGAGCCTTCCGTCTTCGAGCACCTGAAGTAAAATATTAAAGACATCTGGATGGGCTTTTTCAATCTCATCCAGTAAGACAACAGAATAAGGCTTACGTCTTACCTTTTCCGTTAATTGTCCTCCTTCTTCATAACCCACATAACCAGGAGGGGAGCCAACTAATCTTGACGTAGAATGCTTCTCCATATATTCTGACATATCAATTCGGATCGTTGCATTCTCATCTCCAAATAAACTCTCAGCTACAGCCCTCGCTAGCTCTGTTTTCCCTACCCCTGTAGGTCCAAGGAAAATAAATGAACCAATAGGACGTTTTGGATCCTTTAGCCCTGCACGCGCTCGACGAACCGCTCTGGAGATCGCCTTCACGGCTTCCTCTTGCCCTATCACTCTCTTATGCAGGATTTCCTCCATTTTGATCAAGCGTTCTGTTTCTTCTTCTGCCAGCTTACTCACTGGGATTCCAGTCCAGCTAGCGACGATTTGAGCAATATCTTCGCCTGTCACTTCGGAATCGGTTTGTCCTTGAATCTCTTTCCACTCGTTTTTGTTTTTCTCCAGCTCTTCACGAAGCTTTTGCTCCGTATCACGTAGGGATGCCGCCTTCTCAAACTCCTGGCTTTGTACGGCTGCGTCCTTTTCTTTCTTGATTCCCTCTAATTTTTGCTCCATTTCTTTTAAATTAGGAGGAGCTGTATATGATTTTAAGCGTACTTTGGATGCAGCTTCATCAATCAGGTCAATGGCTTTGTCTGGTAAGAAACGATCGGTAATATAGCGATCAGATAGCTTTACTGCTTGCTCAATGGCCTCATCTGTTATCTTCACACGGTGATGAGCTTCATAACGATCTCTTAGACCCTCTAAGATCTGAACTGCCTCATCGTTCGATGGCTGATCCACTGTAATCGGTTGAAAACGACGCTCCAAGGCTGCATCCTTCTCGATATATTTACGGTATTCATCTAATGTGGTGGCTCCGATACATTGTAATTCTCCACGTGCCAAGGAAGGCTTCAAAATATTAGAGGCGTCAATAGCTCCTTCTGCCCCTCCTGCTCCTATTAAGGTATGCAGCTCGTCAATGAATAAAATGACATTTCCAGCCTGACGAATTTCATCCATGATTTTCTTTAGACGATCTTCAAATTCACCACGATACTTGGTCCCTGCCACCACAGTTCCCATATCTAGTGTCATAACTCTCTTATCACGTAATGTTTCAGGAATTTCATTATTGACAATGCGTTGAGCCAGCCCTTCAGCAATGGCTGTTTTTCCTACTCCAGGCTCTCCAATGAGGACTGGGTTATTTTTTGTCCGGCGACTCAATACTTGAATCACACGCTCAATCTCCTTGCTTCTTCCGATAACAGGGTCTAATGCTTCTTCTCTAGCAACGGCGGTAAGATCACGTGCCAAGCTATCTAAAGTAGGGGTATTAGCATTGGCATTCTGACCTCCTTGAGCGTTGGCTGCTGTTGTTTCATTTGACCCTAACAATTGCAGTACCTGCTGCCTTGCTTTATTTAAGCTCACGCCTAAATTATTTAATACACGTGCGGCAACTCCTTCACCTTCACGAATCAACCCAAGCAAAATATGCTCTGTCCCAACATACGTATGACCCAGTTTTCTCGCCTCATCCATAGAAAGCTCAATCACTTTCTTGGCTCTCGGAGTATAATGGATGTTTTGACTGCCTTCAGATCCTTTGCCAATCAAGGTTTCGACTTCTTTTTGGATTTTATCCATATCTAAATTCAATGCTTGTAGCGCCTTAGCTGCTATTCCTTCTCCTTCTCGAATCAGTCCCAGAAGGATGTGTTCCGTTCCAATATTATTATGCCCTAAGCGGATGGCTTCTTCTTGAGCTAATGCTAATACCTTCTGTGCTCTCTCTGTAAAACGTCCAAACATCATATAAATCCCTCCAATTTTACTTATTCACTAAGCAATAATCTTTCTCTAATTAATTTAGCTCTGCGCTCATCTCGTTGTTCCGGAGAAAGTGTCTCCCCTGCATATTGTTGTAAAAATCCTGGTTGAGTAAGAACAATAAGTTCATTTAAAATGGTCGATGATGTCCCTTTGATTAAGCCTAAATCGATACCCAGACGAACATCAGATAGCCTCTGAGTTGCCTCCTTTGACTCTATAACGCGAGCATTGGATAGGATACCGTATGAACGGTAAATACGATCTTCTAGTCTTAATCTCGAGCTTTCTAGGATGGATTTTCTTGCTTGACGCTCCTGCTCTATTAATTGTTTTGTAACATTGGCTAGATCTTCTATAATTTCTGTTTCTGAACGTCCTAAGGTAATTTGATTTGAAATCTGAAATATATTACCTAAAGCATCACTGCCTTCACCATAAATCCCACGAACAACAAGTCCTAACTGATTAATAGCAGGCAGGATGCGATTCATATGCTGTCCCATAACTAGGGCAGGCAAATGCATCATGACAGAAGCTCGTAATCCTGTCCCTACATTCGTTGGGCAACTCGTCAAAAAACCATACTTCTCATCAAAGGCAAAATCAAGATGAGATTCAAACCAATCATCTAAGCTATTTGCTTGATTCCAAGCACCCTCAAGCTGAAAACCAGGAAATAAGCATTGAATACGGATGTGATCTTCTTCGTTTAACATAATACTCACGGATTCATTTTCGCTTAATATCACGGCACCAGCCTTTGACTCGTCAGCTAAATTTGGACTAATCAGATGTTTTTCCACTAGGACTCTTTTTTCTAAAGCTTTCAGTTGACTCATTGTAAGCAGTGTTAGAGATCCCAGCTCTTTTTGAGGTTCACTCTGATTTGTGATTCCTCCCACTGATTCTGTGACCTGTTCTAGCTGTTCCTCTGTAGCAATCAGTGGAAAGGGAATCGAATTTAGGTTGCGGGCCAATCGAATACGGCTACTAATAACAATATCCGATTCAGGCCCATCTCCTCTCATCCAGTCGCTTAATGCATTTTTAATAAACTTTTCAAGTGACATGTCCCATCACCCTCTTACTTATTTAATTTAGACTCTAATTGCCTAATCTCATCTCGTAACTGTGCCGCTAGTTCAAATTCTTCATTGACTATAGAGGTTTGTAGCTTTTTTTTCAAATGATCCAGTTCGCGTCTCATCTGTATGACACTCCCTGATCTTCGAGGTATTTTCCCATAATGAGCTACATTGCCACTGTGAACTCGGCGAAAAATGGGTTCTAATCTTTCTCCAAAGGTTTCGTAGCATGTTGAACAACCAAATCGTCCACTTCTTGAGAACTGAGAGTAGGTTAGCCCACAGCTATTACAACGTAACGGTTGTGTGGTTTTTTGGCTAAAACCTGGTGAATCGAAATTTAATAGACCTGATAAGAGGTTATGAATAGAAAACGTGTTATCGACTCCTGGAACAGCTTCTCCTTTTTCTTTAGCACATACTTCACAGATATGAAATTCTGTTTTTTCTCCATTGATTATTTTGGTAAAATGCAAAGTAGCTTGTCGTTGACCACATTCCTGACAGATCATGTTTCTCCCCTCCTATTTATACATAAGAGAAATTATCATTGCTTTTAAAAGTTTCGAACGAAGTTGATCTCGGATTTGAATTTGAAATGATAAGATATTTCTGTGAATAACGGACTTCATAATTCTAGCTTCCCGTTCTGTCACAATCCCAACCTCCAATAATCGATCAATAATATCCTCTGAGGTTGCTTGAGGTATCTCATCCTCAATCATATCTAGAACCATTTGCATGAATTCTTGATTTTTAATTAATTGAACTTTTTGTATGCGAATAAATCCGCCTCCACCTCGCTTGCTTTCCACAACATACCCTTTTTCAACTGTAAAACGAGTGTTAATAACATAATTGATTTGAGAAGGCACACATTGGAATTTATCAGCTAGTTCACTACGTTGAATCACGATAAATCCACTCTTACTCTGTTCTAAAATTAGTTTGAGGTGATTTTCAATTACATCAGATATATTTCTCATCATCAACCTCCAAACATATACAATCTTTTTTGACTTTGACTATCTTTGACGTTACCTAAATTATACTGACTTTTTTTTTATTTTGCAAGTGAGCTATTATATATTCTGTAGTCGTTAAGAGTTTAATATACCTATAAAAAAAAGCGACCCTATATATGATCGCTCATGACTTCGATATGGTCACTTCCTTCACACCACGAATCGTCTTTAATTCATCCACAATAACCGCTATAGAAATAGCATAGGGAATACGGATACCAATAGACAGATACATATATCCTTCTTCACTCTCTTTACGGTCTTCAATGGCTATTTTTCTTATGCTGATGTTTTTCTTCCCTAATAATGTAGCAATCGCTCCTAACTTTCCAGGAGTATCTTCTACTTTTAAATAAATTAAATGTAAATGACTTTTCTTAATCAGGAGCTCCTCTAATCTCATTAAAAAAACCAAACTCAACAGAACTAATACCGTAGCTAAAATCGCTCCATAATAAAAACCAGCACCCAATGCTAGGCCTATTCCTGCTACAACCCAAAGCGAAGCCGCCGTCGTCAACCCCCGTACAGTGCCTCCGTGAACCAATACTTGTTCCAGCCCCAAGAAAACCTATTCCACTCACAACCTGTGCTGCCAATCTGGCAGGATCCGATACGACAAAGTTTTGATGTTCATTAAAAAACTCTTCAAATCCATACATAGAAATGAGCATAATTAAAGCTGAGCCAACACACACTAAAATATGAGTCCGAAAGCCCGCAGGATGATTATTTTGTTCTCGCTCAATCCCAACAATGCCACCTAATATAGTTGCCAAAATGAGGCGAATAGTGATCTCATCATAATTTGAAGACGTAAACATTTGCCATATAGAGATTAAATAGTCCATTTCTATCCGCCCCTTCTTTTCTTATACTTATATATATGAAAATGATTAAGATTAAATATACCATAGTTTTATTTTTTTTAAACCTGTTAGAAACAAGATGCACAAAAAAGACACCCTTATTAATAAGGTGTCTTTTTCTATT
>NZ_BAMO01000031.1 GCF_000615945.1 Caldalkalibacillus mannanilyticus JCM 10596
CCAGGAGGAAGCTTTAAAATTCAGAGGTGGAGTTAATATCATGCATCATCTCAAGAATACGGGTGTGAAGGGCGTCATCACGTTCTCTACAGGGAATCATGGAATCTCAGTTGCAATGGCAGCAAAATGGTTTGATTTAGAGGCGGTGATTGTGGTATCTAAGGATAATAACCCAGCTAAGAATCAACTAATCATGGACGCGGGAGCAACCTTGATTGAAGACGGAACTACTTTTGAAGAAGCGGCTCAAGCAGTTGAAAGGCTTCAAGCAGAAAGAAATCTCTATTACATCCACGCTGCCAATGAGCCTCATTTAATCAATGGGGTGGGGACGGAATTCATCGAAATCATGCGTGATTTGCCCGACGTACATACAGTGATTCTTCCGATAGGAGGAGGGAGCGAACTAGCCGCTGGAGTCACAGTACTTAAAGAAATCAATCCAGCTATTGAGATCATTGCTGTTCAAGCTGAAGCTTCCAAAGCAGCCTATCTGTCCTGGGAAAGAAAGAAAATCCTTACTGCTGAAAATAAAACCTTTGCTGGTGGCTTTGCTACAGGAGCTGCTTTTGATATTCCTTTTGAGATTTACAAGGACAAGCTTCAGGATTTTGTTTTGCTAAGTGAAGAAGAAATTAAAACAGGTATGAAACTTTCTCTAGAGTATACTCGTCAAGTAGCCGAAGGGGCGGGAGCAGCTTCTATTATGGCAGCTATAAAAATGCGTCAACAGTTGCAGGGGGAAAAGGTTGTGTTACAAATGAGTGGTTGTAACACTGATCTATCTATCTTGAAGGAAGTTGTAGAAGCAATGTAGATCCATTCTTGGAGGGGTTAAATGAAACCAATAAAAAGATCAAAATATAGGATTTTACTTGGTCGAATCTACTATACGTCAAAAAGATATGTAGAATGGTATTTTAGCAGGACAAGGTTTGCGAAAGAGCGAGGGGACACTTGTCTACCCTATTTGGTTTCTACTCATCAAACGCCCTTACTTAGACAATTAAAAGATGTGGATATGTGGTTACAGCATAATAAAGTTAAGAATCTAGAAATAGCGACAAAGCAATTGAATGGGGTTATTATCCATCCCGGGGAAACCCTATCCTATTGGAAGCTGATAGGAAACCCAACGAAAGGAAAAGGGTATGTGGAAGGAATGGTGCTCTTTTATGGCGGCTTCAAGCCAGGGATTGGAGGGGGACTATGTCAACTCTCTAATTTACTTTATTGGATTACATTGCATACTCCTCTAGAGGTGGTGGAAAGGCATAGACATAGCTACGATGTTTTTCCAGATGCTAATCGAACTCAGCCCTTTGGCAGTGGAGCTACTTGTGCCTACAATTACTTGGATTTACGCATCTATAATCCAACCAACGAGCCCTATCAATTAAAAGTATTTCTAACTGAGGATCATCTAGTAGGGGAATGGCATACCACAAATAGTCCCATCCATTCTTACGAAATCTATGAGAAGGAGCATAAAATTACATTAGAGCATTGGGGAGGTTATGTTAGGCATAATCTCATTTATAAGCGAGTATGTAATAACAAAGGTGTGCTTGTTCGAGATGAGTATGTCACAGAAAATCATGCCATTATGATGTACCAACCGTTTTTGGAAGAAAGAAAGAGCAATTAGGCTTCTTTATAACAAATAGGTAAAATGGGGGTAGCGCATGAAAAAATTAAACAGGTTTCTAAATAAAATAACCGGGGTAGAAAAACGCTTAGGTAAACTCACTTTGCCAACCTTGGAAAGCAAAATGGATGAAAATGGATTTGATCCGCAAATTAAAGAGTTTATCCTGCAATTATTTCAGAAGCAGATAAAAGAGAGTGGAGAAAAGGAATTTCAACTATGGTTATATAATCTATCATTTTCAGTACCAGAAGAATTAAGTGATGAAGATGTGGCAAGTAGATTGTATACAAAACATCAATCTTGGTTCGAACAAGAAATTCAAAAGCTAGAAAAAGAAACGGGACTCCCATTCGAAGTTCAAACGGAAGATATTGCTCATGTGAAACTGGAGGCAAGAAAAGCTCAGCTTGTCATAAGGGACCGAATTTATATGATAGTATTAGAAATATTGGGCTAGTGAAGATTTCATGAACTTCTAGGAAGATAGATGAAAGTGTAGAAAGGACTTAATAAAGATGATGAATAAAATATTTACGCAAGTTTATGAAAATGTAAAAATAGTACTCTTTTCAGTGATCGTAGCCATTTTTATTAATGTGTTTATTTTTGAACCCTATTCAGTAAAAGGAAGCTCAATGGAACCCACCTTTCATGGTGTGAACCCTTATGTTGAAGAAGAGGATGATGTTGCCGATCGTGTTTTTGTTCTTAAAATCCCGCAGCACTTTAATTCCGTCCCAGAGTATGAAGATGTGATCATTATTGACAGTCGTGTGGAGAGAAAAAGGACAATAAAGGATGAGTTTTTGGATAATACCTTGATTAGTCTAGCCTTGGATAGAAAAAATGAAAATCTATGGATTAAGAGGGTTATAGGAAAAGAAGGGGATACAATAGAGTTTAAGGACGGAAATGTCTATCGCAATGGTGAAAAATTAGAGGAACCTTACACTAGCGAACCTATTTATGGTCAATTTGAAACCGTCGTGGTTCCAGAAGATCATGTTTATGTTTTGGGGGATAATCGTAATAAGAGTAGCGATAGCAGGTTAATAGGGGCAGTACCGCTTGAGAATATAAGGGGAACGGTTCTTTTCCGCTATTACCCTTTTGATAAATGGTCCACATTCTAAATGTATTGCCAGCGTCAAGCTATTCAACAGTTACTACAAGACTGTTGAGTAGCTTTTTTAAAACATTAAATAGGAATATAATGTATAATTAACAATAAATGAGGTGAGATAATGGAAATTGAAGAGATTTATGCCGACCTACCTATAATTGAAACGGAGCGTCTTCTTCTCAGAAAAATAAAAATGGAAGATGCGGAAGATTTGTATTCATATTGTTCAAATGAAGAAGTATCCAAGCATGTTTCTTGGAATACTCATCGATCTCTAGCAGATAGTAAGGGGTTTATCGACTTTGTTTTAACTCAATATGAGCATAATAAAGTAGCTCCTTGGGCGATCGAATATAAAGAGAATGGGAGATTGATTGGCACGATAGATTTTGTCTGGTGGCAAGCTCAACATAAGACAGCTGAAATTGGCTATGCTCTATCTCAAGATTATTGGGGGAAGGGTCTTATGAGTGAGGCAGCTCTAGAATTTGTGAGCTTTGGATTTCGGAAGATGGATTTAGTTCGTATTCAGGCGAGATGTTTTATAGAAAATCTGGGTTCGGCAAGAGTGATGGAGAAAATAGGCATGACATTCGAAGGAATTGAAAGAAAAAGGATGTTTACCAAAGGCAAGCATCATGATCTTAAGGTGTATTCAATTCTAAAAGAAGAATTCTCCAAAACCTGAGAAAACACATGTATATTGCCAGAATGATAGACTCTTGTTAAGATTATACATAAAACAAATGGGAGTGGAGAGATATGGAAGAAAAAATAGAAGGGTTTATGATTAGTACAGATAAATCTCTGCTAGATATTGAGGCTATCACAGAATTTTTAGGGAAGAGCTATTGGGCTAATCAAAGAACACAGGAAACGATTATAAAATCAATTGAAAATTCACTTTGTTATGGAGTCTATGAGAATGGTAAGCAGGTTGGCTTTGCTCGAGTTGTAACAGATGGCGTTACTATGTATTGGCTATGTGATGTATATATCGATGAAAGATATAGAGGTGTAGGAATAGGAAAGAAACTCATCTCCACAATCATACATTCAGAGGAACTAAAGAATCTCAATGGAATCCTCGGTACACTAGATGCTCATGGATTATATGAGCAGTATGGGTTTATACAAGTACAGGATAGATTTATGCGGCGAAAAGCTCAATAAGGGATAATCGCAGAGGAACAACGTCTTATATCTAATGATTAAATTTTCTTGAGGAGGTTTACATTGCTAAATGTAGTTAATAAAACAGTATTTAAAAGAGCTATTCACTTTTTTATATTTGGAGTAGCACTAACAGTTATTTTTACCATAATAACTTTTATAATCAATCCAGACCCAAAAGAAATACTAGAGAAGGCGAATACTAGGATACCGGATTTTGTAAAAGAATCAGAGGGTATATATTTAGTATGGGCATATATTGTTAACAACGGTTTTATGGTACCTTTACAAATGTTGATCTTAGCCTTGCTCCCAATACAATATCTATACGTTATAAATATAATTACAACTGTTGTTTTCCCTGGAATTCTTTTTGGAATTGTTTTACACGTGAATTTTAAAACAGGTGTTGAGATAATAATTTCTACCATCCCTCATTATTCTTTTGAAGTGTTCGCTTTCTGTTTATTTGCAGCTATTCTTTTTGAATTAAATAAAGCCATTAGAATTAAAATAAGAAATCTATACAAAAAAGATAAAGTGGAACTACCACTTATAAAAAAATTCTTAGAAACAATAAAAGTTTATGTTGTTTTATCTTTACCTTTACTTATCATAGCTGCATTTTTAGAAACTTACATACCTCATATTATATTTAACTTATTTCAGTAGTAAAATGAATAGAATGTTAGTTTGATAAGCAATTAAATCATCCAAAGGGCTTCTAGTTATATGGAAGTCCTTTTTACTCATAAAAAATCAACATTGAGCTTTAATATATCCTTTCTGTAAAAGAAAGGATATGGCTCAACACTTTTGCGTTTACATGAGAACGAATATTCGATAAAATAAAATTAATTAGGAAGTGACAGCTTATGGAAGACCGTACACCTCTATCAAGACGACGCTTTTTGAAGAAGCTAGCTCTTGGGACAGGTTTTTTAGCCTTACTTAGCACACCTTTTTACTCTTTCTTTGTGGAGCGGAACTGGATACAGATCAATGAAGTAACGATTCCGATTTTACCGTCCAATAGTTCTTTTTCAGGGCTAAAAATGGTTCATCTTAGTGACTTGCATTATGGTTATTATATGAATCAAAAACACCTTAATGAGATCGTGCAGAAGGTGAACGCTTTACAGCCTGATGTGGTTTGCTTTACAGGAGATTTTATTGATCGGGAAGTCCAACTGCTAGAAAAGGCGGGCTCCATTCTTTCAGAGATCAAGGCGTCGATAGGGAAATTTGCTGTGCTAGGTAATCATGATTATGCCCTTGATGTTGCACGTTTTGAAGAATTTTATTCTGATGCAGGTTTTTCGCTCTTAGTAAATCAGCGTATAACTGTGGAAAAAAATAAAGAGAAGTTACATTTTGTTGGAATCGATGATGTCTTAATGGGCAATCCGGATCTGGAAGAGGCATGTGCAGGAGTTCCTTCAAATGAGCCGATTGTTTTATTAGCTCATGAACCTGTGTATGCTGATCAAGCGAAATCCATGGAAAATATTAAGCTACAATTATCAGGTCATACACATGGGGGGCAAATCAGACTCCCTTTCTATGGACACCTTGTAGTTCCTCCATTAGGAGAAAAATATGTCCAAGGGTTACATCAAGTAGAGAATTCTGGCTTATGGGTTTATACCAGTCGTGGTCTTGGAACAACTATTTTTCCCATTCGGTTTAATTGCAGACCTGAAATAACGGTGATAGAGCTTTCTTAAGATTTAAATGGAATTGAATCAGGTAGGTACATATTTGAAAATGAACAGTGAGGAGAGATGAGGATGATCATGTTAACGAAGGAACAGTTTCAGAAGGCAGAGGAGTATATGCTTCATTATGCGAGACCGTTGGAGAAAAGTCTCTTTGAATACGAATACAGGAAAGGATCGAAAGAGGCAGTACTAGATGAATTAAGACAGTTTCAAAATAGTGACGGTGGCTTTGGTAAGGGACTTGAACCAGACTTTAGATTACCAGATTCATCCCCACTGGCTACAACGATCGCTTTTCAAATCTTCTCCAGGATTCAAATAAGCAAAGAAGATCAGATGCTGGTTCGAGCGTTAGAATATTTGTTGAAAAGCTATGATGAGAGCCTTCAACGTTGGGTTTCAGTTTCTAGCAATGTGAATAACTATCCTCATGCTCCGTGGTGGCATGTTCATGAGGAGGGGGAACATAGTGAATTTACTCCTACCTGGGGGAATCCATCGGCAGAAATCATCGGTTATTTTCACCAGTATGATGGTACGTTCCCTAACGACTTTTTGGAACGATTAAAAAACAGTGCAGTAGATGTGATACTAGGGTATTCAAGTGAAATCGAAATGCATGAGATTCTTTGTTTTTTACGGTTAGTAGAGCGCCTAGAAGCTCCTCATTCTACCACGATTATGGAAAAATTGAAGAAATCTCTTCCGCAAGTCATTGGGAAGTCCCCTGATGAATGGGAAAACTATAGCGCTACTCCTCTCACCTTCGTCCATTCCCCAAACTCTCCATTGATGTCGGTCCTGGATCATGACTTAATAGAGAAAAACCTAATCTACCTAATAAGTAAGCAGTTGGATGACGGAAGCTGGGAACCTAATTGGGAATGGGGTCAATACCACGAATCATGGGAGCAAGCGAAAATAGAATGGAAAGGGATTTTAACCCTGCAAAACTTGAGAATATTAGATGCTTTTGACAAAATAGAGAAGAAATCAAACTAGTAAACGGTATTTAACTATGTAAGCGAGTGAGAAGGATTGCTTTTCTACTGAATTAATGGTAAAATCCGATTAAACTTAATTTTATATTTTCCTTCGGGGCAGGGTGAAATTCCCAACCGGCGGTATTAGAGTGAGCAACTCTAGAGCCCGTGACCCGCTCTATAACATGAGAATGTCTTTATATGTATAGACGGTGGATCTGGTGCAAGGCCAGAGCCGACAGTATAGTCTGGATGGGAGAAGGAAGTGGACGGTACATTCCTATTTTTTAAAAAATAGACGAATGATACCTTTTATTTGTCATGTGAAAATATGAATTCACAAGCCCTGAGGATAGATCAATCTTCAGGGTTTTTTTGTGCGTAAACTTATTTTCTTTAATGCTTCCATTTCCGTTGTGTATGAAGGAGAGAAAGGAGGCGAGAGCGTGAATATTGATGAAAAATATATGGCCTTAGCACTTGAACTAGCCAAATCAACAAAGGGGCAGACAAGCCCTAACCCCTTAGTTGGAGCCATCGTCGTTCAAAACAATCAGATTGTAGGGCTTGGTGCCCATCTGCGAGCAGGAGAAGCGCATGCCGAGGTGTATGCCCTTGAAATGGCAAAGGGAAGAACGGAAGGGGCGACCATTTACATTACACTAGAACCGTGCAGTCATTATGGTCGAACGCCTCCTTGTGTGGATAAGGTTATTGCTTCAGGAGTGAAGCGTGCAGTGATTGCGACTCTAGATCCTAATCCTCTGGTAGCTGGAAGAGGAATAACTAAGCTGAGAGAAGCTGGAATTCAAGTGGACGTCGGATTATATGAAGCTGAGTCGAACAAGATGAACGAGGTATTTAATTATTATATCGTTCATAAGCTACCGTTTGTTACCTTAAAAACAGCCACTACGTTAGATGGAAAGATCGCCACCATTCATGGGGAAAGTCAGTGGATTACAGGTGAGGAAGCCAGAGCGGATGTACATCTTCTCAGGCATCAGCATGATGCGATTCTAGTTGGAGTAAATACGGTACTTAAGGACGATCCAAGTTTAACAACCAGATTGCCTAATGGAGCAGGCAGGAACCCTATTCGCATCGTGCTTGACTCGAAGCTAAGAACCCCTATCAATGCTAAGCTGGTTAATACTGCCGAAGCTCCAACATGGATCTTTGTCAATCAAGCGGTGAAGCGAGAAAAAATACTCCCTTTTGAACAGCTGGGAGTAAGGGTTATCCAAACAAACGACGTCCATCAGCTCTCTATTCCTGATCTTTTAAATCAGCTAGGGAAGGAAGAGATATCCTCGTTACTAGTAGAAGGTGGAGGAGAGATCAATGCTTCTTTCTTAGAGAGTGGATATGTCAATAAGGTTATCAATTACCTAGCGCCCAAAATTATTGGGGGGAACTTGGCTCCCAGCTCATTCCGAGGATCTGGCTTTGAGAAATTAGGTGAAGCCATACAACTGGAGAATATAGAAATCACTTCTCTAGGTGTAGATATAAAAGTAGTAGGTTATACGAAAATACAGAGGTAGGTGGACTTATGTTTACCGGAATTATTGAGGAAATAGGGACATTAAAGCAGGTCAAGCAAGGGACGAAGGATTACCAATTAACCATTGCTGCCAATAAGATCTTAACGGATGTACAGCTGGGTGACAGTATTGCTGTTAATGGTGTGTGCTTGACTGTTACTTCATTCACAGCTCAGCAATTTACAGTTGATGTCATGCCTGAAACCATCAAAGCAACAAGTCTTCAACATGTGGAACGAGGGAGTGCTGTTAATTTAGAAAGGGCGATGTCAGCTAATGGGCGTTTCGGAGGGCATTTTGTTTCAGGGCATGTAGATGGAACTGGAGTTATTACCTCAAAAAGAGAGGTTTCTAATGCCGTCTATTATTGGATTGAAGTCCCGCAGCATCTGATTCGTTATATTGTTCCCAAAGGTTCAATTTGTGTAGATGGGATTAGCTTAACCGTTGTCGAAGTCAACGAAAATCAATTCTCGATTTCCATCATTCCGCATACCATCACCGAAACGATTCTTCAATTTCGTAATGTTGGACATACAGTGAACATTGAGTGTGATATGCTGGCTAAATACATGGAGCGATTACTAGATGCCAGATCTGAGAAACCAAGGCATGCTGGTTTGACAATGCAAACTCTAGCTGATAATGGCTATATTTAAGGACGAGAGGGTGAGAGCATGTTTGATCCAATAGAAGAAGGAATATATGAATTAATGCAAGGCAGAGTCGTGATTGTAGTTGATGATGAAGACCGAGAAAATGAAGGGGATTTTGTCGCCTTAGCAGAAAAATGCACGCCTGAAGTGATCAATTTTATGGTAACGCATGGTCGAGGGCTAGTTTGTACCCCCATTACTGAGCAGAGAGCTCGTGAGCTTCATTTACATCCCATGGTGGATCACAACACAGATCCGCATGGAACAGCGTTTACCATTTCTGTAGATTATAAAACAACGACGACGGGTATTTCAGCACATGAACGCTCAGATACGATCAAAGCCCTCATTGAATCAGATGTAAAAGGGAGTGACTTCAAACGTCCAGGTCATATCTTCCCGCTAATTGCGAAAGAAGGGGGGTATTAAGAAGAGCAGGTCACACGGAAGCAGCAGTTGATCTAGCTCGAATGTCTGGAGCCTATCCAGCAGGTGTGATTTGTGAGATTATGAATGAGGATGGTTCCATGGCAAGAGTCCCTCAGTTAAGAGAGCTTGCTGATAAGTATGAATTAAAAATGATTACCATTAAGGACTTAATTAAATACCGCAATCGAAAAGACACTCTGGTCAAGAGAGAGGTTGAAATCAATCTTCCTTCCGAATATGGAGCGTTTAAAATGATGGGATTTACCAACGTGGTTGATGACAAAGAGCATGTCGCTCTTATTAAAGGCGACATTCATCCAGATGAGCCGACCTTGGTACGTGTTCATTCTGAATGTCTGACAGGAGACGTATTTGGATCCTTTCGCTGTGACTGTGGACCACAACTGCATTCTGCTCTCGCTCAAATTGAGGAAGCGGAGAAAGGTGTTCTGCTCTATATGCGTCAGGAGGGAAGAGGGATTGGCTTAATGAACAAATTAAAGGCCTATGCTCTTCAAGAAGAGGGATTAGATACCGTAGAGGCGAATCATAAGTTAGGATTTGGAGCTGATTTGCGTGATTATGGGATTGGTGCTCAGATTCTAAGAAATATTGGAGTTCGAAAAATGAGGCTTCTGACCAATAATCCTCGAAAAATTACAGGTTTAGAAGGTTATGAACTTGAGGTTGTGGAACGAGTCCCATTGCAAATGAAAGCACACCAAGAAAATGAAAAGTATTTAGAAACAAAAAAATCAAAATTAGGCCATTTGTTTTAAGTGGAATAGGAGGAGAAAAGGATGAGTCAATTATTCGAAGGACACTTAGTAGGGACAGGGTTAAAATTTGGAATTGTGGTAGGAAGATTTAATGAATTTATTACAAGCAAATTATTGGGTGGAGCTCAGGATGCCTTAAAGCGTCACGGAGTGGCTGAAGCAGATGTGGATGTTGCTTGGGTACCAGGTGCGTTTGAGATTCCATTTGCGGCTAAAAAAATGGTGGCAAGTGGAAAGTATGATGCCGTTATTACTCTAGGTACCGTGATTAGAGGATCGACTCCGCATTTTGATTATGTATGTAATGAAGCAGCAAAAGGAGTAGCGACCCTCAGCTTAAATCATGATATTCCTGTCATCTTTGGTGTGCTTACAACGGATTCCATAGAGCAGGCTGTGGAACGTGCAGGGACGAAGGCAGGGAATAAAGGCTGGGAGGCAGCGGTGTCTGCTATTGAAATGGCAAACTTAAATCGTCAATTTGCGAAATAGTGTAGAACAATGATTAGTGTAAAAATAGATTCCTTTGAGGGGCCGTTGGATTTATTGCTGCATCTGATTGATAAGGCTGAAGTTGATATCTACGAAATATCTGTAGCAGAAATCACCGATCAGTATGTTGAATATATTGGGCAGATGCAAGAACTGGAGCTGGAGATTGCTAGTGAGTTCATAGTTATGGCAGCGACTCTATTAGCGATCAAAAGCCGAATGCTTCTACCCAAAAAAGAGGAGCTCTCCTTTCAACCTATGTTTGATATGGACGTGGAGGAATTAGATCCCCGTGAAGAATTGATTATGCGTCTTATTGAATATAAGAAATTTAAAGGGCTAGCCCTTCAATTAAGAGAAAAAGAGACAGAAAGAAGCAAGGTATTTACTCGTCCAGCGGAAAATCTATCTGTCTTCATTGAAAATGAAAGCTCTAATCCTGTAGCCAATGTTAGCTTATTCGATCTGCTTGAAGCTTTTCAAACAGTCCTACAGGAAAAGAAAACAGCCCCAATGTCCAGAGTGGATCGAGATGAAATCTCTATCGAAAGCAGAATGGGACAGATTAAAGCGATCATATCTGAGCGAAAAAGAATTCCTTTTAGTCAACTTTTTGACCAATATTGGACTAAGGATCAAGTGATCGTAACTTTTCTAGCTGTTTTAGAGATGATGAAGAAAAAAGAAATTGCTTGTGAACAAACCTCTCTTTTTTCAGATATTTGGATTTCACAGTATGTGGAGGAAGTATAATGGATTATGAGCAAATTAAATCAGTAATTGAAGGACTCTTATTTGTTTCAGGAGATGAAGGGATCGAGGCCAAAGAATTGGCACAAGTCTTAGAAATAGACAAGGAAACCGTTGTGGATTTGATTGAGGATATGAAATCAGATTTCAAACGTTCACAGCGAGGCATTCAAATCGTAGAGGTAGCAGGCTCCTATCAATTAACTACTCTACAAGAACATGCCCCTTATTTTGAAAAGTTAGCCTATTCTCCTTCAAGTGCGACACTTTCCCAAGCAGCTCTAGAAACGTTAGCGATCATCGCTTATAAGCAGCCTATTGCAAGAGCGGAATTAGAAGAGATCAGGGGAGTTAAATGTGAAAAGGCAATCGCTACCCTCATTAATAAGCTCCTCATTAAAGAAGTAGGTAGAGCTGAAGGGACTGGGAGAGCGATTCTGTATGGGACAACAAAAGAGTTTCTGGAATACTTTGGCTTGAAACAATTAAGTGAGCTACCGCCTTTGTCTGAAGAATTTGATATAGAGCAGGTCAAGGAAGAAGCTGATTTGTTCTTCTCTAAGTAACATCCTTCATTAATATGTTTTGAAAAGTCGTCTAAGATAGACGGCTTTTTTTTGTTCATAATGGGTTTATCAGTGCATATACTTGTACAAAGAATCGGACAAGTGGAGGAAAATAATGATAGAAAACAGTGTGCTTAGACGATTATTGCCGTTATTTCTGATCATTGCCCTATTAATGACAAGTATACACACGTCACCCACCTTTGCTGAGGGGGAAGTGGGTGTATCAGCCCAAGCAGCCATTTTAATCGACCAGGAAACAGGGAGAATTTTGTTTCAAAAGAAAAGCAACGATCAACTTCGAATTGCTAGTATAACCAAAATAATGACTGCCATAGTAGCTATAGAAAATGGGAATCTGAAAGACATGGTTAAGACATCAAAAAATGCTTTTGGTGTAGAAGGATCATCTATCTATTTGAAATTAGGGGAGAAGCTAAGTCTAGAGGATATGATTTATGGACTTATGCTACGTTCTGGAAATGATGCAGCAGTGGCTATTGCTGAGCATATCGGGGGCTCTGTAGAAGGGTTTGTTTATTTAATGAATAAGAAGGCAGAGGAGCTTGGCATGACCAAAACGGTTTTTAATAACCCGCATGGACTGGATGACCATGAAGAGCATTATTCCTCCGCGAGAGATATGGCTGTCTTGACAGCTTATGCCATGAATAATGAAGTGTTTGCTACGATTGCTGGAACCAAACGAAAAACGGCTCCTTTAGAAGGAGAGAAATGGGATCGGATCTGGCATAACAAGAATCGAATGCTAAGTAAATATCCTTATGCTGATGGTGTGAAAACAGGATATACCAAAAGAGCAAAAAGAACTCTGGTATCCTCTGCAACGAAAGATGGGCATCGTTTAATTGCTGTCACCTTAAATGCGCCTGATGATTGGAATGATCATATGAATATGTTTGAATATGGTTTTAAGCACTATACGAAAGTAACTCTCGCTGAAAAGGATGAGAAATTGAAAGATGAACGATTGGCTAGAGAAGAAGGGTATTTCAAGATGAGGAATAGCTTTACCTATCCTTTGACAGATCAAGAGCATGTCCAGAAAAAAGTAACGCTAGACCGAGCTTTTCTGCAAGAAGAACTTCAGAGAGTACCTTCTCCGGCAGGCTACATTCATTTTACATTGGGAGGGCAAGAAGTTGGTCGTGTTCCTTTAGATTTTGTTTTAGAGAAGAAAGAGGGGAAACCGTTTTGGAATAGAGTCCGAACTATCTTCGGCAAGCTATTAGGGGGAGATTAAGTGGTTAATTTCATTTGGATGGGGTTAATCATCATTGGTATTATTGTGGCAGCATTAACAGGGAATATGAAGGCGATTAATGAAGCGGCTTTTGAGGGGGCAAAAGTGGGGGTAACCATCTGTTTTGGACTCATTAGTGTTCTTGTATTTTGGTTAGGACTGATGAAGATAGCAGAAGAATCAGGTTTGCTTCAACTGTTTGCTAAAGGGTTAAGTCCGATCGCTCGCTTTCTTTTCCCTGATGTACCTAAAGACCATCCTGCCATGGGCTATATTGTTTCCAATATGAGTGCGAATCTCTTCGGTCTAGGAAACGCGGCTACACCCATGGGAATAAAAGCGATGGAAGAATTGCAGAAATTGAATCCTGAACCAGACAGAGCAACCCCTTCAATGATCACATTGTTAGCTTTGAATACATCGAGTTTAACCCTGATTCCTGCTACCATCATCGCTATTCGTCTAAATTATGAGTCAACAAATGCTGTAGAAATAGTAGGGACCACCATTTTTGCGACTCTATGCTCAACGATAGTGGCAATCCTATTAGATCGCTGGTATCGTTTTCGGACAAAGCACTCAAGATCTATCTAAGGAGGTTCAAGAATGTATGAAATCATCTCAACTATTTCTTTATGGGCTATTCCTTCAATTATTTGCTTGATCCTCTTACATGGCATTTGGAAGAGAATCCCTGTCTATGAGACCTTTGTTGATGGTGCCAAGGAAGGGTTTGGAACTGCGATTAAAATCATCCCTCACTTAGTCGGAATGATGGTGGCGGTGACGATCTTTAGAGCTTCAGGTGCCCTTGATTATATTCTTGCCTTTCTTTCCCCTGTTCTGGCGATATTACATATTCCTTCTGAGATAGTTCCGCTAGCTGTGATTCGTCCTATTTCAGGATCAGGAGCGTTAGCCATCACAACAGATATTATCGAACAATTTGGACCTGATTCCTTCCTTGGAAGGCTTGCTTCTACCATGCAAGGCAGCACAGATACGACTCTTTATGTATTAACGGTCTATTTTGGGGCGGTAGGTATTCGAAAAGTTGGTTATGCATTGAAGGTTGGATTATGGGCAGACGTTGCTGGAGCGGTAGCAGCTATTTTTATTGTTACTCTCATTTTTGGGTCTTAACCAAGCTCGAATTTTCGAGCTTTTTTTGTTTTTATCTCTCCTTTATTGTCAATGCTTGTAACAATGTAAGCTTAGATGTATCATGATAGTTGAGGTGAATCAGAGTTGGAACGATTACAGAAGGTATTGGCTCACGCAGGTGTGGCATCAAGAAGAAAGTGTGAAGAATTTATTATAAATGGTCGAGTAAAAGTGAATGGACAGGTAGTTTTAGATTTGGGAACCAAGGTTGACCCTCAACAAGATCGAATTGAAGTAGATGGCACCCCTATTCATTCGGAAAAAATGGCGTATTATCTTTTCTACAAGCCAACGGGTGTCATTACCAGTGTTACAGACACTCATGGGCGTAAGGTCGTTACAGATTTTTTTCAAGAAATTCCTGAGCGGATTTACCCTGTAGGTCGACTAGACAATGATACATCTGGGCTATTGATCATGACCAATGATGGGGACTTAGCTTATCGGCTAATGCATCCTTCTTTTACGATAGATAAAATCTATTTGGCGACAGTGGAAGGGATTCCAAGCTCTCAAAAGCTCAAACAGTTAGAAAAAGGAGTTCTTCTAGAAGATGGTTGGACATCCCCTGCTGTGGCTGAAATTGTAGAAAAAAGAAGCCAGCCTACAGAATCTGTGATTCGTTTAACCATTCATGAAGGAAGAAAGCGGCAGGTCAGACGAATGTGTCAACACATTGGACATACAGTAAAGAAATTGCATCGTGAAAAATACGGTTTTCTCACATTAAAGGGTCTAAAAAAAGGGGAATATCGAGAGCTCAGCAGCGAAGAAGTTACTAGGTTAAAAGAGATGGTCACACAACGTTCACAATTATAAAAACGGTGGAGCGAGTCACTATGTATAATGAAAATGTATGTGCATTTTTTCATAGTAAATAGGGATTGAATGAAATGAGGGGAGATTCATGCGAAAGAAGAGGCATATTCTGCGATTGGTTGTTTTAGGAGTCATCTTCGTTGCCTTGGGTACTGCGTTTTACACCGCATACGTCAGTGATACAGCTCTCGTCAAAGTAGGAGAGGAAGCGCCAGATTTCACTTTAACTAATCTCGAAGGTGAACAAGTGAACTTAAGTGATTTTCGAGGACGGGGTGTATTCATTAATTTCTGGGCTTCTTGGTGTAATCCCTGTAAAGCAGAGATGCCAGATATAGAAAAACAATATCAATTGATGAAAGACCTGGGGATTGTTGTTTTAGCCGTGAATATTGAAGAATCACATCTGGCTGTATCTACGTTTGTGAAAAGAAATAATCTTTCTTTTCCGGTTTTATTAGATGTTGATAAATCAGTAACCAACCGTTATGGTGTAGGACCAATTCCTACTTCTTTCTTTATCGATAAAGACGGAATTGTTGTATCAAAAATCGAGAGAATGATGAATGAGAGGCAAATCAATCATCAATTGCAAGAAATTTTGCCAGAGTGAAGCAGGTGAATTATGTTAGACAAAGTGAAATGTGAATGTGGTCATGTGAATCCGATAGGTACAGAGCTATGTGAAGCGTGCGGAAAACCGTTTGAGGATACTGGTGGACCGTTAAATATGCGTTATGAAGGCGTAGCCAGACGATCACAGGTTTATCAGAAAACGATAGTGGATCATGTCTGGAATTTCTTTGCCTCAGTCAAAATAGCCGTTTGGTTAATCGCTATTACTCTTGTTGCTTCCATGTTTGGAACGATTTATCCTCAGCAATTATTTATTCCTTCTAATGCGAATCCATATCAATATTATCCAGAAACATATGGATTTGGAGGATATCTCTATGTCGCTTTCGGTTTGCACAATATGTATGGATCGTGGTGGTTTGTTACCTTACTCGTGATGATAGGGATCTCATTAGTGATCTGTAGTATTGATCGCTGCGTGCCCTTATACCGTGCACTTAATAATCAAAAAGTCATTCGGCATCGCAATTTCCTCTCCCGTCTACGCCTTTTTGGAAAGGTGGAAACGGATGACTCGGATCAGGTTCTAGAGCAAGCCACCGCCCTACTAGAAAAGAAACGGTATTCGGTTAGAAGAGAAGAAAATGGAGTATTGGGAGAAAAAGGACGCTTCAGCCGATGGGGACCTTACATTAATCATATAGGGCTTATTATTTTTTTAATAGGAACGTTGATGAAGATATTCCCGGGCTTCTCTTTGGAAAGCTATATTTGGTTGAGGGATGGAGAAGTGGCGCCGGTCCCTGGAACAACTGAATATTATATTAAAAGCGAAGGCTTTGAACTAGATACCTATAGCCCTGATGAGTTTATTTCCAATAAAAATGCCGAAGAGCAGCCACTAGTCGCTAAGGAATTTAAAACCAAGGCAGTTCTCTATGAAATGGTCCAAGATCCTGAAACAAAAGAAAGCGAATTAGTGGAAGTCAAAAGACATACCATTGTTGTTAATGATCCTTTAGAGTATAGAGGTCTTAAATTTTTTCAGTCTGATTTTCGCCCCAATGAACTTAGTCAATTAATTTTTGCTATGGTTCATAAGGATACTCAAGAGGTTATAGGGGATATTACCGTCGACTTACTCCACCCAGAATCGACCTACGAGCTAAAAAACGGCTATGAAGTGGAGCTATTAGAATACTATCCTGATTTTGAATTGGATCAGAATAAAGAACCTATAACAAAAAGCAATATTCCGAACAACCCTGCCTTTATCTTTAATTTGAAATCTCCCGAACATCCAGAGGGTGAAAAGAGCTGGATCTTCTTAGGAAAAACGATTGAGATGCCTGGGGCAGAAAATGACTATTCGTTAAAAATGATAAATGTGAAGATGCATCAAGTTTCTGGATTGTTAATTCGAAAAGAGCTTGGACTGCCAGTGATTTTTTTCGGAGCTTTTGTTAGTATGATAGGTTTGATCATGGGCTTCTACTGGCAACATCGTAGAATCTGGATTCAACGTGAAGGGCGTGAAATCTGGATTGGAGCTCATACCAATAAGAACTGGTTTGGTTTGCAGAAGGAAGTCGAATACGTCATAGAACAAACAGGGCTTGAGATAGATTCAGAAACACTTGATCAGGAGGGCAATAAAGCATGAGTCCAGAGCAATTGATTCATATAAGTAGTACATTATTAGTAGTTGCTTTTTTTATCTATTTTGCAGCAGCTTTTAGTTTTGTGATTTCAGTTATAGGTAAGAATTGGTCCAATCGTGATGCAAATACTCACAAAAAACAATGGGGTACCTTAGGGGTCACTGTTACACTAGTAGGTTTTGCTTTTCAAATGGTATCATATATTATGAGGTGGATGGGACAGGGGCATGCTCCAGTGAGTAATATGTTTGAATTTATGTCCTTCTTAGCCATGATGACGGCATTAGGATTCATTATCCTCTATTATATTTATCGTACGGCAGCTTTAGGAGCTTTTGTTCTGCCGATGGTCGTTACTCTTATTGGCTGGGCATCTGTATTTGATTCAGATCCTAAACCATTAATTCCGGCACTTCAAAGCTATTGGTTGAAGATCCATGTATCCATGGCAGCCTTATCAGAAGGCATATTTGCTGTAGGTTTTGCCGCAGGTTTGATGTATATCATCCGCACTGTCAACCAGAAGGTGGCTTCAGGTAAAACATTTGCATTGGAGTGCTTTCTCTCTACCATCTTAATGCTTATTGGATTTATTATCCTGACTTCAGCTTTTCGAGGAGTAGACTATCAGACATCATTTGAATATATCAATGAAAGAAATGAGTCTCAGGTGATCATGTATACTCTTCCTGCCATAGCCAAACCATATGATGGAAAGCAATTAACAGAAGATCGAATGAAACCTTTGATTTCGACTCCTTCTTGGATGAAAGGAAAGGATGCGCCTCGAAAATTCAATACGGTGGTATGGTCCTTTCTATCTGGTATGTTTTTATATGGTTTGTTAAGACTTATTCTGCGGAAGCGACTAGGTGCTGTGATGCAACCGTGGTTAGATGACCTAAAGCCATCAATGCTTGATGAAATTAGCTACCGAGCGATTGCCATCGCTTTTCCTATATTTACTCTTGGTGCACTGATCTTTGCCATGATTTGGGCAGAGAAGGCATGGGGACGATTTTGGGGCTGGGACCCTAAGGAAGTGTGGGCATTGATTACCTTCCTATTCTATAGTGTGTATCTTCACCTAAGACTTTCAAAAGGATGGCATGGAGAAAAATCGGCTTGGTTAGCAGTAATTGGATTTATTATTATTATGTTTAATCTTGTTTTTGTTAATTTAATTATTGCTGGTTTACACTCTTATGCATCTTAAACGAATGGAAGGAGCCAAGAAGATGGACAAAGACGTTAAAATATTGGTAGTGGATGATGAAGAAAGAATTCGTCGGCTTATTCGGATGTACCTTGAAAGAGAAGAATATACAATTGATGAAGCAGAAAATGGTGAGGAAGCTCTCATTAAAGCGATTGATGTGAATTATGATTGCATTTTACTAGACCTCATGCTACCAGGAATGGATGGAATCGAGGTTTGTCAAAAAATAAGAGAACATAAGTCAACACCGATTATTATGATTACAGCCAAAGGGGAAGAAACAAATCGAGTACATGGCTTTGAGGTAGGGGCAGACGATTATGTCGTTAAACCGTTCAGTCCTCGTGAAGTAGTTTATCGAGTAAAGGCGATTTTACGCCGTTCTTCTACAACTGCTTTTCTTAATCTTGATCAGACTGCCAATGATGTGCTTGTTTTTGCTAATCTAACCATTGATCATGATGCTCACCGTGTGACCGCAGATGGGACGGATGTTAGTTTAACCCCTAAAGAGTACGAACTTCTTCACTACTTAGCTTTGTCACCGAATAAGGTGTTTTCTAGAGAGCAATTGCTCAAGGATGTTTGGAACTACGAGTTTTTTGGTGATTTAAGAACTGTAGATACTCATATCAAGAGATTGAGAGAGAAGCTAAATAAAGTGTCACCTCAGGCTGCCAACATGATTGCTACTGTTTGGGGAGTCGGTTATAAATTTGAGGTACCAGCAGAGTGAAAAGTTTATGGAGAAGTGTCGTTGGAAAGCTATGGATGACAGTCATTGCATTAGTGGCTGTCGTTCTTCTTATTTTAACGATCTTACTTGTGCAGCTGTTTGACCGTTTTTATTATGAACAACAATATAATCAGTTGACCGCATTAACAACAAAAATAGCTACTATTTTTCAAACCTATGAAGATACACATCTTGCCCTTCATACAGCGAAAGAGCTTATTGAAGTTTCTAAATCAGGATTAACCATCGTAGGTCCGAGATCTACTGATTTATTTGTTAGTAAAGTAGAGAATGTACCTGAATTAAATGCAGAGCTATTGATAACACATCCAGAAATTCAGCAGGTGTTTCGAGGATTAAAAATAGCGAATCGGGGACATTTTTCATTTGTCAGTGAGCAGGGAACCATTGAAATTGATATGATTATTGTTGGAGTACCATTGATCATAGAAAGTCAACAAAGTGGTGCTGTTTTCTTATATCAGACCTTGGATGACATTAATAGTACAATTAATGAAGCGAAAAGAATCATTCTATTCTCAGCCTCAATAGGGATTGCTTTGACTACCGTTTTTGCTTTCTTCTTGTCGACACGAATTACCTTACCGCTAAGACAGATGAAGGTAGCGGCAGACAATATGTCTAAAGGAGACTTTCATACTCGAGTGTCTATTCGTACCTCGGATGAAATTGGAAATTTAGCGTTAACCTTTAATCATATGGCGGAGCAACTGAATGATTCGATCCATGCTCTTTCACATGAAAAAGAACAGCTTTCCAATATCCTTCGGAGTATGGTGGACGGTGTTATTACACTTGATGTTCAAGGGAAAGTGATTTTAATTAATCCTCCGGCAGAAAACATGCTGACGACATGGAAATATGAAGAAAATTTGTTTGATTCAGATGCTGTTCCAAGACTTCTCTTAAATATCTTTCAACGAGTGGTTGAAACAGAAAAAGAATATACAACTACAGTTTCAGCACAAGGGAGATTTTGGACGATTGCGATGGCTCCATTATATAGGCAAAATATAATCAGAGGAACTGTAGCGGTTATCCGAGATATGACAGAAGAAAAACGACTGGATAAGCTAAGAAAAGACTTTGTAGCCAATGTTTCTCATGAGTTAAGAACGCCATTATCAATGATGCAGGGGTATAGTGAAGCGCTGGTGGACGATATTGTCGATCATGCTGAGGACCGTAAGGAAATCGCTCAAATTATACATGATGAATCACTCAGGATGGGGCGACTTGTCAATGAATTACTCGATCTTGCACGTATGGAGGCAGGTCATATTGAACTTCATATGGAAGATGTGGATTTGTGTTCGGTCGTACACAAAGCGACGCGTAAATTTGCAGCCCTAGCCAAAGAACAAAAGATCAAGCTCGTTGAGAATTTTGATCCATTAGAACAGGAATATAGCATAGATCCTGACCGAATGGAGCAGGTCTTAACCAATTTAATTGATAATGCCATTCGGCATACACCTGAAGAAGGAAAAGTGACCATTGGTTTGCGTGAAGAAAGGGATACATTATTTCTTTCTGTTGAGGACACAGGATCTGGTATTCCAGAGGACGATCTGCCATTTGTTTTTGAACGTTTCTATAAAGCCGACAAAGCAAGAACGAGAGGAAGAGCAGGAACGGGGATCGGTCTTTCTATTGTCAAGCATTTAGTAGAAGCGCACGAAGGCATATTCAAGTCCATAGCAAGCTAGGGGAGGGCACCTCCTTTACCATTCAATTACCTAGAAAAAAAGAGCAAGTGTAGAGGATCATTATACTTGGAACGAGGAGTCGTTTACAGTGAGGAAAAAGGTTTTACAACTAAGCATGTTGGTCTGCTTCATCAGTCTGTTTCTTCTAAGTGCTTGCTCTGAGCCTTCAAGCATGGGAGACATAGAAGAAGGAACTGTATTACGAGTGGTTGATGGCGATACAATCAAAGTGAAGCTAAATGGGGTTGAAGAAACAGTTCGGCTGCTTTGTATCGATACTCCAGAAATGAAGGACAAACGTTTTGACGGGCCGCAGCCTTTTGCTGAAGAAGCGACTGAGTTCGTTACAGATATGCTATCAGGAAAAAAGGTAGAACTTGAGCTAGGGCTAGGAAATGGGCGAGATAAGTATGGACGTCTTTTAGCTTATGTCTACGTGGATGGTCAGATGATCAATGAACGATTGTTAGAGGAAGGGTTGGCAAGAGTCGCTTATGTCTACTCTCCTAACACCAAATATGTCGATCAATTTCGCGAAATTCAGCGCCAATCCCAGAAAGAAGGGAAAGGAATCTGGAGCTTGGAAAATTATGCTCAGGAAGATGGGTTTCACACTCAAAATGTGAAAGAAGCTGTAGTTTCGTCTAAGGTACAAAAGAAGGAAGTTACTGCTTCAGCTCAGGTTCAAAGCTCATCCGATTGCACAATCAAAGGCAATATTAACTCCAAAGGGGAAAAGATTTATCATCTTCCGGGGGGAGCCTATTATGATAGAACTAAGGAAGAAATGATGTTTTGCACGGAAAGCGAAGCAGAACAAGCTGGCTTCAGACGCTCATCCAGATAGTTCTTAGTCTATGGGCTAAGGAATTACGTGTCTATGATGAAACGAATCAGGGAAAATGGAATATACTATACACAGAAAACCACTTTACGAATAAGTGGTTTTTTTAGATATTGAAGGAGGTTTTATTCTTGGACTATTCAAAGGCAAAGCGCTGGAAATTTTCATTTTTCTTTTTACTCACTCTCAATGTCATTGTCCTTCTTTTCCTTATTGTGACGTTATTAGTGGTCTGGCCTAATCAGCAAAGTGTATCGATAGAGGTGGAAGATTCCCTTCTTGAAGAAGCTATGTTTTCCCTTCACTCAAATAAGGAGAGCATGAACAAAATGATCCAGAAATATATACACAGAGAAGGTCAGAGTTCGAATATGAAATACCGTTTGTATCTTGATGATAAAGTAGTTCTTGAAAGCGGTTTGAACATTTTAGGTCAGGATATCCCCATTACGCTCACTTTCATTCCTAAAGTGACAGAGCATGGTAATTTATTACTTATCCAAGAAGAATTTACGTTAGCAGGGTTTCAGCTTCCTTCATATCATTTGCTTGAATTAATAAAAAACACCTATACATTTCCAGCTTGGGTATCTATTAATCCTGAACAAAATCATATTTATCTCACCTTTTCCCAGATGAATACGAAAGGTTCCTTTAAGATAAGAGCAAAAGAGTTTGATCTACCCCACGATAAAATAGAGTTTTCTGTATATTACGCTCCATAAACGGAAGGCTAAGGAGGAAAGAGTAAGAGTTAGGAGGGTACTTTAGGTGTTGAGGAAATATGTCATTGTATTCTTGCTTGTCATTCTAACTGCTTGCCATACTGGAAATCCAATGGGGGGAAATATCAAATCTTTTCATGAAAAGTTGGATAAAAAAAATAACCATCATAAAAAAGTGATTTTAATCTTAGTTGATTCCATGATGGGGGGATTAGTAGATAGTAGTGTGAAAAAAGGGAATGTTCCTGCTCTACAATTCCTGATTGAGAATGGTCAATATTATAAAGATGTAGTGGCGCCATTTCCCACTATGTCCGTAACCATTGAAAGCTCCATTATTACAGGAGTGATGCCAGATAAGCATAAAATTCCTGGATTGGCTTGGTACCATCCTAAAGAAGATCGAATCGTTAACTATGGAACCTCCTTAGGAATTTTAATGCGCTCTGGTTTTCATGAGGGAGTGAAGGATGCCTTATTTCATTTAAACAATACCCATCTTAGTCCTAAAGTGACGACTATTTTTGAAGAACTGGATCAAAAGGGTAAAACCTCTGGGGCAATTAATACGCTACTTTACCGAGGGAATTATCTTCATCGTCTCACTTTGCCCCCTTTAGCTGATGAAGTACTTAATGTTCCCGAAGCTTTTGAAACAAAAGGACCTCACGTTTTAGCGTTTGGACAATTCTCTAAACCAGAGATATTAGAAAAAAAAGAGTTATCTGATGGGTATACAGAGCGGCTCGGACTCAATGATCAATATTCTGTGGAGGTTACTCAGCAACTTATCGAACAAGGGGATCAACCCGATTTTTTAATGATTTTTCTTCCGGATTATGACAAGATCGTCCATAAAGAAGGCCCTCACTATAGGAAGGGATTCGAGGATGTGGAATTGTATATTCAAAGTATTCTTAATTCGTATGATTCGTGGCAAGAGGCTATAGATGATAATATCATTATCCTCTTGGGTGATCATGGACAGGATCATATCTTGCCAGATGAAAATGAGTTAGGAATCAATTTAGATCATATCTACCGAAACTATCGTATTTCTTCGTTACGTGAGCCTGTGAGTCACGGAGAAATTGCTTTTGCTGTGAACCAAAGAATGACTTATGTCTACGATGTCCATAATCAAAATTTAATTCCTTCCTTAGTGGAGCAAGCGTTAACCGAACCTAAAATTGATCTCATCGCTTGGAAAGATCACAAGCAATGGGTGGAAGTGGCTTCACCAAATGATCAGCGCCGCTTGCGTTTTAAACCGGGAGGAGAATGGGAAGATGAGTATGGTCAAACGTGGGAAATAGAGGGAGAGCCCGAAGTCATAGGAGTTCGGATTGATTCTTATGATAAGAGAAAGATTTCATATACCGATAATCCAGACGGGTTTAATCAACTCTATAGTGCCTTAGAAAGTCAGAAAGATGCTCCGACTTTAATCCTTACCGCTAAGCCTGGTTATTCATTTCAATCTGAGGGAACTCCGACGCATCCCGATGGTGGGGAACATGGGGGGCTTCATCGCAATGATTCTTTAGCAGCGATGATTATTGCTGGGACAGATCAGAAGCCACCAAATCTTAGAATGGTGGACTTGAAGCAATATATCATGGATCTCTTGACAGAAAATCCTGAGTGGAGAAAACGATCTAGTCTGGTCAAAGAGACTAAAGAGGAGGAAAAGGAAGAACCACCTAAAGTAAAAAGAAATATAGCCAATAAAACAAAGGAAATCGTGACAAGTACTGATGGGGTGATTGGAGCGGTAAGCGTTGCTCTAGATAAAGAGTTATTTGTAGCGGTAGAAGTGGAAAGATGGCACCGTTTTAGGTTAAAAACTCTTCGCTCTGACCTTTACGAGCTCCTATCGCATCGTTTTAAGGATTATAAAGTTAATATATCCACAGATTGGAAAATATACAGAGAAATCAAGAAGCTGGAAGACGAGATTAACGACTTATCAGGTGAGGAGGTAAAAAAGAGATTAGAAAAAATTGAAAAAAGTATGAAAGGGTAGAATAAGAAATAATTGCTAATAAGAACTTTCCATGCTACCATGATAGTGGAACAATATTAACTATTTCACGATTAAGGAGCGCATTTTATGTTTCCAAAGCGATTAGGTTTGGCAGTGTGGCTAAATAATACAAAGATGGCAAGGCACCTTCGCCGTTTTGGCAATGTTCATTATATTTCACGTAAAATGCGTTATGCGATTCTTTACGTGGATGAACAGAAACTTGATGAAACCATTTTAAAATTAAATCAGTTTAATTTTGTAAAAAAAGTTGAACTTTCTCACCGACATGAATTGAAAACGGAATATCAAAATGCTAAGCCAGATAAAGCCAAGGAATACGACTATAAAATGGCTTATAATGTAATGAACATAGACTCTCGACTTATTCCTACCAATGGATTGAGGAAGGGAGTCTTTTTTATCTCGTTCTACCTGACAAGTGGAGTAAAAACTCTATCTGATGAAAGTCTACTTTATAATTCTAAAGGAGGAGAAAAAGTTGGGATGGAATCAATTCTTTTTTTCTAGCTTTGTCTTGATTATGTTTTTTCTGGTTGGGATGTTGATCTTTGACACTCTTAGAAAAGGACGACTTCGAAAGAAAAAAGAACAAGAGGATCCGTCATACTTGTTCACCATTATTATTCCCGCGATTATTGCATCTTTAGTTGCGCAGGGACTATTACCCAAAGAACAAGAAGCAGAGATACAGGCAAATTCCCTGACCGATTTAGAACATTACCTAATTGAGCAACAAATTTTTGAGTCTAGAGAGGAAATAGAGGATTGGATTCTCAAGCAGCCTGAACTTGTAGGCTATGGAGATAGTATTTTTGGTTATCAAGATCATGGTGACTTTTCATAAAAAAAAAGGCCATCTACACCTTTTAAGGAGTAGACGGCCAATGGGAGAGGAGAAACCGGAGGAAGAGCTTATGGGGAAACGTAAGTCTTCTCCGCGGTTGTCTACGACATCTCTCGATGTCGATAGTTCTATTATGGACCGCAAGTAGAAAAATATACCTTAAAAAATAATTTTTTTGTGATAACATATGATAAGGATATGTAGAAAATAAATGTAGAAACGGTGGTCATATGAGAGTCATTTCAGGAATTCATAAGGGACGTTCTATACATGCTGTCCCTGGTAAATCAACAAGACCCACTACAGATAAAGTGAAAGAATCGATATTTAACTTGATAGGTCAACCCTATTTTGAAGGAGGAATAGGACTTGATCTCTATGCAGGTACAGGTGGGTTGGGAATCGAAGCGTTAAGTCGAGGATTAGACAAAATGATTTTTGTCGACCAAAACCGAAAAGCTTTTGATATTATTAAACAGAATCTAGAAGCCTTAGATCTTTTAGATCGGAGTGAGGTTTATAAAAATGATGCAGATCGAGCACTGAAAGCCATCATTAAACGAGAGCTTTCTTTCGACCTTATTTTCTTAGACCCTCCATATGCTGAGCAAAAGATTGGAGCACAGTTAGGCCTCATACAGCAATATCAACTTCTGAAACACAATGGAACAGTTGTGGTTGAAACAGGAAATTCGATCACTCTTCCTGAGAAGGTTGGAGAGATCGAACTGGTGAAACATCATCAATATGGGGAAACTGAGATCCGGATCTATGTGCACAAAGGGAGAGAAGAGCATGGCAATTAAAGCTGTTTGTCCAGGAAGTTTTGATCCAGTTACATATGGACATTTAGATATTATCCAAAGGGCTGCCAATGTTTTTGACACCGTCATTGTTGCTGTCCTAAACAATACCAGTAAAAACCCTCTATTCACCGTAGAACAACGGATAGAACTGCTAAAAGAGGTAACCAAAGATATACCTAATGTTGAGGTTGACTCTTTCAATGGATTATTAATTGATTATATGAAGCAAAAACAAGCAAATACGATTGTTCGGGGATTACGAGCTATCTCAGATTTTGAGTATGAATTACAGGTTGCTTCAATCAACCGTAAGCTGGATGATTCAATAGAAACCTTTTTTATGATGACGAATAACAAATATTCCTATCTTAGTTCTAGTATTGTAAAAGAAGTAGCTAAGTACCATGCCTCTGTCAGTGACCTTGTTCCACCTATTGTGGAAGAGGCATTAATGAAAAAATATGGTCAAATCTAAAAATGAACTGGCGTGCTAATTTTTTAGCCACGTCTTTTTTGTGTCTATTTTTTATCTCGTTCTAAAATGACTTACTCGATACTCGTTTTGCCCATCCGATAATCAAAAGGATACCAAGAGTTATTACCCCTGCAACGAGAGAGGAGTACAAAAAAAAGGGCAAGGAGTTCCCATGGACGATGCGCTCTTGAGTGAATGAATGAAAGAATACTGCCACCTCTCTGTTATTAATAAAGAATTGGAAAGGTTGCCACAATAAATAGGTCCATACACCAGCTAAGAGGGCATGAAGAATACGTGAAATGAAAAAGGGCTTATATCGAATATCTGTATGAGCAAACATGCTTAAGACCTGTGCATGGACAGAGAGACCACTCCAGGCAATGATCACACTGGCAATGGCGACTTTTTGGATAAGAGGAATGGAGCCTGCTAAATCGCTTGCTTTTTGGACTCCCAATGTGATTTCAAAAAATCCTGAAACGAGAGAATGGCTTAATTCAATACTTAATCCAAACATGACTAAGATAAAAGAAAAGAAAAGAGATAGAATTTGACTAATTCCTACAATGTTCATAAGATTGATAATAACTGAAAACATTATAATAAAGCCGCCAATTAATAAAAGTGTTTGAATGGATGAGGTTACAGCATCCCCCATAATGGTTCCAAAGCTTCTTTGATCTTCTAATCTAGCATGATGCATCGCTTTTAAAGCTCTATAGAGGAGAGGTTTGGCAGGTCTGTTCTCCTCATCACTGCTGTTGCTTTTATCTTGGTAATCATGAAACCGCATAATTAAACCGAGCTGAAAGGCTGCGATATAGTGAGCTCCAGCGATGATAATACCTAATGTGACGTCGTGAAAAAAACCAACAGCAACAGCGCCAAACATAAACAATGGGCCAGAGGTACTGGTAATGGAAACTAATCGCTCAGCTTCTGAACGGGTAATCACATTTTGTTCCCGCAAACGAACGGTCAATTTTGCTCCCATAGGATAACCTGAAGCGATCCCCATAGACAGGACAAAACCTCCTACACCAGGGACTCTAAAAAGAGGTCTCATCCAGGGCTCGAATAAAACTCCTATAAAATGGACGACACCAAATCCAATGAGAAGCTCTGCCGTAATAAAAAAAGGAAGCAATGCTGGAAAAACAACTTCCCACCAGATGCTCAACCCTCGTAAGGAAGATTCAAAGGCCTGTTTTGGAAAGGAAATTATTGAAGAAACTAAAAACAATGATAAAAGGGCTAAAAACCCTGTTTTTAGATAAGAGAGTTGTTTCATAACCATCCCCCATAATGTTTGTCAGGCTTGTATATGAATACGTATAAGAAGGTAAATTTAGACCAGTTGTTTTAGTCATGATTTGTCCACATCGATAATAGGTATAGGATAGAGGTGAAAGTAGTGAATGAAAGCACAAGAAGAAGACCCACAATTGGTCTGGCATTAGGTTCAGGGGGAGCGAGAGGTTTTGCTCATATTGGTGTTTTGAAGGCTTTCGAGCAGCATCAGATCCCTATTGATTACATTGCAGGGAGCAGTATTGGGGCATTGGTGGCAAGCTTATATTGTGTAGGTCATTCCCCTGATTCGATTCAAAAATACATAACCTACTTTCCTCAAAAATTTTGGATGGATTACACAGTCCCAAAAATGGGACTAGTTGCAGGAGAGAAGATGAAGGAACTGATTCGGCTATTTACGAAGAAAAAAAAGATCGAAGAAGCTTCGATTCCTCTTGCTATTGTGGCAACCAACTTGCAGAAGGGGGAGAGGCGAGTTTTTAGAGAGGGTCCCATAGCGGAAGCGGTTAGAGCAAGCATTTCGATTCCAGGGATCTTTGTTCCTGAAAAAATCGAAGGAGAATATTATGTGGACGGTGGGGTTATTGATCGTGTTCCTGTATCTGTGGTGAAGGATATGGGAGCAGATTTAGTGATTTCGGTTGATGTTTCCTACTTCGAAGCAGAGCAACAGGAAATAAATTCTATGTTTGATGTCATCGCTCAGACCATTGATATTATGGAGAGAGAGATCTTGCGTTATCGGATGCTTCATGCAGATATTATGCTCCGACCTAAAGTAGGAGTAAGAGGTTCTTCTCTATTTAACGGATCAGAGGATATGATTAATGAAGGAGAACGAACAGCCTTAGAGATGATTCCCTCTATTCAGAGAATGATAGAGGAATGGAAGGGGGAAGAACAGTAAATGTCAAGAGAAACCGTAAGACGTTTTTTGCCAACGGGAATTGTGGCAGTGCTTTTAATTGTAGGCTTCTATTATCCTCTTCCTTATTATATTTCTCAGCCAGGAGAAGCAGTAGAACTAGCACCCATTATTCAAGTAGAAAATAGACATCATGAGCAAGGGAGTTTGATGCTTACAACTGTGCGCATGGGAGGGGCTAATTTTTTTAGTTTTGCACTCGCTAATTTTAATTCCTATATGGATGTGATTCCAAAAGACTTTTTGCTTGCCCATTATAAGAGTGAGGAACACTATAGTCGAAGACAGCTCCAAGTGATGGAATCTTCTCAAGAAACAGCTATTTTGGTCGCTTATCGACTAGCAGGAATTAATATTCCAGTGAAAAATGAAGGAATTATAGTGACTCAAACGATGGAAGGGATGCCAGCTGAGCAGCATTTACAGATTGGAGATGTGATTATTAGGGTAGATCAAAAGGAAGTAAATACATCGGAGGAATTGATTACCTATATTTTAGGTAAGAAAAAAGGAGATTCTGTAGAGATTACCTACCTTCGAGATGAACAAGAACAAACGGCGATGCTTGCGATCTCTGAGCTTCCTTTATCAGATGAGGAGAAGGAGCGAGGGGTAGAGCCCCGTGCAGGAATCGGAATCTCCACCCTAACCAAACGTAGTCTAGGAGAAATCACCCCTTCTGTGAATATACGTACCGAAAAAATTGGAGGTCCTTCTGCTGGCTTAATGTTCACCTTGGAAATTTATAACCAGCTGACTGAACATGACATCACAAAAGGATATCGTATTGCTGGAACCGGTACGATCAATGCGGAGGGGAATATAGGGCGCATTGGTGGAATTCATCAGAAAGTGGTGGCTGCAGATAAGGCAAAAGTAGATATCTTTTTTGCCCCTCATGAAAAATGGGCTACAAATTCCAATTATCAAGTGGCATTGGCTGCTGCTAAAGATATAGGAACAAGTATGAAGGTTGTTCCAGTAGAACATGTCAAGGATGCTCTTGCCTATTTAGATTCTTTACCACCCAAAACAGAATAAGATGCTGTGGTAAGAGGGGTTTGCATAACCTCTCTTTTTTGCTGCTCAGAGTGTGAACCCAAATATCCTAGAGCATGCAGGGAAGAGGCTTTTAAATCATATGTAAGCATTTCTGGATGGTTTTTCCGAATAGCTGAGATGACAGGGAGCCGGATCTCTTTTTTGTACTTATGTAAGAGCTCTCTTCCTTTAGGAGAGTAGCCTAAAAGACGCAGATAGGTAGGCCCTTGATCCAAATGAAGCTGGGAAGCCCCTTCTTTCGTGAATTGGGTAAAAGTATGTAAGATCATTCTTTGAATTCGGTTCCAAGTGTATCTTTTACTTTTGACTAACTCAATTAAGGTTGACATTCGATCTGCCATCAGAATTTTTTCTTTAAAGCGATTCTCAATTCCCTCTTCCATTTCGTAAATTCCCCTAAGCTGGTTTGGTGATTGGGAAAGCAAGGAATGGGCAACATAAGAGAAATAATTTTCCCAGGATACTGGACCTCGTCCTAGACTAGCTTCTCTCTGCAAGATGTGTAAAGTATAAGGTGGAATATAGGGCTTGATCGCGTCCCATTGAGGTTTATCTCCAGAGAATAATGCCTCTCTAATGCTTGTTGCGCTGGCTATTTGATGATCTGAGAAATGTCGATCATGATACTCCGCTTTTTCTCTTTTAATGGTTGTGGGTCGAATGTGACTTTGTGTTTTTTTCAGCGCCATAAGATAATGCAGACCTAATATATTATTGGGTTTGGAAATAAGCTGGGGATCTAGTTCTTGCTCATTTTTTAAAATAGAGAGGATCGCTGAGCTATATGCCTGTGGATAACTGTTGCCTTTGCTCATCTCTATTTTGATTTGTTCTTTAAATTCTTTAGGCTCCTCGTAAAGGAAGTCTGCTATGGCTTCTAAGGACCGAATTTCTCCGCTTTCAGAGCCAAAGCATAGCGTATTGACAAAGGGTAAACTAGAGAGAAGCTGGACAGCTCCTTGAGCAAAATAGTGGGCTTGCTGTGTGGAATAGACATAGGGAAGTTCAAACACAAGATCGACTCCCATTTCTAACGCCATTTCTGTTCGTGCCCATTTATTAACCAAAGCAGGTTCTCCTCTTTGCAGAAATTGACCGCTCATCACAATCACTACTGCATCTGCTTGTAACGTTTTTTTTGCTTGCTCAAAATGATATACATGTCCATAATGAAGAGGGTTGTATTCTACAATTAGACCTACAGTATTCATCTACATAGCTCCTTAAGCGAAATAAAATCTATTTTTATTATAACAATTCTCGGGAATTGTTGACAAATAGCTATGTTACAATATATAATTACTTCTGTTGCTTTGAGGTGAAATTGATGATCATTAACGTGAAACAATGTCTTGAATTAAAGGGTAAAGAGCTTCCATTAAAGCATACCTATGAGCTTGCACAATTAACTCAGAGAAATAAACAGTTGCTAAGTGTTAGTCCTATACAGTTTGAAGGTCAAGGCCAAATGCAATCAGGGGTCTTTGTTATAAAGGGGACTTTACAAGGGACGTGTATCGTTGCTTGTTCTAGATGCTTAGGTGATGTAAACCTCTCGATTCTTCAAGAACTTGAAGAAAGGTTTAATATTCAAGCAAAGCTGGGAACAATAGAAGAGAATGAAGAGCAAGAAATACATGAAGTGATTGGACAAGAAATTAATTTGACACCTTATGTGGAGAATGAAGTCCTTTTATCAATTCCTTCTTTTCCTGTTTGTAGATCTGAAGAAGAGTGTAAGAATCATTTGCCTCAAGAAGGTAAAGATTGGAATGTATTAACTGAAAAAATGAAGCAAGACAAAATTGATCCTAGGTTAGCAGATTTAGCGAAGTTTTTTGATCAAAATAAGTAACATAAATTTCGCTTTATCTTAAGTAACATAACATGATAGAATGGTTGAAGGGGTGGAGTATCATGGCAGTACCTTTCAGAAAAACATCAAAAACTCGTCGCGATATGCGTCGTACTCATTTCAAATTATCAGTACCTGGTATGGTTAAGTGCTCACATTGTGGCGAACTTAAACTAGCTCACCGTGTATGTAGAGCATGTGGAACATATAAAGGTGAAGATGTTGTAAATAAGTAATTATTTACATTCCAGAATAGACCGTTAGGGAAATCCTACGGTCTATTTTTTATTTTCTTATTTGATCTATTTTCACTTTGCAGGTAGCCATTCGCCTAGTCTATGCATACTATGTTTGGTGAAAAGGAGGAGAAAATAAATGCATCACCACCATTTACATCAAACTCAACCGATCGATATGAAAAAAACATGTGTTGATCACATCAATCGTTATGTTTTAATTCAAACAAAAGATGGATATAGCTATGATGGGATTGTCGAGCATGTAGACGATCAGAACGTGTACTTAGCTGTACCGATAGGCGAGGAGATCATGTCTGAGCCAATGTATCAACCGAGGGACCAAGTATCAGCTCCTGATCAAAGAGTAGAGCAAGAGAATCCAGAATCAGGAGAGCGGCAATTTTACCCTGGTTTTGGAGGCTATCCCGGCTATGGAGGTTTTTATCCTGGTTACGGATATCCTGCATATGGATATCCTGGATATGGCTTTCCTCGAAGAAGGCGTTTCAGTCCGCTTATACTCCCTCTCACTGCCATAGCAGCCTTATCCTTGTTACCTTTTTATTAATAAACAGTTCATCTACTGGGCGGACCTCAATAAATGATCAATCACATCTATGTGTTAACTCGTTGTCAATCAATGTAGTTGACACTTTTTTTGTTTTCAGTAAGTACCAGATCAACTGTTTTTTTTGACTGGGCACGATTCTTATAAAAAGGCAGACAAGGGGACATGATAACAAGAAAGAATTTATGATGTAGAGAGGTGATAGGTTGATGAGGATGTTAAAATATCTTCTCGTTGCGATGTTACTTATAGCTGTATTAGCAGGCTGTACCAAAAAAGATGAAAAGGCGGCGGATACTGAGAAAAAACCTCAGAAACAGACCCAGGTTCAGGCTACAGGAAAAGAGAAGCAACGCATTCATACAGCACATTACTTAGAAGAGGAGGTTGAAATCTTAGATGAAGTGAGGCATGCTACAGTATTGGTTGAAGGTCGGGATGCTTACGTGGCACTTGAGTTTGTTGACACTGAATTCCTGTTAAATGAAGAGGTTAAGAATAAAATTGTAGATCAAATTCGAACAACTGATCCAGATATTGATAACATTCACCTTTCACATAATATGGATTTTAATACCAGAATGCATAGTTTAGCGAGGGATATTGAAAGAGGGTTACCAGAAAAGGCGATAGGAGACTCATTTAGGAAAACAGTGAGAAGGGTATTCCCAGAATTAAAAAAATAAAGTAGACTTCCATCAGGTGGAGTTTTTACTTCACCTGATGGTTACATTAAATAAGGTTGAATTTGAGGGAGAGGGGAAATATGTTACATAAAGAAATAATCAACTCAATTGGAGTGATTAAATTAGTTCGACCAGAGGTACATAATGCGATCAATATAGATGTTATGAAGCAACTAAAAGAAAGTATAGCAAGCTTTAAGGAGAACCCAGAAGTGAAAATGTTACTGGTTACAGGTTCAGGTAACAAATATTTTTGCTCAGGAGGGGATATTGAAGAGTTTCATAGCCTCGATATGGATTCTACTGAAAACATGCTGCACTACATGAAAGAGGTGTTATTTGATCTTCAAACATTCCCTAAGCCTACCGTAGCTGTGTTAAATGGTAGCGCACTTGGAGGGGGCTGTGAAGTGGTGACAGCCTGTGATTTTCGTATTGCCCACCCTCAGGTTGAATTGGGCTTTATTCAGATTAAATTAGGGATCACCACAGGATGGGGTGGGGCTACTAGGCTTTTCGACAAACTACCAGCTTCTAAAGCTTTTAAATGGTTACTTAGTGGTGAAAAGATTCAAAGTGATGAAGCGTTTCAATGGGGCTTTATTGATCAGCTTTTCCCCCAAGCTGAGTTGTTTGAAAAGTCACTTGAGTGGTGTCAATCCATTACCCAGCATTCTCTACCTGCTCTCATGTCTTATAAACACACATTATTAGATCAGAAAGACCTGAGCTTGTCTATGAAGGAAAAGCTCACAAGAGAAGTAGGGAGAAGTGTTGAAATATGGGGTTCTCCAGAACACCAAAAGGTAGTGGAGCGTTTTTTGGCAACCAAAAAATCTAAATAGGTTTAAATAGTCTTTCATCTGGACATACTTTCCAATAGTAGATAAAGATTCTATGAACTCTATCAAATGCATAGAAATAAAATAAAAACTATTGGAGGGATCGACATGGCTGCAACAAGACAAGACGCTTGGAGCGAAGATGATGATCTATTATTAGCGGAGGTAACCTTACGACATATTAGGGAAGGGAGTACACAATTAGCAGCGTTCGAAGAAGTGGGCTATCGCTTACAAAGAACAGCAGCTGCTTGTGGCTTTCGATGGAATAGCTTAGTAAGAAAAAAATATGAATCAGCTATCCAAATTGCCAAAGCCCAAAGACAGCAAAGAAAGTCTAGAGGAAAGAGCCGTTTTATTCCAGAGCAAGAACCTTTTTCAACAGGAGGGTATGCTACCAACTCTTATACAAATCGACTCAATCAATCCTCTGATCATGGTAGAATGAAAGAATTTTCTCTGCCTCAAGTAAGAACGTATAATGAGAAGAATTATGCAGAGTACCAGACGGAAATGAGTGAAGAATTGAACGGGGCTTCTCATTCTGGAACAGCACCTTCCAGACTTGGGATGAGTTGAATTTTGATGATGTCATTCGTTTTCTACGTCAGCAAAAAGAAAGTTATCGTCGAATAAAGCAAGTCGATAAAGAGCTAAGAGAAAAGGATCGAGAGATTGAAAGGTTACGAGATGAGAACCAAAAGATGAAAAAAGAGCTTGGTTCCATTCAGAACGACTATCAAACAGTGAATGAGGATTATAAAGCTCTCATTAAAATCATGGACCGTGCTCGTAAATTAGCTTTTTTAGCAGATGATGAACAAGAAGAGAAAGTAAGTTTCAAAATGGATAAAAACGGGAATCTAGAAAGAGTAGAACGATCCTGAGGGGTTACTGGATGACATACAAAAGCTGTCTTTAAGAAGTCATGACAAGTTGACTTGTTGAAGACAGCTTTTTTAGGTAGAGTACCTAGGTATTGAGTAAAGAAAAAGCCGATTCAAGTGAGAGCTTCTAGCTTCTTACCTGAATCGGCTTCTTTTTTTTTCAGCAGTAGACTAGCTACTTTATTCGTCGTCTTCTAAAATTTGTTCTTCTACTCCAATTGGAGTCCAGATGTAAGGGTTTTCTCCACGATCTCGCATGGGGTTGTATTTAACAGGTTGAAAGCCCATCTTCATCCAGAAGTCTCCAGATGCTTGTCTTGCATTTGTTTTTACTGGTACGCCAAAGCTTTTTGCAAATTCTACAAGAGCAGTTCCATAATCCTTTCCTCGATAATCTGGCAATACTTCAAGCTTCCAAAGCTCAAGGTATCCATTAGGAGGATTAAAATAACGATCATATTTCGAACTAATGTTATAAAGACTCATTCTAGCCACTAGCTTATCTCCAAAGTAGATACCGTAAAATGGCGAGTTACTATCATCCTCTACAATATTAGCCTGAAGATCCTCTAGCATAGAGAGTTCTTCTAGTCCGTATTCTTTAAATTTTTGGAACTCTTCAAGAGTCTTGTAGTTGATTGATAAGCGTTTTACTTTTGGTTTATCCACGCTTATACACCCCTTTCAAGAGACATATACCCTATTAGTTTACTTGGTTCTCAATTATTATACAATAATCCAAATAAGAATGAACCAAAAAATAATAAATTGGAGGAATTATTTTCTATTAAGTCGAATTGTATGGTATAAGATAAGAGAGTCTTATTCTTATTTATCACGTTTTAACCGTCGGTAAGTTTCCCTCCTCTATAGGAGGGAGATAACCGGCGCTAAGAACCCGATAAGGGCGACTAACCATCAGGTGGAATAAAACTCCATCTGATGGAAGTCTACTTTATTTGTTAGGAGTGAAGCCTATGAATCAACGTAAAGTTCTAATTGCCAATCGAGGCGAAATCGCCCGAAGAGTTATTCGGACGTGTCGAGAGAAAGGGTATATGACGGTCGCTATCTACTCCGAAGCGGACCAAACAATGCCTTTTGTCAGTGAAGCGGATGAAGCAGTGCTCATTGGACCTGCTCCCGTACTCCAAAGCTATCTACAAGCGGAGAAGATTATCCAAGTGGCTAAAGAGAAAAATGTTCAGATGATTCACCCTGGATATGGACTGCTTTCTGAGAATGCCGATTTTGCTCGCAAATGTGAAGAGGCTGGAATTATTTTTATTGGTCCTAAACCTGAAGTGATCGAAGCTATGGGCGATAAGGTGACAGCGAGAAAAGTCATGCAACAAGCAGGGGTTCCGATTGTTCCAGGGGTAGAAGGAAGTGCAGATGATATAGATCAGGCTCTTTCCCAAGCAAATTCCATCGGGTATCCTGTCATGCTTAAGGCGAGTGCTGGTGGCGGAGGAATTGGAATGCAGATCTGCTATGCAGACGAAGATGTAAAGAAGGTCTACCAATCTGCCAAAGGGAGAGCCAAATCATATTTTGGAAGCGATATCATGTTTGTTGAGAAGTATATTGAAAATCCTCGTCATATCGAAGTGCAGGTGATTGGAGATCATCATGGCAATCTATGCCATATGTTTGAACGAGATTGTTCCATTCAACGTAGGCATCAAAAAGTAATTGAAGAATCACCTTCACCCTTCCTAGATGAGTCTACCAGGAAAAAAATATGCGATACAGCCTTGTTAGCCGCACAGACTGTTGGATATACTGGAGTAGGAACCATTGAATTTATCATGGGTGAGGATAAACAGTTTTACTTCCTAGAAATGAATACAAGACTTCAGGTAGAGCACCCTGTAACAGAGCTTGTGACGGGACATGATTTGGTTGCTTTACAGCTGTTAATTGAAGAAGGGAAGCTTCTGCCTTTTGCTCAAGAAGAGCTAGTACAGCAGGGGCATGCTTTAGAACTTAGAATTTATGCTGAAGATCCAGTGACATTTTTTCCTTCACCAGGAACCATTACGAAGTATGAGCGAGTAGAAGGGGAAGGGATTCGTTATGATGATGGAGTTGAAGATGGCTCTACGATTACCCCATTCTACGATCCTATGATTGCGAAAATAATTGTAAGCGGTAACAACAGAGGGCAATCGATAGAACGGGGGATTAAGGTTCTGGAAACAATGAAGTTGGAGGGGATTAAGAACAATATCCCATTTCTGCAAAAAGTTCTTGAGGATGAAGCTTTTCGTCAGGGGGTATACACGACTCAATTTGTGTCTACTCTACTCGATAAGAAATAAATAAAGGAGAAATGTAAAATGAAAGAAATTGTATCCAATATGGCTGGTAGTGTGTTTTTAGTTCAGGTTAACCCAGGAGATCAGGTGCACGTCGGGCAGGATGTGGTCATATTAGAATCAATGAAGATGGAAGTGCCCATTACCTCTGATATTGAAGGAGTGGTGAAAGAAGTAAAAGTAAATGTTGGCGATTTTGTCAATGAAGGAGATGTTCTGGTTTTAGTAGAGTAGAACAAAGTGAATGGAGAGGATTTCTATGAGTATTCAGTTGGAGAAAAGAGGGCATGTTGCATCCTAACTATCCAGCGACCAGAGGTTCATAATTGCCTGGATCGTACTAGTTTACTACAGCTCAGTGAATACATCGATCAGCTTCGATTTGATAGCTCGATTCGAGTGGTTATGGTGACAGGAGAAGGAGAGAAAGCGTTCTGTGCAGGAGCAGACTTAAAAGAGAGAAGGACAATGAGTGAAGCTGAGGTTCAGCAATATCTTCACCTTATTGGTCAAACCTTTGCCAAGCTAGAATCCTTGCCTCAACCTGTTATTGCAGTGATCAATGGTGTTGCTTATGGTGGAGGAACTGAATTGGCGTTGGCTTGTGATTTACGCTTACTGTCTGAGCAAGGAATGATGGGGCTGACAGAAACCTCTTTGGGGATCATTCCAGGTGCAGGTGGAACACAAAGGCTTTCTAAAATTGTAGGAGTGGCAAAAGCAAAAGAGTGGATTTTTACGGCTAAAAAAATAACTCCGGCTGAAGCACTGCTGCATGGATTGGTGAATGAAGTTGTTTCTTCAGTTCATTTATTCGAACGAGCGCTCAGTCTGGCAGAGGAAATTGCTTCTCAAGCACCTCTAGCGATCAGGCAAGCTAAACTCGCGATTTCTGCAAGCCAGGATGTTGACCTACGTACTGGACTAAAAATAGAAGCAAATGCGTATCAATTATTACTCTCTACAGAAGATCGTTTAGAAGGACTCAGGGCTTTTCAAGAGAAAAGAAAGCCGTCCTACCAAGGGAAATGAGGAGGTAACTTCATGTCTAAGGAACTTGAAAAAGTATTAATGGACAGAATAGCTCAGATAGAACAAGGTGGAGGGGAGAAATACCACGAGAAAAGAAAAGAACAAAATAAATTATTTGTTCGTGAGAGGTTGGAACGATTATTTGACGATGATTTTATGTTGGAGGATGGTAAATTCGCCAATTTCATGGCTGGAGATTTACCGGCAGATGGTGTTGTCACTGGAATTGGAAAAATACATGGTCAAACCGTATGTGTCATGGCGAATGATTCGACGGTGAAAGCTGGATCATGGGGAGCAAGGACTGTAGAGAAAATTATTCGTATTCAAGAAACTGCGGAAAAATTACAGGTTCCCTTACTCTATCTGGTGGACTCTGCTGGAGCTAGAATCACCGACCAAATAGAGATGTTTCCTAATCGTAGGGGAGCAGGTCGAATCTTCTATAATCAGGTTAAGCTTTCAGGGGTGATTCCTCAAATTTGTCTTTTATTTGGTCCTTCAGCTGCGGGAGGTGCTTACATTCCAGCCTTTTGTGACATTGTGATCATGGTCGATAAGAATGCCAGTATGTATTTAGGGTCTCCAAGGATGGCTGAAATGGTTATCGGAGAAAAAGTGACCCTAGAAGAGATGGGCGGAGCCAAAATGCACTGTTCAATAAGTGGAGTGGGAGATGTCCTAGCTTCTGACGAAGAGGAAGCAATTGAACTAGCTAGAAAATATATAGGCTACTTCCCAGCAAATTATCGCCAAAAGCCACCAATTGTAGAGGGGAAAAAGCCGAAAGAGGGAGTTCGAACAGTGGAGGAAATTGTCCCTACCAATCAGAATGCTCCTTTTGATATGTATGAATTGATCGATTCGATCATTGATGAAGATTCTTTCTTCGAGATGAAGAAGCTTTTTGCACAGGAATTGATCACAGGATTTGCTAGAATTAATGGCAATCCGCTAGGGATTATTGCAAATCAGTCTAGGGTCAAGGGAGGAGTTCTTTTTGTAGATTCGGCGGACAAAGCAGCTCGATTTATTACTTTATGTGATGCCTTCCATATTCCTCTCTTGTTTTTGGCAGATGTACCGGGCTTTATGATCGGAACCAAAGTAGAGAGGGCTGGAATTATCCGTCATGGGGCAAAAATGATTTCAGCAATGTCAGAGGCATCCGTGCCTAAGATTTCTATTATTGTACGCAAAGCATATGGTGCAGGGCTCTATGCTATGGCAGGACCTGCTTTTGAGCCCGATGTATGTTTAGCATTACCAACAGCGCAAATTGCCGTAATGGGACCTGAGGCGGCTGTTAACGCTGTGTATAGCAATAAGATTAGTTCAATCGAAGATCCTCAAGAAAAAATGAAATTTGTGATGGAAAAACGTAAAGAGTACCAGGAAGATATCGATATCTATCGTCTAGCTTCAGAGCTTATTATTGATGGAATTATACCTGGCTCCAAGCTTCGTCAAGAAGTAATGGATCGCTTGGATGCCTATCAAACGAAAGACTTGACGTTTTCTGTGCGGAAGCACCCTGTTTATCCTGTTTAAGGGGATGAATCCGTTATGAAGTAGAAAATCACAAAAGTTGCAGATTGTAGAGAGCTTTCTTGGCTTCTCTGCAATCTTTTTCTGTTTTGAGGGTGGATGTGAAACTAAGTTGGCGATGAAACGTACATATGAGTATTAAATAAGGAGGTAAGAAATATGATTACAAGTCTTGTTTTTATTATAGTGTTCTTATTCTTTGGTCTAGGGCTTCTCCTACTTAATATTATCACGAGTATTTGGGCGTATAGAGATTCTTTGCGTAAAGGACACAGCAAAGAGTATGCTATTATAGTTCTTATAGGGACGCTTGTTTTTCCTGTCATCGGCTTGATCGTCTACTTTATTATCCGGAATGATTAATGGGCTAACGTAAGGTTTAGCTGAGAGGAACAGCGTTCTTAATTTCTTCATGTTGGGAGATTTAGAAGAATGAAAGTGTTAATAATAGGAGCAGGGGCGCTTGGTTTATTGTATGGCAGTTATACAAAAATGGCGGATCGTCTACACGATGTTTGTTTTCTAACTCGAACGGAAAAACAGGCAGAACAATTGAGAAGACAAGGGTTATGCTATAAGACGGGGAAAAATGAGTTTTTGTTAACAGTGGATTCTGCTTCTTATGAAAGAAGTATTGATCTAAAGAACGACCCATTTTCTTCAGTGGATCTTGTCCTTATCACTGTCAAGCAAACTCATCTGGAAGCGATCCTGCCATGGATAAAAACACATCTTTCCTCCGTGGTTCCTCTGCTGTTTATCATGAATGGCTTGGGACATGCCGAAAAGGTTCAGAATGCTTTGCCGGAATATTCTCATTTTTTCGGGGTCACTCAGAAAGGGGCAACAAGATTGTCTACTACTTCTGTTGAAGAAAGAGGTAGAGGAAAGACTCGGGTGGGATGTTTGCCTGGTCTAGATAAGCCAAGTTCCCATTCTTACCTAGTACTTGAAAAATGGTTGAAGGAGCTTCAAAAGGGCAGCATTGATATCAATCTTTCGCCAGAAATAGAGTTTGAGATGTGGAAGAAATGCATATTGAATGCTTGTATTAATCCTCTGACTGGTCTATTTGGGATCGAAAATGGTAAACTGGTAGAAGAGATGCACTTGAATAACATGATGAGAGAATTACACGATGAATTGGCAGGTTTACTTGCGATCATTAGACCTTCTTTTGCAGAAAAAATGTTTGATAATGGCATGTGTTGGGAGGAAATTGAGCGGGTTTGTCGAATTACATCACAAAACAGATCTTCAATGGAGCAAGATATTCGCTACGGTCGACAAACGGAAATTGATGCGTTTAACGGATATTTTTTGCAAGAAGCAAGAATTCGAAATATCCATTTACCAGCCCATCAATTTGTCTACAGTGCCATTCAATTTCTGCAAAATAAACAAAAGGGGTGAGCGCCCTTGTTGGTCTCATTATTTGCCAATCTATTTGCCTTATTTACCATTTTTCCAATATTATCTGCCATTATCATTTATGCTCTGGTCTTTCTTGTTACAAAGGACAAAAAAAATGCACTAGAGTGGTCTATTAATATCACCACGGTTCTGTTACTCATATCAGTAAATATGTCGATTCAGCTTCTCTGGGATCTGTCATTGTTTTGGTTGATACTTTTAATCATTTTACTGATCATCGGTGGACTCACCTTTCTTCAGTTTTCTGTATATAATCAACTTCACTATGCCAGGCTAGCTAGGGGAGTGATTCGACTTACCTTTGTTCTCTTTCTGCCTATTTATCTCGTCCTCATGTTATGGGTGGTTCTTGAAAGTGCAATTAAAGCTGCTATCTAAGGGCTGTTAAGAAAGGTGTTTTCATTACATGACAAGCCAAGTCAAAGATTTAATTCATAAGCAAATAGATTCTTTTGGGACCGCCTATATTCAAAGATATGAGGGGGTTTCCTCTTTTTTTAGCTACTCGCCATTTGAGCAGGCTTCTTTTCATGAGAGGGTGAAGGAATTATCTGAGCGCTCATACGATCGAATTCGTCTGGCAAAAGTGATTAGAGATTATATGTCACGCTATGGACTTGTATCAGAACAGGAAGAGCAGTTGAAAAAGATGACTGATCCCAAGAGTGTGATGGTTATTGGAGGTCAACAGGCAGGGCTTTTGTTAGGACCTCTGTACACGTTATATAAAATGATTACAGTGCTACAATTGGCTCAACAGCAAGAAAGAGAGCTACAGGTTCCAGTTATACCTCTGTTTTGGATCGCTGGAGAGGATCACGATTGGCTCGAAGTTAATCATGTTTTTATCCCTCAAGCAGAAAGTCCGCGGCTTGAACGTATGACCTTGGAGGATCCTTATCATTCGCCTAGAACGTCACTATCCCAGCAAAACCTCCCGAAAGTAGAGGTCGCAGAGTGGGTGGAACAGTTTTTGCAGAGTCAGCCTGAAACAGAATTTACTGGGGAACTTAGGGGCTATTTACGGCAAGCGATTGAGCAGGCAAATACATATGTAGAGTTTTTTGCTTTTCTTGTGCAACAGTTTTTTTCTAAACAAGGTCTTCTCTTTATCGATTCAGGGGCTCGGGAGATGAGAGAAATAGAAGGACCTGTTTTTGAAAGGATCATTACGAACTACGACACGATTGATAGTAAAGTGCGTGAATCGATTCAAGAGATGGAGAAGGTAGGATATACAGCCCAAATTCAATTGGGTGACTCACCGGCGTTCCTTTTCATTTATGAACAAAACCAGCGTCTCTTGCTTGAGAAAACCGAGGGAGGATTTCGGACAAAAGATGGGACATATACATACTCTGAGCAAGAGTTAATAGCCCTTGCCAGAAAAGAGCCATGGAGATTCAGCAACAATGTGGTGACGCGTGCTTATATGCAGGAAAATATATTTCCTACTTTATCATTTGTAGCTGGACCAGGAGAAATCTCCTATTGGGCATTATTCCGTCGGTATTTCGAGGAATTGGGCTGCAAGCTACCTATTCTTGCACCACGGATCAGTATCACCATTATTGAAAAATCCATTTCGAGAATAGTAGAAAAAAGAGAAATCCCCCTTGAAGCCGTCTTTCAAGATTTTGCGACTTACAAAAGGGAATGGTTAACTCGTCAGGATCATATTCAACTTGAAGCATCATTTGAACAGGTCAAAGAAAAAATAAAAGGAGCCTATCAACCACTGGTGGAGAAGCTTCAGCTAGCCAACCTAGGATTAGATGGATTAGCAGAGCAAAATATTGGGAAAATAATAGAGCAAGTTAATTTCTTGGAGAAGCGTGCTCTTGCTTCTTTCACAAAACAGCATGAAAGTGCACTAAGACACTTTGATAAAGTGGAGCAAGCTCTTTATCCTCATGGAAAACCCCAAGAAAGAATGCATAACCTTTTTACCTTTTTAAACAAGCATGGTATGGTATTAATAGATCGGATTATTGAATCTGAGTACGAAATAAATGGAATACATAAACTATTTTACATGGATTAACGAACTATATGCTACAGACTAGGAAGGAGAATGAAGGAATGAATGTAGTTGAAAGTAGTCAAATTGCTGATATTAAGCTAGCACCAGAGGGACATTTGAAAATTGATTGGGTTAAGGAGCATATGCCTGTACTAAACCGAATCCGCGAGCGTTTTGAACAAGAGAAGCCTTTTAAAGGATTAAAAGTTACGATTTCTTTACATCTTGAAGCGAAAACCGCTTATCTAGCGAAAGTTATTCAAGCAGGTGGAGCTGATGTGACCATAACAGGGAGTAATCCACTTTCTACTCAAGATGATGTTTGTGCAGCTCTTGTGGAGGATGGTATTCAAGTATTTGCTCGTTATAATCCTCCGGCAGAGGAATACAAAAGCCATTTGATTAAATCTCTTGAAACAGAGCCAGATTTGATTATTGATGATGGTGGGGATTTAATTAGTATCCTTCATTCTGAACGTCCTGACCTGCTTAAAAAGGTGAGAGGTGGAGCAGAGGAAACAACAACGGGAATCCTAAGGCTTAAAGCTTTAGAGAAAGAAGGAAAGCTAAAATTCCCGATGATTGCCGTGAATGATGCCTTTTGTAAGTATCTGTTTGATAATCGCTATGGAACAGGTCAATCGGTCTTTGATGGAATCAATCGCACGACAAACCTAGTAGTTGCAGGTAAAACAGTGGTTGTTGTCGGATATGGCTGGTGTGGTCGAGGTGTAGCTATGAGAGCAAAAGGATTAGGAGCAAAGGTAATTGTCACTGAAATCGATCCAATCAAGGCGATTGAAGGATATATGGATGGCTTTGAAGTGATGTCGATGGCAGAGGCAGCCAAGCATGGTGACTATTTTGTTACTGTAACAGGAAACAAGGATTGTATTAGGAAGGAACATTTTGAAGTAATGAAGGATGGGGCGATCTTATCCAACGCTGGTCATTTCGATGTGGAGATTAACAAAGTAGAATTAGAGCAATTATCCTCGGAGAAAAGAGTCGTACGCAGAAACATTGAGGAATTTACAATGAAGGACGGGCGCAAGATTTACTTGCTAGCGGAAGGACGTTTAGTGAATTTAGCGGCTGGAGATGGTCATCCAGCAGAAATTATGGATATGACCTTTGCCCTGCAAGCTATTTCTCTGGAGTATGCTAATAAGCATTATCAAGAACTAGGTAAGCAAGTGATTTCAGTTCCTTATGAATTAGATCAGCAGGTAGCGGCTTATAAATTAGAGGCTTTGGGAATTCAAATTGACCAGCTAACAGAAGAACAAAAAGCATATCTAGATTCCTGGGCAGAATAATAAAAGAATACTGATAAAGTTGTATGTTAAAGAGTACAAAAAATCCTGTAAACCAAGCAGGATTTTTTTTGTGGGGAAGAATAATAAAAGAGTGGTGAAAAGTGGGGGGAAGTGGTACACTTAGGTGAAGAAGTGGGGTGACGATTCATGTTCATGGGAGAATATCAACATACAATTGATGACAAAGGACGAATGATTATCCCTGCGAAGTTTCGCGAAGAACTTGGATCACGCTTTATTGTCACCCGCGGTTTAGATAATTGTTTATTTGTTTATCCTGAATCTGAGTGGAGAATCATTGAACAAAAACTTAAATCCCTACCATTTACACGTTCTGATGCAAGAGCCTTTACCCGTTTCTTTTTCTCTGGTGCAATTGAATGTGAATTAGACAAACAGGGCAGGGTAAATATACCTGCTAATTTACGTCAGTACTCTCAGTTGCTGAAAGACTGTGTGGTGATTGGTGTCAGCAATCGAGTGGAAATCTGGAGTAAAGATGTGTGGGAAAACTATTTTGAGAATTCTGCGGATTCCTTTAACGAAATTGCAGAGAAAATCGTAGACTTTGATTTGTAGGAGGCTTACATAGCATGTTTCACCATATTACCGTTCTAAAAAAGGAAACTGTAGAAGGACTGGCCATGAAGGAGAACGGAATCTATGTAGATTGCACGCTAGGCGGCGCAGGGCATAGTTCTTTAATTGCATCTCAGTTATCAGGAAATGCCCAATTGATCTGTGTTGATCAAGATGATGCTGCCCTTCAAAATGCCGAGCAAGTATTAGCGCCGTTTATGGACAAGGTTCGTTTGGTTAAGAGTAATTTTAGACACATTCATGAGATACTAGATCAGCTAGAGATTGATAAGGTAGATGGTTTCCTCTATGACTTAGGGGTTTCATCACCGCAATTAGATGAAGCAGAACGAGGGTTTAGTTATAATCATGATGCCCCACTTGATATGCGCATGGATCGCAGTAGCAAACTGAGCGCATTTGAAGTGGTGAATCAGTGGGAGGAAGAAGAACTCGCTTCGATTATTTATCGTTATGGTGAAGAAAAATTCTCTAGACGTATAGCCAGAAACATCGTAGAAACTCGAAAATCTCAAGCCATTCAAACAACACTACAGTTAGTCGATATCATAAAAAGCAGTATCCCTGCGGCAGCCAGGAGAACGGGACCTCATCCAGCTAAAAGGACCTTTCAGGCTATTCGGATCGCAGTAAATGATGAGTTGCAAGCCTTTGAAGATTCTCTTTCACAAGCAGCAACAAGGTTGCATACAGGAGGAAGGCTTAGTGTGATCACCTTCCATTCATTGGAGGACCGGATTTGCAAACAATTCTTTCAGCAACAGAGCCAAGGATGTCTGTGTCCTCCTGACTTTCCACAGTGTGCTTGTGGAAATGTCCCTAAACTGAAAGTAATAACAAGAAAACCAATATTACCAAGTGATGATGAATTAGACCAAAATCCGCGAGCGCGTTCAGCCAAACTAAGGGTGGCTGAAAAGAGATAGAAAATTTTTTCGAGAGAAGAGAGAACAAGAGGAGGTCGTTTGATGTATCAGTATGGAAATGTAGCCGTCCAATACCAAAAAGAGAAAAAAATCAGACCGAAACAAAGACATTCCAACCAACCGCCTAAACAACAACCAAAACCAAACAAACAACAACATGTCTCTTCTCAAAGGAAGATCTTAAGTAGTGGGGAAAAACTACTTTACATTGCTTGTATTATCGGTATTGTTGTATTATTAAGTATGCTATTATCTCGTTATGCGACCATCACACAATTAAATTATGAAATCCAAGCTTTAGAAAAAGAAGTAAAAACAATTGAAGAAGTGAACATGAACTTAGAGCTTATTGTAGCGGAATATAGTTCTCCAGAAAGAATTAGAAAAGTGGCTCAAGAAGAACTAGGAATGGTAGAAAAAAATCCAAATGTTAAAGTATTAAAGCCATCAGTGAGTAAAAGCTCCTTAGATTCCACTTCAAATGAGTAGGTGATCGGTATGTCAGTGCAAGGAAAGAAAATTAACAGAAGAAGCCAGTTTGCTGGAGCAATATTTTTATTGCTCTTTTTTGGTATCGTTTATCGATTTTATGTCATACAAGTAGTGGATGCTTCTATTTATGAAGAGGCTACAGGTAAGCTGTACAATCGTGAAGCCACTCTCTCAGCGAAGAGAGGTACTATATTTGACCGCAATGGGGAAACGTTAGCCAAGGAAGCCAGCTCCTATACGGCTGTTGCCATATTAAGCAAAAAAGCCCCTGTACGTAGGTGATCCCCTAGAAACGGCGAAAAAACTCTCACCTCTATTAGATATGCCTGTAGAAGATTTGCATAAGCTGATGACGCAGGAAGGGCGTTATCAAGTGGAGCTTCGCCCTGGGGGATGGAAATTGGATCGCGAAACCATGCAGGAAATCGTTAAATTAGAACTGCCAGGAATTATGTTTATCGAAGAGCCCAAGAGATATTATCCTAATAATGATTTTGCATCGCATGTGATTGGGTTTTTAAATCATGATGGAAAGCCAGTGATGGGTTTAGAGGCATCCTTAAATTCTCATTTGTATGGGGAGGATGGCTATATTGAGTACTCCAAGGATAACAAAGGAAACGTCCTGCCAGAAGGAATGAAAGATAAACAGAATCCTGTTCATGGGAAGAATATCTACCTAACAATTGATGAACGAATCCAGCTTTATATAGAGAATGCTTTGACGGAAGCAAATGAACAGTATGCACCGGAGAGTATGACTGTGATTGCGGCAAATCCTCATACAGGAGAAATTTTGGGGATGTCGAGTCGACCTTCTTTCGATCCTAATCACTATCAATCTATTGAAAACTACGTGAATCATGCTGTTTCTAGTACATTTGAACCCGGCTCAACCTTTAAGATTATCACCTTAGCGGCGGCTATCGAAGAAGGCATCTACAATGGGAACGAAAAATACATGTCAGGAAGTAAGAAGGTACGAGGAGGGCTTGTCCGAGATCACCGTCGCGGTGGATGGGGACAGATTACCTTCTTAGAGGGTGTACAAAAATCAAGTAACGTAGCGTTTACGATTCTGGGTTATGATCGAATGCCTAAGGATGTCTTCTACCATTATATTTCTCGCTTTGGCTTTGGTGAACTTACAGGAATTGACTTACCTCATGAAAGCAAGGGGCGTGTCAAATCATCTCATAATATACCAGAGCTTGACCTTGCAAATATGACATTTGGTCAAGGGCTAGCTGTAACCGCTATTCAGCAAGTGGCAGCTGTCAATGCGATTGCCAATGGAGGAAAGCTTTTAAAGCCGTATATCATAGATCGAATTGAAGATCCTTCAACTGGTGAGGCTGTTGTGAATAATAAACCAGAAGTGATTTATGATCAAGTTGTTTCCCAAAAAACAAGTAAGGACGTAGCTGATATCTTAGAAACAGTTGTCACGAGTGGTACTGGGCAAAACTTTTATATAGAGGGGTATCAGGTGGCAGGAAAGACGGGGACAGCTCAGAAACCAGCCAAAAACGGAGGATATGTACAGGGAAAATATATTCATTCCTTTATCGGTTTTGCTCCTAAGGATAATCCGCAAATTGTCTTGTATGTAGCTGTGGATTCCCCTAAGGTTCCCGATTATAGACTCGGGGGTTCCGTTGTTGCGGAAATCTTTAAATCTGTCATGCAGAACAGTCTACAATACTTAAGTGTTCAGCCTAAAGTAGAAGAAGTGCAAATCCAAGAAATCAAAGTAGAAGCATCCAGTTTGCCAGATTATCGTCAGATGAGCGTCATGGCAGCTAGACAAGCAGCTGAAATGAAGGGATTCGAGGTTGTTGTACTTGGAGATGGAGCGACGGTCACTACTCAGTATCCCGAAGCAGATGCAAAAGTATATAAAAATGAGCGTATTTTCCTCATTGCAGGACATATTTCAGAGTCGATTGTTCCAGATATGACTGGCTGGACATTGAGAGAGCTTATGGACTGGGCGAATATGGCGAATGTTCAGCTTGAAGCAGTGGGAAGGGGCTACACTCATTCACAAAGTATTGAGGCAGGGGAAAAGGTAAAAGCAGGTGGGCGAATAAGGGTTGAATTAAAGCCTAAATTTGAGAAAGTAACGGAGGATTTGATCAAAGAAGAAGGAGAGAGCGAAACAAGTGAGGAAGTATCCTCCTCTCCTGATTCTGAAGAATAATAGGAAGCTCTCATTTTTTAAGTATTTCAACATTCAGGTTGTTCTATAAAGTAGACAAGTTGAATAGGGTTATAGTAAAACCTATTCTCTGATGTTGGAGGGCTAATTGTGCGAGTATCTAATGTAACCGTTCGAAGAAGACTGATCATTGCGTTGATCATAGGAATATTTCTATATGGAGCACTGGGAACCAGACTAGGCTATGTACAGCTTTTCAAAGGTCATTGGTTAATGGATAAGGCGGAAGATCTCTGGAGTCGGGATGTCCCTTTTGAAGCTAAGAGAGGTAAAATCTTGGACCGTAATGGGGATGTTTTAGCCTATAACATTAGTGCTCCCTCTGTTTTAGTCGTCCCTGCTCAAGTTCAAAATCCTGAAGAAACGGCTAGGAAGCTCGCTAATGCGCTGATGGCGAGCGAAGAAAAAGTATATAGAGAGATTACACAGAGGAAGTCCAAAGTATATATTAAACCTGAAGGTATGAAAATAACAAATGAAAAGGCAAGAGAAATTCAAAATCTAGGTCTACCGGGAGTCATGATTGCCGAAGATAGTAAAAGACATTATCCTTATGGCGAGTTTTTATCCCATGTTCTTGGCTTTTCTGGAATTGATAATCAAGGATTAGTTGGATCTGAACTGATCTATGATGATATTTTAAGTGGGACTCAAGGGAGAGTTTCCTTCTATTCTGATGCCAAAGGAAAACTAATGCCTAATCAGCCTGAGGTCTATACTCCACCCAAAGACGGAAACGATTTAATTCTCACTATTGACTCTGGGGTGCAGAAGATCATGGAAAGGGAAATTGATGTTGCAGTCGCTAAATATAATCCTGACCATGTCATAGCGATTGCGATGGATCCCAATACAGGTGAAATCTTAGGGATGTTAAGTAGACCTGATTATGATCCAGGAAGATTTCGTGAATATGCACCAGAGGTGTATAACAGAAATTTGCCTGTTTTTAGTATGTATGAGCCAGGTTCTACCTTCAAAATCATTACTTTGGCTGCAGCCTTGGAAGAAGGGAAAGTAAATCTAGAAGAAGAGCATTTTCATGATCCCGGACATGTGACCGTAGCAGGTGCACGCTTAAGATGCTGGAAAAGAGGAGGACATGGTCATCAATCCTTTCTTGAGGTCGTAGAAAACTCTTGTAACCCAGGATTTGTCGAACTGGGGCAACGTCTAGGAACTGAGACCCTGTTTCAGTACGTCTATGATTTTGGTTTCGGAAGTAAAACAGGCATCGACATGCAGGGGGAACAGAAAGGAATTATCTTCAGACCCGAAAATCGAGGTCCCGTAGAAACAGCAACAACTGCCTTTGGTCAAGGAGTAGCAGTGACACCTATTCAGCAGGTAGCTGCGGTTTCTGCTGCGATTAATGGAGGCTATTTATACCAACCCTATATTGCTAAGGAATGGCATGACTCTGAAACCAACATGGTTGCAGGTCGAAATACGCCTGTTCTAAAAAAACAGGTCATTTCGAATGAAACCTCTAGTAAGGTGCGTGAAGCGCTAGAGAGTGTTGTTGCCAAGGGAACAGGCCGGAATGCCTATGTAGAAGGTTATCGCGTTGGAGGAAAAACAGGAACTGCCCAAAAAGTAGCACCAGGTGGAGGGTATCTAAAAGATAACCATATTGTTTCATTCATAGGGTTTGCACCAGCCGACGATCCTCAAATTGTGGTTTATGTGGGGGTAGATAATCCCAAAGGAACGGTTCAATTTGGAGGAGTTGTTGCTGCCCCAATAGTAGGAAAAATCATCGACGATTCACTTCGATATATGGGAGTAGAGAAGCGTCAAAGTCCTCTGCAAAAAGAGTACTTTTGGGGAGATGACATCATGGTCGAGGTTCCAGATTTACTTGGCATGACTCCTCAAGAAATTCAAAATAGCTACTATCATTTACCTATTGATCCAACAGGGAATGGTAAGTATGTTCTTAGACAATCTCCAAAACCAGGGACAAAAGTAAAAGAAGGTTCTATTATTCGTGTTTATTTAGGTGACAAACCGGAGTAGGACGATTAAAATAGAGGATGTGTATTTTAGAATAATATGAGGTGTCAACAATGAACTTAGATCATTTACTACAGCACTTAACCCCGTACCAACTAAAAAATATAGATAGAGAAGCTTTACAAGAGCTAGAGATCACATCCATTGAAATGGACTCTAGAAAAGTCATCGCTGGATCATTATTTGTCTGTTTAGTAGGATACCAAACAGATGGTCATCAATATGTTCAGCAAGCCCTTGACAGAGGAGCAGTCGCTGTTGTTGCTGAGAAGCCACTTTCTGATTGTACGGCTCCTATGATTATGGTGCCTGATACTAGAAGGGTCTTAGCTTTCTTAGCGAATCGTTTTTATGACCATCCCACACATAAATTAAGGCTAATAGGGGTGACTGGAACCAATGGTAAGACGACAGTGACTCATTTAATTGAAAAAATGCTTGAAGATCAGGGGAAGAAAACAGGAAGAATTGGAACAATGAATATGAAGATAGATGATGAACTATTTGAGGTTCAAAACACCACTCCTGAATCTATTGAGCTTCAAAAAGCGTTTGCAAAAATGGTCGAGAAGCGTTCAGAATATGCTGTGATTGAAGCATCATCATGCGATTCACATGGGCAGGATTCGCGGGAGCCATTTTCGTGTTGCTGTTTTTACAAATTTAACGCAGGATCACTTGGACTATCATGGTACTATGGATGAGTATAAACGGGCCAAGGGTCTTTTGTTTGCTCAATTAGGCAACTCTTATCGAGAAGAAAATCTTAATTTTGCCATCTTAAATGGAGATGATGAAGCCCATATTTATTATCAACAAGTGACTCCTGCACAGGTATTGACCTATGGTATCGATAATCCTGATGTAGATGTTAGAGCAACAGATATCCAAATTGATGGACAGGGAACTGCCTTTACTGTCGAATGCTTTAAGGGGACTGAGAAATTTCATCTGCAAATGCTAGGGAAATTTAATGTTTATAATGCACTTGCGACAATTAGTGTAGGGCTAGTTGAGGGCTTAAGCTTAGAAGGTATAAAAAAGAGTATAGAGGGGATGAAAGGCGTTCGAGGAAGAATGGAACCCGTTCATGTAGGACAAAATTTCAGTGTAGTCGTGGATTACGCCCATACACCTGATAGTCTAGAAAACGTGTTAAAGACTTGCCAAGAATTCGTACATAATGGAAAAATATATTGCGTTGTAGGCTGTGGCGGTAACCGTGATCGAAGTAAACGTCCGATTATGGCAAACATTGCTGTTCAATATGCAGACAAAGCGGTTTTTACCTCTGATAACCCACGCTCAGAAGATCCGAATGAGATTTTAGAGGAGATGATCCGTGGTGTAAAAGATCAAGGGATTGAGGACGGTAAATACGTGTCGATGGTAGATCGTAAAGAAGCGATAGAATGGGCTATACGTCAGGCACAAAAGAATGACATTGTTCTAATTGCAGGTAAGGGACATGAAACGTACCAAGAAATTAATGGAAAAAAATATCCTTTTGACGACCGTGAATGGGCGATAGAATTTCTTCAGCAAAAAAAATAAAAAAGAATATAGGAAGGGGGGTCAACCTTGCCCCAAATTATCATACTAACCATCGTTGCTGCTTTTTTAATTGTGGTTCTTCTTGCTCCACTATTTATTCCTTTGTTACATCGCCTTAAATTTGGCCAAAGCATCAGAGAGGAAGGTCCTCAATCTCATCAAAAAAAATCTGGAACTCCTACAATGGGGGGGACGATTATCCTCCTGGCACTCTCGGTGACGGTTCTTAAATTTGCAACAAATTCACTGGAGATCTTTCTGCTTATGCTCGTCACTTTAGGGTATGGTTTGCTCGGTTTTCTAGATGATTTTATTAAGATTGTTTTGAAAAGAAACCTTGGTTTAACAGCTAAACAAAAGTTATTCGGTCAATTAATTATTGCCCTTATTTTTTACTATTTATTAAATCAAAATGGTCATTCGACTCAGGTTTTTATTCCTGGAACAGAGTTTAATATCGACTTAGCATGGATTTACTTTCCTTTTATGATCCTGATGATGATTGGTTTTTCTAATGCGGTCAATTTGACAGATGGACTTGATGGACTTTTATCCGGTACGGCAGCCGTTGCTTTTGGTGCACTTGCCGTGATTGCTACATGCGCTCAGAAATAGATATTGCCATTTTTAGTGCGGCTGTTGTGGGGGCTGTTTTAGGATTTTTAGTCTATAATGCACATCCTGCAAGAGTTTTTATGGGAGACACGGGATCACTGGCACTCGGGGGAGCCATCGCCGCTATCGCGATTCTAACCAAAACAGAGTTATTATTGTTAATTATCGGGGGGATTTTTGTTCTTGAGGCCTTCTCTGTGGTTCTTCAGGTTATTTCCTTTAAAACAAGAGGAAAAAGAATTTTCCGCATGAGTCCCATTCACCATCACTTCGAATTATCGGGCTGGTCTGAATGGAAGGTTGTTGTTGTCTTCTGGTTTATCTCTATGTGTCTGGCTGGCATTGGAATCTACTTTGAGGTGTTTGCTTAATGAAAACAGAGAATGTAGGAACGATACAAAATAAGAATATAATAGTCTTAGGTTTGGCTAAAAGCGGACTTGCGGTAGCCAAACTTTTGGTGCGTTTAGGTGCAAATGTCACAGTAAATGAGAGACAGGTCCGTGAATCCTGTCAAGGAGTTGAAGAATTAGAACAGCTAGGGATTTCTGTGATCTGCGGTTCTCACCCAACAGAACTATTAGAGGGTAATGTATCTATGATCGTCAAAAATCCTGGGATTCCTTTTGATATTCCTTTTCTCCAAGAGGCAGAGAAGAAAGGCATTCCTATTGTCACAGAAGTAGAGATTGCCTACCTGATCTCAGAAGCTCCTATTATTGGGATTACAGGATCCAACGGGAAAACAACGACCACCACGCTTATTTATGAGATGCTCAAAGAGAGTGACCGAGAGCCAATCATTGCTGGAAATATAGGTACGGTTCTTTCACAAGTCGCAGAAACAGCGCAACAGGATCAATGGCTTGTAGCAGAACTGAGTAGCTTTCAGCTCTTGGGAACGGATCAATTTAGACCTAGAATTGCTACATTACTCAATGTCTTTGACGCTCACTTGGACTATCATCATACAAAAGAACATTATGTTTTTTCTAAAGCCAGATTATTTGCGAATCAAAGAGCAGATGATGTAGCTGTGTTAAACTATGACCATGAGTTGACAAGGGGACTAGCCGATCAGCTCCATTCTCAAATCGCATGGTTCAGTAGAAAAACGGATGTTTCTAGAGGGGCTTTTATTCAGGATGGGAAGATTGTTTCTAAGGATCGTCAGGGGAACATCGTAGAACTAGTCCCTCTACAGGAGCTGAAGCTGATTGGGGCACATAATGTAGAAAATGCTTTAGCAGCAGTATCTGTAGCCTTAGAGGCAGGTGCTAAAATCGAACGCATCCGTCACGTATTGACTACTTTTGAAGGAGTAGAGCACCGTTTGCAATTTGTCCGTGAAGTAGAAGGAGTGCGCTATTACAACGATTCAAAAGCAACAAATTCGGTGGCTACACGAAAATCTGTTGAATCTTTTTCAGTTCCAGTTGTCCTCATTGCTGGGGGGCTAGACCGCGGAGACGACTTCCATGAGCTGGAGGACTTATTTCGCACTCGTGTGAAAGCCTTAGTGGCATATGGACAAAATTCAAAAAAAATGCTCGAAGTAGCTAAAAGAATAGGGGTAAATCAAATCATCAGTGTCGATAATGTTAATGAAGCAGTGGAGTCCGCTGCTCAATTTGCACAGACTGGTGATGTGGTTCTTCTTTCTCCAGCATCAGCTAGCTGGGATCAATTTACCTCATTTGAAGAGAGAGGGGACATGTTTACTCAATCTGTGCATAAACTTAGATAAGGGGCTTGCCCTAATCTATGCATGAATTGAGGTGTCCATACTTGGCAAAAGCACGTTCAACTCCAGATTTCTTAATCGTATTCTCGACCCTTGCTATATTGAGTATAGGAATATTAATGGTTTATAGCGCCAGTGCTATTATATCCTTTCATAAGTATCAGGATTACTTTTATTTTGTAAAGCGCCAGCTTCTCTTTGCTGGATTGGGTATTGTAGCTATGTTTTTTGTCATGAATATTGATTACTGGGTGTGGAGGAAATGGGCAAAGGTTGGATTGATTATTTGTTTTGCTCTTCTTGTTATTGTTCTTATCCCAGGTGTAGGGATTTTACGAAACGGATCTAGAAGCTGGTTAGGAATAGGGGCTTTTTCCATTCAGCCCTCCGAATTTATTAAAATATGTATGATTATCTTTCTAGCTAAGTTTCTTTCGGAAAACCAGAAAAAAATAGTTTTATTGATGAAGGGGTTATTGCCCCCTCTTGCGATTGTCTTTCTAGCTTTTGGTTTAATTATGCTTCAGCCTGATCTAGGTACAGGCACTGTCATGGTAGGTGCATCACTAGTCATGATCTATATCGCCGGAGCGCGGATGCTACACCTGTCAGGGTTGGCTATGATTGGAGTAGCTGGATTTGCTGCCCTTGTTATTGCCGCCCCATATCGGATGAAAAGGATTGTTTCATTTTTAGATCCATGGCAGGATCCATTGGGAGCAGGGTATCAAATTATCCAGTCCTTGTATGCGATTGGACCAGGAGGCTCATGGGCTTAGGGCTTGGCATGAGCCGTCAAAAATTCTATTACCTGCCTGAACCACAAACCGATTTTATCTTTGCTATATTAGCTGAAGAGCTTGGGTTTCTAGGTGGAGCGATGGTCCTTCTCTTATTCGCCTTGTTACTCTGGCGTGGAATGAGAGTAGCCATTACGGCCCCTGATTTATATGGAAGTTTATTAGCGGCTGGGATCGTAGGAATGATTGCTATACAAGTTGTAATTAATATAGGAGTTGTCACAGGAATGTTTCCTGTTACTGGAATCACCCTTCCATTGCTAAGCTATGGAGGATCTTCGTTAACACTTATGCTTGTAGCAATAGGTGTCCTGTTAAATATATCGCGATATGCGAGATAGAGAAGGTGAGTAGTGAAGATGAGAGTACTCATTTCTGGAGGAGGAACGGGGGGACACATCTATCCCGCCCTATCCATTATTAAAGAAATAAAACAACAAGAACCTGATTCAGTCTTTTTATATGTTGGGTCGTCTAAAGGGCTAGAGGCAGATATAGTGCCTAGGGAGAACATACCCTTTCAAAGTATTGAAGTAAGTGGGTTTCGCAGAAAGCTATCGTTAGATAATCTAAAAACCATCTATAGATTTATTAAAAGTGTTAGAGAATCGAAAAAAATGATCAGAGATTTTAAACCGAACATTGTCATTGGCACAGGGGGCTACGTTTGTGGCCCTGTTGTCTTTGCTGCGGCTAGACTGGGGATTCCGACACTCATTCATGAACAAAATGTGATTCCAGGTCTTACAAATAAATTTCTTAGCAGATTCTCTTCAGCAATAGCTGTATCCTTTGAAGGTTCTGCATCGTTTTTTAATCATTCTACGATTGAAATTACAGGTAACCCTCGTGCTACGGAAGTCGCTCAGGCAAGCCGGAAAGAGGGAAGAGCCTCATTAAACCTGCCATTAACGAAAAAAATTATTTTGATTGTTGGAGGTAGCAGGGGAGCTAAAGCCATCAATCTTGCTTTCTTAGAAATGATTAATCAGCTTCCAAAGCTCAAAGACTGCCATTTTGTTTATGTGACGGGTGACGTTCATTATAATGAGATCAGAGAGCAGGTTGAAAAAAAGGGAGCATCCATAGAACAAGTGACGTTAAAGCCATTTGTCTATAACATGCCGGATGTTCTGGCGGCTACTGATCTGATTGTAAATAGAGCAGGAGCTTCTTTTCTAGCTGAAATTACTTCCTTAGGTATACCTTCTATTCTGATACCTTCTCCTTATGTTACGAATAATCATCAGGAGAAAAACGCTAGATGGCTGGAGGAAAAAGGAGCAGCGAAGGTGATACTAGAAAAAGAATTGAATGGGGATATTTTATATCAAAGTATTGCTCAACTGATGCAAGACGAGAACGAATTAAAGAAGATGAGTACGGCTTCTAGGCAAGTAGGCTATCCAGAAGCTGCTCATCATATTTACCAATTAATGAAGAAAATAGTACAAAATGAAAAGCATTAGGCGTCTGTCACACCTCTGCTAGATAAGCATAAACTACCGTAAACGTGACTGATGATGACCCAAATGACTGCATTCATTAGAGGAGGTTTCCAATGAGTGATTTGGTTAAAAAACTACTTGAGGCGAAAGTGGGAAAAGTGTGGAAAGATGAACCACTTGCTAAGCATACAACATGGAAAATAGGAGGTCCAGCTGACATCTTAATACAACCCTCAGATAGGGAAGGGCTCATTACAACGATGCGTGAGATTGCTGCGCATCAGCTTCCATATCGAGTAATTGGTAGGGGATCCAATTTACTTGTTCGAGATGGGGGAATTCGAGGGGTTGTCATTAAGCTGGGTGAAGGGCTAGATCACCTCAAAATTGATGATAGTCAAGTGGTGGTGGGAGCGGGCTATTCCTTTATTAAACTTGCCACGATTGTAGCACAACAAGGGTTAACAGGACTTGAATTTGCTGGAGGAATACCAGGCACGGTTGGTGGCGCCGTCTATATGAATGCCGGAGCACATGGGTCAGATGTTTCACGTGTATTACATTCTGCTGAGATATTGTTTGAAGATGGATCGTTGGCAGTATTAAGTAATGAAGAACTGAAATACTCATATAGACATTCCATTCTACAGGATGAACGTAAGGGGATCTGTTTAGAAGCCAAGTTTCAACTAGCTCATGGAGAACGAAAAGATATTGTGGATGCCTTAGCGACTCACAAAGACTATCGAAGAAAAACACAGCCTTTACAATACCCCTGTTGTGGAAGTGTATTCCGTAATCCCACTCCTCATTCAGCGGGGAGGTTAATAGAAGAAGCGGGGTTAAAAGGGTATCAAGTAGGAGATGCTCAGATTTCATTACTTCATGCCAATTTCATCGTAAATTTAGGAAACGCCTCAGCAAGAGACGTCCTCACCTTAATTGAGCATATAAAATCTACTATTCAACAAAAGTTTGGAGTAGAGATGCATCCAGAAGTACAGGTGGTGGGCGAGGGTTAAACGGAGGTGAGACATTGGCATCATTACAAATTGTAGGTGGAAAACCTCTTTCTGGAGAGTTGAGGATTCACGGTGCAAAGAATGCAGCACTGCCCATCTTAGCAGGCGCTATCTTGGCACCGGGACAACAATGCTTAGACGATGTTCCTCAGCTTCTTGATATAGAAGTCATGTTAGAGATTTTAAGGTCATTGGGAGTCCATACAGACCATCACCGTCAAAGAGTGACCCTCGATACAACTTCGATTCATTCTACTGTTATTCCAGAAACCTTAATGGGTAAAATGCGCTCCTCTATCTTTTTAATGGGACCTCTTTTAGCAAGATTCGGAGAAGTGACTGTATTTCGACCAGGTGGTTGTGCTATCGGTGAAAGACCTATTGATCTTCATTTAGCTGGCTTGAAGGCTTTAGGAGCCACCATAGTGGAAAGGCATGGTGAAGTGTATTGCAGTGCTTCTAGACTGAAGGGTGCTGAGTTTCATCTTAGATTTCCAAGTGTAGGTGCAACTGAGAACTTAATGATGGCTGCTACTCTAGCAGAAGGGACTACGATCATCACCAATGCAGCTAAAGAACCTGAAATCGTAGACTTACAGAATTTTCTCCGTAAAATGGGAGCCAAGATATCGGGGGCAGGGACAGAAAAAATTGTGATCGAAGGGGTTGATCAGTTAGCCCTATCGAATATCAAATCATTCCTGATCGAATCATAGCAGGAACCATTATTCTAGCAGCTTCAATCACTAGGGGAGAAGTGACTCTTCATAATGTGATTCCTGAGCATTTATCTACATTGTTAGGAACATTACGATCAAGTGGTGTTGAAATTCAATCAAGCCATGATATAATAAAAATACACGCTAAGAAAAAGCTGTATTCCATTGATCCTCTACAAACAGCCCCTTTTCCAGGTTTTCCTACTGATTTACAAGCTCAAATCATGTCTTATTTAGCAACAGTAGAAGGAACCTCCATTCTTACCGAAACGGTGTTTGAAGGTAGGCTAAAGCATGTTGATGAACTTAATCGATTAGGTGCTCATATCGCTGTCGATTTAAACACTGCGTTTATTAGAGGAGTCGAGTGCTTAACTGGATCAGAAGTTGAAGCAACTGATCTGCGAGCGGGTGCAGCCTTAGTTATTGCTGGATTAGCGGCAAGAGGAACCACCACAGTGAAGCAGATCCATTATATTGATAGAGGATATCAGAATCTAGAAGAGATGTTGTCACTTTTAGGGGCAGATATTAAACGAGTGTAACCATATACGAAAAACGGCATATGAAATATATGCCGTTTTTATTACGAGTCGAAAGGACAAGGAAACAATGAATAACAATAGTAATGTTATTTATGATGATCGAATTCCGAGATTGAAAGAACCTCCCCAAAAACGAAAACCTAATAAGCTTTTTTTGTTTCTTGTTGTCTTTTTCTTTCTTTTTGTCGTATGTATTCTCTATTTTCAATCTCCTTATTCTAAATTAGCTGAGATTGAAATTACCGGGGCTCAAATCCTCCGAGAAGCTGATATACACACTCAAGCCAATATTGAGATAGGAATGTCTTTTTATAATTTTAGTGTTTCTTCTATTGAAAACAAACTAAATGAAATGGTGGAGATAAGTGAAGTTACGGTAGAGCGAAACTTTCCCAATAAACTGAAGATTCATGTGGTTGAACATCCTTACACGGCATTTTGGTTGGAAGATGATCAGCTATACCCCGTGTTGTCAACAGGACATATCTTGCTGCATCGATCTTGGAATACAGGACGAGTGGATCGGCCTATTCTTACTGATTGGCCAACCAAAGAGGGAATCATTGAATTAAGTCAAGAATTAGTTAAGCTTCCTACTATCGTAATGAAAAACATCTCTGAGATCACACTTACTCCGATGATTTCAGATCCGTATCGACTAACCCTCTATATGAATGACGGGTTTGAAGTTCGGACAACCATTCGTAAGTTTGCTGAGAATCTGAGTATGTATCCTAATATCTATGAAGAAACGCCACATGAAGAGGGGATTTTTTACTTCTTCGATGGGGTCATTTGGATAGAAGACCCGGCTCAAGCAGAATCGGCACAGGATGAAGAAAAGAAAGGGGAATAAAACGTGAACCTGAAAGTGAAAAAAAAACATGTATATCTCACGATTGTTTTTCTTTGCGCTGGATATTTACTCTCCTTTTCTTATCACTATACTCAATCAATTGAAGATCAAGGAATAAAGAATCCTGCTCAATGGGAGAAAGAAGATCAATTGAGAGACAAAATATTTCAAGTCAACATGGAAAACACGGAGCTCGAACAACAGTTGCGAGAGCTTCAGCAACGAGTAAGTGAAAAGGAAGAAGAAATGTCCTATATTCAAGATGAAGTTGCCTCTATTCACAAAGAATTGGAAACCTATCGACTATTATCAGGATTAATCGAAGCACAGGGCGAAGGTATTATCATTACAATGGAGGATAATTCATATGCTAGTGACGCCCAGAATCCAAATGATTATATTATTCATGAACAGGATGTCCGCCGTGTTGTAAATGAATTGTATGCTGCTGGAGCAGAAGGGATTAGTATTAATGATCAAAGACTGATTCACTCCACTGCGATTCGTTGTGTTGGGCCTACTATTATTGTGAACAATGTCAAATCGGCTGCCCCTTTTCAAATCAATGCTATCGGAGATACGAACACATTATATCAAGCCCTTCTTATGCCAGGCGGAGTTGTAGATGCTTTAAAGAATTGGGGGATTACAGTTAAAATTGAAAAGAGTAATCAAATCGTTTTACCAGCCTATCTA
>NZ_BAMO01000030.1 GCF_000615945.1 Caldalkalibacillus mannanilyticus JCM 10596
AAGGTGTAGATAATGTAAAAGGCGATATAGACGTCTACGAGTAAATTGATAGATTTAAAAATATAATTTTAAATTTGCCTTAATAGAATAGTAAAAAAAGGACATCTACAAAAGAGATGTCTTTTTATAGGTATATCCTTCGGTTCTAACAGCCTGCAGTTAACTCTCACAAGATAAAGACCTTGCAAGTTTTAATTATTAGGATTATCTTCACCCAATCGAACTGAAACTAGCCATTGATCATCTATTTTTACTACAAAAACTTTTGCTTCATTGTCTTCTCCGACTCTAGTAAACTGGACTAAAAATTGGTAAGTGTTTTCATCTAATTCTTTTGATTCGACTATTTTATAATCGGTAACATCGTGATCCAATACATCAGAATTAAAACGTTCTCGAACTGGTAGGTGGTTTGGATCTAACATTTTATATGCTTTTTCGGGATCTTTTTCTAATATAACAGTTTCAAGATAATCTCGTAAGACTCTTTCAGGAGTTGTTTCTTCTTTTTCTCCTGATGTTTGAACTTGTTCACTACATCCTAGAGTAAGAATAGCCAATAGAATGAATAGAACAAATACCATTTTTAGTTTAATCATTTTTTTCAATTCTTAAAAACTCCTTTCATTAATTATGCTAGCATCAATGTACCACATATTTGATCTAAATACAAATTTATTCATTAAATAATAAATTTGTGTAAACAGAAGTATTATTAAAAAAATGACGAAAATTCTGGAAATTTACTTCCAACTAAATCCGACAAAACAAGTCAAAACTAGTGGAAATATCTGTTTGTAAATTGAATAAAAATTATGTAGAATTATTCTTATTGGTGAGTGTATCGAAATGTTTGGTTTAGGAAAATAAAGTAATTAAAAATAAAAAGGTCTGTTCATACGTGATAAATCAGAAAGGATTGAAAGATGGAGAAGCTACTAATGATGAAGTTGGAATTACTTAGAGAAGAGATGAATCGAATAGCATTAGAGAAGGGAATTACGAATCCTCAAGTATTATTGTTAAGCCAAGAGATCGATACCATTCACAATCAATTAAATGAATTAAAAGTGTATCAAAGCTCCAGAGAAAATAAAAGAAACAGAATAAAGGAAGTTATGGACGAAGGATATACCTATTATTCTCCTAACTCTTTTGTTTTAAAAATGAATTTATTAAGAGCACGAGTTTTGAAGAGTGAGGTGCTTGTTTGATGAAAGAATACAAAAAGGTCCCTTAGAGCGAGAGCTAAAAAGGACCTTTATTTTTTTAGCGATTCATGTTACTTTAGAAAAGTTGTTGTTTTCAAGCTTTAGAATTTCATGCTAGAGCTGTGACCAGGCTGTACCTTTGCCTTAGGGTCAATATAGGATTTGGCATTGTTTACTGCTGTAGGTGCTTCACCAAAGCCAACAGCAATCAGCTTGATTTTCCCTGGATATGTCGTGATATCACCTGCTGCATATACACCAGGAATGTTTGTTTCCATTCTTGAATTAACGACGATAGATCCTTTTTCAATTTCTAAGCCCCATTCTTGAATTGGACCAAGTGAAGAAATAAATCCAAAGTTCACGATCACCGCATCTACATCAAGTTCTTCACGTTCGCCTGTCTTGGATTGTTCTAAAATGACTTTTTCGATGCGTTCATTACCAATAAGTTCAGCGATATGGTATGGAGTTTTCACGTCAACCTTAGAATTCATAAGGTTTTCTACACTGTGTTCATGAGCACGGAACTTGTCACGACGATGAATAAGAGTTACTTTTTCAGCAATTGGCTCAAGCATTAAAGACCAATCTACCGCTGAATCTCCACCTCCACAAATAAGAACACGTTGACCTGCAAACGAATTCAAGTCACTGACAAAATAATGAAGATTAGCTTTCTCATATTTCTCTGATCCTTCTACCTCAAGTCTTCTTGGTTGAAATGCCCCACAACCTGCTGTAATGATCACTGTTTTCGTTAAATGTACTTGAGAATTTGTTTTGATTTCAAAAATGTCGCCATCCACTTTATTTACGTGCTCAACAGTTTGTTCAAGCGCAATGGCTGTTTCGAAATGGGAAACCTGCTCTTTAAGACGATCGACTAAATCTTGTGCCAAAATCTTAGGGAATCCAGCTACATCATATATGTATTTTTCTGGATACAAAGCAGATAATTGACCTCCGAGCTGTGGCATACTTTCGATAATTTTGCATGAAGCTTGTCTCATCCCCGCATAAAAGGCTGTAAACAAACCTGCAGGTCCACCACCAATGACTGTAATATCATATACTTTTTCATCACGTGTTACGTTTGACATGAAGCCACCTCCATATATAGAAAAATCCGAAAATCGACAATCGTTATTATTATAATCGTTTTCATTTCTTATTAAAAGGTTACAAAAATAAATGTTCATAAAATATACAATTTCCTCTTGAAAAAATGTGAGGAACATCCTATCATAGAATTAGTGAAATAGTGAACATTTTTTCTGAATTTTTGTGTGAAAATAAGATATAGTAGTTTATTTTTGCGAAAGTAAGTGAAGTGTTACACAAAGTTATGTTAACAATTTGAAAAGGGTGGATTAAAAATGGGTACTCCAAAGATTGTCATACTAGGTGCAGGATACGCAGGAATTGTAACAGCTCTGAAACTTCAAAAAGGATTAAACTACAATGAAGCAGAAGTGACATTAGTGAACAAGCATGACTATCATTATATCACTACAGAATTACATCAGCCTGCAGCTGGAACGATGCATCATGATAAAGCGCGTGTTGAGATAAATGATATTATTGACTCCAGTAAAGTGAAATTCATTAAAGAAGTGGTAACTGAAATTGATCGTGAAAATAAAAAGGTGAAGCTAGAGAATGGTGAGCTTCATTATGATTATTTGGTGATTGGTTTAGGAAGTCAGCCTGAAACCTTTGGAATCCAAGGTTTAATTGAACATGCTTATAGCATCCGAAGCATTAATGCCGTTCGTCAAATTAGGGAGCATATCGAATACCAATTTGCTAAATTCAAAAATGAGCCCGAGCGTACTGATTATCTTACCTTTATTGTAGGAGGAGCAGGATTTACAGGAGTTGAGTTTGTAGGGGAATTAGCTGATCGTATCCCTGAATTGTGCCGTGAATTTGATGTGGATAGAGAGCTTGTTCGTATTATTGTTGTGGAAGCTGCTCCGCAAGCGATTCCAATGTTTGATCCATCTCTTGTTGATTATGCAATGGAAGTGTTAGCGAGCAAAGGAGTCGAATTCAAATTAAATACACCAATTAAAGAATGTACACCAGAGGGAGTCGTTCTAGCTACAGGAGAAGAAATTCGTTCTGCAACTGTTGTATGGACTGGTGGAGTAAGAGGGAACTCTATTATTGAGAATTCCGGATTTGAAGCGATGAGAGGCCGCGTCAAGGTAGATGAATATCTTAGAGCGCCTGGGCATGATGATGTATTTATCGTGGGTGACTGTGCGTTAGTGATTGATGAGGCAGTCAACCGTCCGTATCCGCCAACGGCACAAATCGCCATTCAGCATGGTTATAATCTTAGTCATAACCTTCTTACGTTGATTCGTGGTGGAGGACAATTAGAAAGCTTCAAGCCTGTGATTCGTGGTACAGTAGCTTCACTGGGACGTGGAGAAGCAATTGGGATTGTCGGAAATAAAAAACTCATTGGCGGTGTAGCTTCATTGATGAAAAAAGTCATTGATGCTCGTTACCTTTATATAATCGGTGGATTATCTTTAGTATTGAAAAAGGGAAGATTTTAGTCCAATAGGTGGTGTCACATGAGACATTGTAGTGTTCAGGTACGTGGGCTCTTAACAAGAGATGAATTAGACCGTTATAATAATTTAATGGAAGTAGGCAAATTCCTAGAGCTTAATAAGCGCCACGACCTAGCCTATATCGTTCAGAAAGAAATCGATATCCTGATCCTTCCCGCTATTGAAAGGTTAAAGGATAAAGGACGCAAAAGAGATGAATTAACGGCAGAATATCTGCAAAACAAAGAAGAGACGGTTGAGTAATCAGCGGTCTCTTTCTTTCATCACGTTAGAGGAGGAGAAATAAATGCCTGCCATTGATCGTGTCGATGTTTGGCTTGGGGTAGCCGGTATATTAAGGAAAGATCATACTTATTTAGTTGTCAAAAAGAAGTATGGTGGTTTAAAAGAAAAATGGTCCTTTCCTGCTGGATTCGTGGACCCTGGAGAAACTGTGGATCAAGCAGTATTGCGAGAGGTACGAGAAGAAACAGGAATCGAAGCCAAGGTCATTGATATCCTAGGTATACGCACAGGTGTCATTAGAGAAAAGATCAGTGACAATATGATTGTTTTTGCTCTAGAATATCAAAGTGGAGAACTTATTCCCAATCATGAAGAGCTTTTTGACGTTGCCTGGCTATCTAGAAATGAGCTACTTGCTGATCCTGCTACCTCTTCCATGATTCGTTTTTTTCTAACAGAAGACAACACAATGGATCAAAAAGATCATGGTTTTAAAGAGCATGAAAGCAATCCAGGAAAGGAATTTGGTTATTCCTTATATAAAATTTTTAAAAAAGAATGAAATAATGAGAAATGAGAAGATGTATTCGCTTACATCGGCTCATTTAATAATTATCTGAATATTTTAAAGGTTTATATTTATATAAAAAGTTGGTAAGATACCAATTAATAGGTTAAGTAGAGGAGGGAGCCATATGGAAAGAGTAATGACAAAGCAGATCTGTGTCTATTGTGAGGGGATAGGATACTTTCAACTACTTCTAGGTGGATCAGATACGTGTGTTCATTGTGCAGGAACAGGTATCCCAGCTCAACATCACAGACATGAATCAAAAAAATGCATGATTGATCCTATCGATATAAGAGTAGAGCAAAAGCTATTTTAACGAATAGCTTTTTTGTTTTCTTCAATTCGTTGACGACTCAAGGAAAAGCAAGTACACTTAGTGATGATCATTAATCTAGGAGGTGCTTACTATGCCGTTACTGCCTGCACAATTTGTGATTTCACTATTCCTGTTTCCTGTTCTGTTTTTTGGAATTGGATTCTTATTAAATATGCTACTCAAGACAACTTGGTTTCCCGGAGCGATCCTCTATCCGCTGATTGTGGTTGTGATGGTCAGTTACTATGGACAAGGGTTTGGTTCCCTTCTCATGGTGGATATTATTATTCTAAGCTCAGGTTTAATTGGAGCCTTATTAAGTGGTTATATCATTAAAGTTTTGCGTCAACGAGGATATCGTATGTTCTAAATAAAAATCAAGAAATGGTTTTGCGCATGATTTGTCAATGAACTGAATGTATATTCCTTCCTCTATCTGGAGAAAAATAGGATAGAGAGGAGGGAATCGCATTTGGAAGCAAAACGCGATTTAGGGATCAAAATGATCCTGGTTACCTTATTTATGACAAGCATGGTCCTATCATCAATGTGGATGGCTGGTTACTTGGAAAATGAAAGTGTAACCTATACCCGCTATGAAAAAAATAATCAGGATATCGTTGAAGTAGAAGTCATTCAAGATCAGCAGTCTGAATCTGTTGAATCTGAAGCAACTCTTGATCCACTTTTTGATTATATTCACACGCATGAAGGAGATGAAGAGGCAGAAAAACAGAAGGAGCAGAAACTGTCGATTTCATCTATACCTAAGCCTACCAATGACCTAGCCTATGATCTTGAACTGCTGGAGAGTCAAATTAACTTTGGGCAATACCCTACAAAAAAGGTGACAGCAACCGGTTATACAGCTGGCTATGAATCTACTGGAAAGAAACCAGACCATCCCCAATATGGGATTACATATTCAGGGGTTCAAGTGAGAAGAGATCTATATTCAACCATTGCAGCAGACCCTGCTGTGTTTCCCATAGGTACTGTACTATACATTCCTAAATACGGCTATGGAGTAGTTGCAGATACTGGAAGTGCCATTCAAGGGGACAAAATTGATTTGTACTTTGAAAGTGTAGAGGATGTCTACCAGTGGTGGGGAAAGCAGAAGGTGGAAGTATATATTATTGAAGAAGGCAATGGGACGATCACTGAAGCACTGCTAGATAATTTAAATCAAGATGAAGCGATTTTAGTATATAAAGCCTTATGATTGAATAAAATACGGTATTATAAATAAAGAATGCCTTCTCTGCGTGAGAAGGCAATTTTAGTGTGTGTACTTAGTTCATATGTAGTAAGTAGTGCATAGTACCTGCTACAACAACTCCAAAAAGCCCACCCATGAGTACCTCAATAGGTTGATGACCTAGCAGTTCCTTTAGCTTCGTTCTTTTTGTTTGTTCTGTTTGAACCTTCCATTGCTTGACCTCAGTAATCATAGACTGAATCATTTGATTAAAGTCGTCTACAAGGCGATTTAAGACTACAGCTTGCTCACCAGCATGTCGACGAACTCCAGCAGCATCAAACATAACAATAATGGCAAAAATAGCTGAAACAGCAAAAATACCAGATTCAATTCCATATTCAAAGCCAATCGATGTTGTCAATGCTGTTACAGCAGCAGAATGTGAGCTAGGCATGCCGCCTGTACTAAATATCAGACCCCAATCCCAGCTTCGATTGGGAAAGAAATAAAGCGGAACTTTGATAAACTGAGCCAGTAGGATGGCTGTCAGTGATGTAATTAAGGGGATATTAAAAAAAAGATCCATACGCTTCTCCCTTTCTTCAAGTATTTTTATTATACCCCATGTTGTCAAAGAATTCACGTCTGAAAAAAACTTAGGAATTCGTTATATTAGACAAACTAAATATATTCAAGGTAGAATGGAATATAGATAATAATACTACAGTTAGAAAAATCTATTGGAGGTGTTAACATGAGTATTCATGTTCACATAGTAAAAGAAACAGAATTAGCAAAAGTAGAAAGCGATCTTATTGTCATCGCCCTTTTTGAACATTCATCTCTATCCGCTAGCTACTTTGACCAATTAAATGCGGCTTGTGATAACCAGCTAGCCTATATCTTAAAGGATGAGCAACATCTTTCCAAATTTAAGTCAACCACATTCGTACATACTTTAGGTCAAATCAAAGCTAAGCAGATTCTCTTCGTTGGTGCAGGAGAACAAGAAAAATACTCGCATGAAAAAGTGCGTGAGTTAGCAGGACGTGTCACTCGTGAAGCCTTAAAGAATCACAAGAGCAGTATTGTTTTTTGTGTGGAGAGCTTTATTACGGATAAGGTAGGGATGGAAAAAGCGGTTCATGCCCTTACTGAAGGCTCCCTCTTAGCCACCCACCGAGTTCAACACTATAAATCCAGTTCAAGAGAAGGGGCACAGTTAGACCAGCTTGCTTTTTATTCTAGTGAGGAAATAGAAGGGCTTGATGTTCATATCGAAACAGCAAAAGCTTCGCAGAAGGAACGATGTTAGCCAGAGATTTAGTCAATGTTCCGGCTAATCTATTAACTCCTACTAAATTGGCTGAAAAAGCGCTTGAAATAGCTGAAGCTCATCAATTGGAATGCCATATCTTAGATCGAGAGGAAATGGAAAAGCTGGGAATGGGAGCTTTACTTGCGGTGGCTCAAGGGAGTGAAGAGCCGCCTAAAATGATTGTGCTGAAATATCAAGGCTTAGACAAATGGGAGAATGTTTTATCCTTTGTCGGAAAAGGCATTACATTTGATACAGGAGGAATTTCTCTGAAGACTCCGGCGAACATGGATGAAATGAAAGGAGATATGGGAGGAAGCGCCACTGTGTTAGGTGTTATGGAGGTTGTCGGACGTTTAAAGCCTAAATGCAATGTCTTGGCTGTCATCCCATCAACAGAGAATATGCCTAGTGGTAAAGCACTTAAGCCTGGTGATGTGATTACTTCAATGAGTGGAAAAACGATTGAAGTAAAAAATACAGATGCAGAGGGTAGGCTGATTTTGGCTGATGGAGTCACTTACGCGAAGCAATTAGGTGCTAATTATATCGTTGATGTCGCTACATTGACAGGAGCTGTTCTGATTGCGTTAGGTGATTGCACAACTGGAGCCGTGACGAATCATGAGGATTTTATGATTGAAGTGTTAGAATCGGCGGAAGAAGCGTCTGAATGGGTTTGGCGTCTGCCGAATTATCCAGCCTATAAAGAGATGGTCAAATCAAGTGCTGTAGCTGACTTAAACAATGCGCCAGGTCGACTAGCCGGAAGTATTACTGCTGGGCTATTCATCGGAGAGTTTGCTGAAGAGACTCCTTGGGTGCACTTGGACATTGCTGGTACAGCCTGGAGCGGGAAAGAGAACGATCTATGTAGAAAAGGTGGAACAGGTGCCATGGTCCGTACTCTCTCCACATTAGTTGAGAGATTTCAAAAATAGTGGAATGATTCGTCGAACCACTAAAAATTATTTCCACGGAAATTGTCAGTTTCTCCTGACGAAAGGATATGAAAAATAAAGGTCTAGAAAAAAAGGAAGAGGGTGTGCCTAGTAAGGACACATTCTCTTCCTTTTGTTGTTCTTTCTCTAGCACATCCATCCAGCACCAACAATAACCAATAGAATAAACAGGACTACAATTAATGTGAATCCACCATAAAATCCTCCGTGAGTCAATTTGATCCCTCCCTTGCTTTTTTTTTAGGAAAACGTTGAAGAGTATGATCAAATTGTTGGTTAAGCAGTCGCTGTCCCGAATAAACCACCAGCACCAACAATGATTAATAGAATAAACAGAACTACGATCAACGCAAACCCTCCACCAGCATAACCATACGTAGGCGCATATCCAGTTCCACAATAACCGGCTCCGTACATTATATCTCTCTCCTTTCTTTTCAATGTACTAAGGACATGAGTTTATCATGTCCTTAGTAGCATATGAAGTTTTGTGCGAAATGCCTGGGTGTTTGACTAGAAATGTTTCATTTTGGGCAAAAAGATTTAGTAAGTGTAGCCCCAGCTAGCTCCAACAATGACCAATAGGATGAAAAGAACAACGATTAAAACAAAGCTTCCGCCATAAGATCCGCAACCTGTCATGTGACACCACTCCTTGTTAAAGAAATTTGGGAGACATCCCACTAATACAATATGAACAGAGGTCTTTCTTGGGAATAAGGCGAATGCGGATTTTTAAATTGTGATATTTAGAATTGATTTATGTATATAAAAAATGAGATAATGCAATTTATAGTAAAGTAACAGCAGAATGATGGATCATAAATATGGGAGGAATATTCATGTCGAAACAAACGATGACAATCGATCAAATGGCGATCAATACGATACGCACCTTATCCATTGATGCGATTGAAAAAGCAAAATCAGGTCATCCAGGGATGCCTATGGGAGCCGCACCAATGGCGTATGCCTTATGGAGCCGATTTCTAAAGCATAACCCTTCGAACCCTAAATGGTTCGATCGCGATCGCTTTGTCCTATCCGCAGGTCATGGTTCTATGCTTCTCTACAGCCTATTACATCTAAGTGGGTATGATTTATCGATCGAAGAATTAAAGAACTTCAGACAATGGGGCAGTAAAACGCCAGGACATCCTGAATATGGACATACGGCAGGCGTGGAAGCTACGACGGGACCACTAGGACAAGGTATTGCTATGGCAGTTGGAATGGCGATGGCAGAGAGACATCTTGCCGCCTCTTATAATAAAGATCAATATAATATGGTTGACCATTATACCTACACCATTTGTGGTGACGGAGACTTGATGGAAGGAGTTTCTGCGGAAGCTGCCTCCATGGCAGGACACATGAAATTAGGTCGTCTTGTAGTTTTGTATGATTCAAATGATATTTCACTAGACGGAGACCTCTCCTTATCTTTCTCTGAAAGTGTCAAAATGCGCTTTGAGTCTTATGGCTGGCAGTACATAAGAGTAGAGGATGGGAATGATATTGAAGCAATTGAGGCGGCTATAGAGCAAGCTCGTCAGGATGAGGCACGCCCAACACTTATTGAAGTTAAAACAGTGATTGGTTATGGAAGTCCTAACAAAGGAGGCACTAGTGATGTTCATGGGGCACCACTTGGAGTAGATGAAACCAAGCTAGTGAAAGAGGCATATACTTGGCACTTTGAAGAAGACTTCCATGTTCCAAATGAAGTGAGAGAACATTTTGCTGCATTAAAAGCAGCAGGTGCTCAAAAAGAGGAAGAGTGGAACAAGAAACTATCGGCATATGAAGCTCAGTATCCAGAATTAGCGAAACAATTGAAGCTAGCCAATCGAAGGAAAACTTCCAGAGGGATGGGAGCAAGGAATACCATCTTTTGCAACTGGGGACAAGCTGGCAACAAGAGCCGCATCAGGTAAAGTAATCAACGGTATAGCTCAAACCGTTCCTATGTTCTTTGGAGGATCTGCTGACCTTGCTGGTTCTACCTACACCTTAATTAAAGAAGAAACTGATTTTGAATTTAATAACTATCAAGGACGAAATATTTGGTTTGGAGTACGTGAGCATGCAATGGGTGCTGCTATGAATGGAATTGCCCTTCATGGTGGTGTAAGAGTTTTTGGTGGGACATTCTTTGTTTTCAATGACTACTTAAGACCAGCCATTCGTTTAGCGGCATTACAGCAGCTACCAGTTATGTATGTCTTCACTCATGATAGTATTGCTGTAGGGGAAGATGGACCTACGCATGAGCCAGTTGAACAATTACCAGCACTACGAGTGATCCCAGGCTTAACCGTACTTCGTCCAGCGGATGCAAATGAAACAGCACTTGCTTGGAAGTATGCTATGAATCATGCACAAGAGCCAGTTGCTTTGATCCTTACTCGACAAAATCTTCCTGTATACGAAGGGACGAATTCTGATTCATTCAATAAAGGAGCTTATATTTTGTCCGAAGCGAAGAATGGTCAACCAGAAGTGATCTTATTAGCTACTGGATCTGAAGTAAGCTTAGCTATGGAAGCGAAGCAAGTACTTGAAGAAGAAGGAAAGCAGGTTCGAGTCGTGAGTATGCCTAGCTGGGAGCTATTCGAGAAGCAAGATGCGGCATATAAGGAGAGTGTCTTACCTAAATCCGTGAAAAAACGTCTGGCTATCGAGATGGCGTATCCGCTTGGCTGGGAAAAATATGTTGGCGATGAAGGCAAGATTCTTGGTATTTCAACATTCGGAGCTTCTGCACCAGGAGATCGAGTATTGAAAGAATACGGATTCTCTGTTGAAAATGTAGTGAAGCTAGCCAAAGAACTATAGGTTTTTGCTAATTGAAGAACGTGATAAGCGGTCTATGTAAATGAGGGAAAGAGCGATAATAAGCTCTTTCTCTCTTTTTTTCCTAGTTCCTTGCTTAATTTTCTTGAATGAAATAAGGAGAAACAGGTAAAAGTAAGGAGGAAAGTTGTAGCAAAAATGGTATAATTCCGAGTTTTGTAGCGGATGAAGGAGGTCATCATGTTTGTCTATGAAGAAAGTCAATTAGAAAATCAAATTGTTCCCTTTGCACCATTCCGAGATTTTATGTCAGAGCTTGGTTTTGTTGTAGGAGGAAGTTGGGATTATGATCATGGTTATTTTGATCGTAAACTAGAGGATGATCCAGGTTATTTATTTGTTAGAATTCCGGTTATGGTGGAGGAAGGTAACTTTGGTGAGGATGAGGCTACTTTACGCATTGGAGCACCTCTGTTGCTAAGGCACAAATACCAGAGGGGATTAGATAATTATGTCTTTGTGGATAATAGTAACGCAACCTTTAACCAGTTTTCTGAGCCAGAGGACCCAGATGCATCTCTGAAAGAAGGGGACATTGAACAAGGACAGAAGGTTATTCAAGAGGTAGAACAAGCCTTTGGTCAGGAATTTCATCATCATTAGGTTGTTAGAGTTGGATCAAATCAGAATGATAATGTGGATATGCAGAATAATGTAAAACAGCAGCAAATTTGTTGACAATACATCTAAATACCTACTGAATGACATTCGTTATATTGAACAAATTGTAGACTTATGTTAAAATCACAAATTGTTAAGAGTGTCAAAAAAATAGAAAAAAGGTGGTCATTAGGTGAAGAGAATAAACAAATTTGTTGCTTTGCTTCTTGGAATAATATTAGTACTAAACTTCTATCCAAATCTCCTAATACAAGCGAATGGTTCTACAAGTCAACAGTCCTTCGTTAACAAAATGGTAGAAGAATATGATTCATATCAAAAAGAAACGCAGCTTTCCTATCAATCCTTTGAAAGTACCGAAAAAAAGAACTATGATGCTTATTATAAAAAACAAAATGAAGAATATCTTCTATTCCATAAACAAGTATCAGATGATTTCAGTAAAATTGAACAGAAAATAGATGAAGATATTCAAGCCTTAGACAAAAAATATGGGAAAAATCCAAGCTATAGAGATGCTTTGGATGAATATAAAAAAGCAGCAGACAAGCATAGAACCAACAGCCCGATGAGGAATTATTATAGAGCGATTGATCAGCACGTGACCGATAGCCCGATGAGAAATTACTATAGGGCGATTGATCAGCACGTGACCGATAGCCCGATGAGAAATTACTATAGGGCGATTGATCAGCACGTGACTGATAGCCCGATGAGAAATTACTATAGAGCGATTGATCAGCACGTGACCGATAGCCCGATGAGAAACTATTATAGAGCGGTAGATCAACACGTCACAGGTAGTCCGATGCGAATGTACATACGAGGAGAAATCTCTCAAAGTGAAGCAGAAAAGCGTATCAATAAACAAAAAGAAACTACCAAAACAGATATACAAGATACAGAGAAGAGGTCTAAAGCGGTTATAGAACAAACCACCCTGAGATCGACTCAATCTATTGAAAAGACGCAAACCCAATCGCTTACCCTTATTATGAAGCAAAGAGAGAGTACAATAGATGCCTTATCTACAATCAGAAAGAAGCATTTTGACGAAGGTTTAACCTTTGAACCACTTGTTCTTCAATCAAAAGAAATCAAAGTCATGATTAATGGTCAGTTACAGAGCTATACTCAACCTCCAACGATCATTGAAGGAACCACTCTCGTTCCATTAAGAGGCATTTTTGAAGAACTAGAGGCTACGGTTTTATGGAATAGCAAAGATCGTTCCATTACTGTCTCGAAAGATGACATTCAGTTATTTTTACAGGTAAATAATACTCAGGCAAAAGTGAATGAAAAAACAATTAAGCTGGATCTTGCACCTCGTGTGATCAATGGATCTACGATGGTTCCGCTTCGTTTTATTAGTGAAGCATTAGGAGCTACCGTTCGTTGGGATGGGAATACTAGGACGATTTGGATTACGACAGAGGAATAGAGTAGAGGTTGATAATAGTGAACCTTCAAATAGAAAATACCAAGGGGAAGAACGGCAATGGTCGTCCGCCCCTTGGTATTTTTTAAGCTGCTTTGAGCGTTTTTTGTTTCATCATCAGGAATAGAACGAAGAAGAGCAACAAGGTTCCGATTCCAAGCATGGAAAAGTGAACGGAGAACCCAAGCTTTGTCATCATGGTATATGCTCCAACTCCTAAGAGCATTAGTATATTGTTTGCAAAGTTTTGAACTGCGATGGCTTTACCAGCTCCCATCTGTTGATGACCTACTTCCTGCAAGGCTGAGTTCATGGGGACGATATAGACTCCGCCCATAAAGCCGATGATGAGAAGAAGAGCAATAGTTAGATAGAGGTTGCTTACTCCAACGAAGAGAAAAATAATAGCAACCATAAAAAAACCATAGAGATAAGAACGGTAATATCTTTTGGCAGGAATTAAATAAGGGGTAGCGAGAGATCCTAGTACAATTCCAAACCCTGTACTTGCTACAATCATGGATATTTTATCTATCATTGTGATACCTAATACAAGAGGGATCCAAGCAAACATCGCTAGTCGTAAAACAGCCGAGGTCATCCAAAATGATGCTGTGCCAATGATAGAAAATTGAGCTTTGGGAATGGTGAAAAGCTCCTTTACATCATGCATAAAGTCTGGCAAGGCATTTCGATACAGCAGTTCATTTCTTCCCTTCATCTTAGGGATGGCTAAGGTCAAGACAGTAGATAAAACATAGAGAATAAAACAGACCATCATCGCTAAGGGAATGGACTGGTTAGCCAATACTCCACCAGCTACAGTCCCCGTAAGGATCGCTAGAATGGTATACCCTTCGACTTTTCCATTTGCTACTAAGAGATCGTCTTCATTCTTTGTTAGCTCTGGTAGGATCCCGTATTTAGCAGGTGAATAGATGACGGCTCCAATTCCTACTACAGCATAGCTTAGGGCAGGATCAACATTCATTAAGAGTAGTAGAATCCCACTTGCTTTGATTATATTTCCAATAAGAAGGATTCTAGACTTCGCATTTTTATCCGCTAGAGGTCCGACAAAGGGAGCTAAGGCAATATAAGCCACAAAGAAAGAGGCTTGGACAATGCCAATATAGAAATCTCCTAACGCTTGCTGTGTAATGATCGCCAAGGTAATAAATAGAATCATATTATCCGCAAAGGCAGATAGGAATTGGGTAAAATAGAGAGCTTGTAAGGGTTTAAATAATGTTTTCATTTTCCACAACCTCTTCGATTAGATTTAGAGAAGGCATGTCATTTCCAATGGGAGTTGAACGTTTTTTACGTGACTGAATGAAGATAAATTTTTGTTCATCTACTACAACAATCTCCCCTGTATCAAACCAATCCTCTACAAGAGTAAAGCCCTTATGATGAAGATAATACCCTTTCATCACATTGACTCCTTTGACAAGGAGCTTTCCGCCTTGAAACTCAGAATGAGCCGCTTCAATTTTATATTGAATTCCCGGTAGAAAACGTCCAACAGATCCTTTTTTGTATAACAAGGGTGTATTAAGCGTCAAGATGGGAGACGTTTCTGTTGTACCATATCCTTCGAAAATTCGGATTCCAAATTTATTGAGCCATAGCTCTCGTACATCAAGCTCAAGAGATTCCATTCCAGCAAATACATAGCGCAAGGAATAGAAATCATAGGGATGAGCAAATTTGCCATATGCCTCCAAGAAGCTAGACGTACCAAAAAGTAGGGTTGGATTCTGATCATAGATAAATTCTGGTATGACTTTATAATGCTGCGGATTCAGATAGAGAAAGACAGGGATTCCACATAGAATAGGCAATAAAGTTCCTGCTGTTAATCCATAGCTATGAAACATTGGCAAGGCATTGAACACCTTGTCCTTGGAGGTAAAATCAATGACACTTCGAACCTGCTGTATATTGTTATAGACATTGCTATGAGTAAGAACAACTCCCTTTACTTTGTTCTCCTCATTTGTCGTGAACAGAATAAGCTCATTCCTTGTTGCTTGTGATTTTGTTTTCCTAAGAGCATGTATCCATCCATTCAGTGGATTTCTTATTCCACTTGATTCTTCGATCTCTTCTATAAATACAAAAGAAATCTTCCCTTTTAGAGCATCAATCAAGTGTTCCAGCTTTCCTTGCTTGATAAAGTGCTTTGATGTAAGGATGGTTTGAATCTGAACAGTTTCACAGCATTCTACCAGATACTGAGTCCCTTTCGAGAAATTTAAGAGGGCAGGCGTTTTACCTAAGTGACATAAGGAGAAAAAGGCAACCACATGCTCAATGGTGTTGGGTAAAAGAAGTCCCACAGTTTCCTCTTTCTCCAGTGTTTTTTTAAGTTTCTGGCTTAGAGTATAAGTTGAGCGCAAAAGCTGTTTATAATCTGCCTGCTGTGTGAGGTCCTCGCATATAGGTTGATTGGAGTCATAGGTAGAGGATGCCTCAAGAAGCTTATTAAATAGATTGACATCATACTCCGTTCTGCTCCTGCATAACTCTTCCTGTAATAAAGTAAGAATTGCATCACTTACTTTTTCTTTTTGCACCTTCATAGACTGCTGTGAGTCCAGCTCGAAGGTGCAAGGCTCCCCAATGGAGATACGCACCTTGGGAAACCAACAAGTACGGTTTTTCTCCTGCATATAGGAGAACTTGGAGCGTTCTAATCCATTGATGATCATAGGATAGATGTTTGCTCCTGTTTTTAAAGCAAGATAGCCAATACCGTTGTATATCTTCATTAAGCCTCCTGTTCGTGTGATTCGTCCTTCTGGAAAGAGCATGAGAGGGGCTCCATTGTTGACAAGACGAACCATATGCCGAATCGAATAAGGATTAAGCTGATCGATGGTGATACACTTACGTAAGCGAAAAATAAAAGAATAACGCTTGGCTACGGAAGTATGGGCTACAAAAATCACGTTTTTAGGTAAATATAAGGAAAGGATAATAGCATCTAATAAAGAAACGTGATTAGGCATTAAGATCGCTTTCTTAGAAAAATCAATGTGGTGCAATCCCAGCACTTTCGTTCTAAAGAGGAGCGGAAATAAAATTTTTAGGACTACATTGATCATGCTCACGAGTTGATCCCACCTTTCTTCGAATGAATTACTTCTCTCTTTACCATTGTAGGTGGCTGTGTGTGTAGAGATAAGTACCTACTTTTATAGGTACCTCATAAAAACAAAATAAAAATAAAATAAAAACTCCCTTGATGGTGAAGGGAGTGAAACCAAGCTGACAGCTGAATGATATAAGGAAAACTAACCATCAGGTGGAGTTAAAACTCTATCTGGTAGAAGTCTACTTTACAATAAGTCTCTTTTTGAAGCCTTCTCAGCGGCATCTTTACTTGAACTAACACCCAATTTTTTGAGGATACGATTAACATGGTTTTTGATGGTTCGCTGAGTAATAAACAATTGCTTGGCAATTTGTGACTGAGTGTTTCCCTTATGAACCAGTCTGAGAATATCCTTCTCAGCAGGAGTCAGGATGTTTTGCTGCTCTTCTTTCTTCAGGCGATGAAATTCATTTCTTAAAGCCGATGCAGCAGAGGGGTGAATAGAAGATTGATTTCTATAGGCAGAACGAATCGCTTCAGGAATCTCTTCAAAATGTATTTTGTTGATATAATTTAGTGCCCCTACAGAAAAAGCATCTACAATCACTTCCTGTTCAGTAAGTGAGGTTAACATAATCAATTTTGTTGAAGGATTAAGGTGAGTAAGGTCCAAAGCAATATCAATGCCATCAAGATTGTTTTCCGTCAAATTAATATCTAACAGAACGACTTCTGGCTTCGCCTCTTTATATATAGTTAAAGCCTCTTCTTTCGTACTCGCCGTTCCGACTACGATCAAATCCTCTTCTTTATTAATAAAGTCAGTAAGGCTTCCCAGCCATATCGGATCGTCCTCGACAATCATAACTCTTATTTTTTCCATCATTTTGTTCATAGCCTCCTGAAGATATGATCACATGTCTTTTAAGTTTGATGAATTTTCTTTTTAGAAAAGTATAGATAGACCGTGGTTCCTGCTCCCAGTTCACTCTGTATCTCTAGTGCTCCGCCATGTTGTTTCATTACATTATAGCAATAAGATAATCCAAGCCCAAAGTTGGTATTTTGTTTTTTGGTTGAAAAGAAAGGGTCTAATACATAAGGCAGGTTTTCCTTGGAGATTCCAGGACCGTTATCTTCTATAGCGATAATCACGTGCTTCTTAGAATCGAATTGATATATATTTAATATGCCAGAGGATTTCACGGCTTCTGTAGCATTCATCATAAGATTGGTTAACACCTCTTGAATATGAACAGGGTCGCAATGTAAGGTCATATCATCTGTTAATTGCAGATTAATTTCCATCTTATGACTTTCTAAGTAAGGACCTAACTTTTGCAGGGTTTGGTGTAAGATCTTATGAACAGCAATAGGTTCCTTTTTTAAGACAATGGCTTGAGCGTGGTCTTGAATTCGGTTTACCATATTTAGCATATGCTCAGTGGATTGTAATAGAATCTGAATATCTTCCTCCATTTTTTCCTTATTTTCTTCTGAAGCATATTGTTGAATGCGGATGGTAAACATACGAATTTTTCCAATCTCATTTTTTATCGTATGATTTAAAATTGTAGATCCAGAGCTGATCGCACGAATAGTGCTATCTAAGCGATAGTTTTCAAAACGCAGCTTGACTCCCAACACTCCGTATTTTAAACAAAAGGCAATAAAAGCGATAAACTGTAGTAAAATAATCAATTGATTGGTACGCCAGGCATCATGGAAGCCAAGAACCCGAGCGATATAAATTGAAAAAAGAAGATACACAAGAGGAATGATCGTTAAGATATTACTAAGTAATCTTGTTCTTTTCATTACAGGGTCTTTTTCTTTCCAGAAACTATAGGAAAGCAGAAAAGAAGCACCTATGATATAAGGAGCTGCCCAGATAGTAAAGAGAATATAGTTAAAGCCCAGGATAGGGTGAACAGGGGTCACCACGTACATTAAAATAACAGGTAGAAAGGAAAACAGCGAAATCAACCTTTTTGCTTTAAGCGTAAAAAAAGGAGTCATACTACAAGCATATTGCAGAAATACATAAGGCAAGCCTGTTTGGCAAATAAACGATGAAAGGTTGGCTCCGAGTAGAAGGTTGTTGTCAAGCTCTAGAGTACTTAACCCATGTGCCTGCAGATAAGGCCTTATACTTTCATTGATTACAGCTGCCAGAAAGCCAAAGCTCCCTACAAAAGCGAGAAGACTGGCCCATCTATTGGATTCTCTACCGGGACTGGTAAAGAGAAGAATAGCGCTAATACACCATAATGCTAAAACAACTACAATCATCATAACTTTATACCCCTGACTCCAAATATTTCAGCTAACCTTATCTTTTTCTACAAAATTCAGCAAATTCCTTCAAAAGAAGTGGAGTTTCAATAATATATTCATAGAAAGGAGGAAATCTAGTAAAATAAAACTTGCAATTTCTACAAAAAATAGTAGAATAAAAGGTAGAAATAAAAACAAATATCGAGCTGTTCTCGATAATGGCAAACCATTCGAAAGGATGGGACGCAAAGCTATAGGGCCTTCCGTTAGATGGCAGCCAGCTACCGAAAGAAGAGTTTTTTTGTTTTAAAAACTGAATAGAACGCTGAGAAGTGAAGAGCTTTTCACCGATAACGGCAAACCACTCGAAAGGGTGGGACGCAAAGCCATAGGGCCTTCCGATAAGGATGGCAGCCGAGCTACCGAAGGGAGAGTTTTTATTATGCGCAAAATAGCATCTCTTATTTTAGTATTGGTTCTACTTCTTTCTAGCAACATAGCGATGGCAGAAGCTGTTACGACCACAGTGATCGATCGTACCAAGCTTTCTAATGGTGTGCTTGGCATCAACTATGAAGCAGGAGAGAAAAAGACAAAGTTAATGATAGAGAAGGACGGTCAAAAATATATCTACGATGTCTACTCTGTCAAAGAAACACAACGCTTTCCTCTGCAATTAGGAAATGGCGAATATACAGTTAGTATTCTAGAAAATACGGTTGATAACAAATACCGTTTTGTCTCCAAAGACAGTGTTCGAGTGAATGTAGAAAATGAACATCAAGTGTATCTGAATTCTGTGCAGAATATTAACTGGAATGAAGAAATGGAAGCCATTAAGAAAGCAAGGGAATTAACGAAAAAAGCAAAGAGTGACGAAGAAAAAATAAAAATCATTTATGATATATCATTAACAATGTGAGCTACGACTTTGAAAAAGTCCAAAATCTAACGCCAACCTATTTACCGGATATTAATGATATTTTTAAGAATAACAAAGGCATTTGCTACGATTATTCTTCTATGTTTGCAGCGATGCTTAGAAGCCTAGATATACCGACGAAGCTTGTTATGGGAAATACAACCTATGTCAGAGAGTACCATGCTTGGAATGAAGTCTATCTCGCTGATCAAGATCGTTGGGTTGTGATCGACACAACGGTGGATGCTGGCTTGAAGAAGTCAAAGAGAAAGTTTGACATGATAAAAGAAGATGAAAAATATACAAAAATGAAGGAATTTTAAAACTCAGCCAGGAGTCTAAAATGTGACGTACAAGGAGACCTTTTTTAAGGCTCCTTCTTTTATTTTCTATTTTCATCCCACTTTATGATATAATTTAACATGTTAATTTAGTCAAAATAAATGTCTACTCTAGGAGGAACAACTCGTGCTTGAAAGAGTATTAAGAGTACTTGAATACCCAAAAGTAATAGAACAACTAGGACAGCGTGTTTCTTCTTCTCTTGGGAAAGAGAAGGTGAATCAGTTAAAGCCTAGCTTTATATATGAAGAAGTTAAAAAGGCACAGCAAAGTACCTATGAAGGTTCAACCGTTTTACGCTTAAAAGGCTATGTTCCCTTTGGTGGGGTTCAGGATATTCGCCCCTCGATCAAGCGAGCTTCGATTGGCGGGATGCTGAATCCTTCAGAGCTTCTGGATATTGCCAATACCCTTTATGGGGGGCGTCAGCTAAAGCTTTTTCTAGAGGGGCTTCTAGATTCTGTAGAACTGCCGATCTTAGCTGACTTAGCTAGCCAGATAAGCTCGTTAAAACCACTTGAACAAGAGATTAAGTCCTGTATTGACGATCAGGCAGAAGTACTGGACTCTGCCAGTTCAGCTCTGCGTCAAATAAGAGCTCAAATACGAACAGCAGAGAGTCGCATTCGAGAAAAGCTAAACCAAATGACAAGGGTGCAATCCTACCAAAAAATGTTGCAGGACCCGATTGTCACGATTCGGAATGATCGTTATTGTCTTCCTGTAAAGCAAGAGTACCGTGCTAATTTTGGAGGAATCGTCCATGACCAATCTGCTTCAGGGGCTACCTTATTTATTGAGCCAGAAGCCGTGGTGACGATTAATAATCAGCTAAGGGAAGCGAAGTTAAAGGAAGAAAGAGAAATTGAAAAAATTCTAAGACAGCTATCCGAGAGTGTTTCACTCGAGGTAGAAGCACTTAGTTTAAATATCGCTGCTTTAGCTGATCTTGATTTTATCTTTGCCAAAGCACAATATGCCAAACAAATTAGAGCTGTTCAGCCTAAGCTGAATCAAGAGGGTTATTTTAATCTTAAGAAAGCTAGACACCCACTCATAGCTGAAGATGAAATTGTTCCCATTAGCTTTGATTTAGGTCGAGAATACACGTCGATGATTATTACGGGTCCAAATACAGGAGGAAAAACCGTAACGCTTAAGACGTTGGGGCTGCTTACTCTGATGAGTTGCTCAGGCTTAGCGATTCCAGCAGAGGAAGGGTCTGAGATTGCTGTGGTGTCTGCTGTTTATGCTGATATTGGAGACGAGCAAAGCATTGAACAGAGCCTAAGTACCTTCTCCTCTCATATGACCAATATTGTTCGCATTTTAGCTGAACTGGATCATCAAAGCCTAGTCTTATTTGATGAGCTTGGAGCAGGGACAGACCCGACGGAAGGAGCCGCACTGGCGATGGCGATCCTTGATCACGTGTATCAGCAAGGAGCGAAGGTTGTGGCAACGACTCACTATAGCGAGCTAAAAGCCTATGCCTACAACAAGGACACAGTCATGAATGCCAGCGTTGAATTTGATGTAGAAACCCTTCGCCCTACGTATCGGCTTTTGGTGGGAGTACCCGGTCGAAGCAATGCTTTTTCCATTGCCAAACGGTTAGGCTTATCTGAGGAAATCATTGAGCAAGCGAAGGCTCAAATTGGCGAAGATGATTCTAGAGTAGAAACGATGATTGCTTCTTTAGAAGAAAATCAAAAGCTGGCGGAGAAAGAACGTGAGGAAGCGAGTCAGCTAAAAGATGAGATCGCTACATTGAAGAGAGAGATTCAGAAAAAAGAAGAGCAGATCGATAAAGAGAAAGAGAAACGAATTGATGAGGCGGAGAAAGCAGCTCAAGAGTATTTTACCAAAATGATGAAGGAAGCCGATCAGATTATCACAGACTTAAGAGAGGCGGCATCCAATCAAGAAGTGGTCAAAGAGCATGTGTTGATTGATGCCAAAAAACGTTTAGAAGCGATCCAAGAAGCTTCAGCAGGTACAAAATCAAAATCGAAGGCAAGTCCTGCTACAGGGCAAGCAAAGCGTTCCACCGCTCAGAACCTAAAGCCTGGAGATGAAGTATATGTCCATTCCTTTGGACAGAAAGGACATATTGTGGAGCAGGTTTCTGAGCAGGAGTATACGGTGCAGATTGGCATTATGAAAATGAAGGTGTCAAAAGCTCAACTCGAAAAAATAAAAGCACAGAAACAAGCCATTCAGACACCGAGAGCCACGGTCAAAAAGTCGAATGAGCCTACCAAAATGGAGTTGGACCTTCGGGGACAAACGATTGATGAAGCGATTATGGCTTTAGATAAGTATCTGGATGATGCCGTTATGGATAATTACCATCAAGTGTATGTGATTCATGGCAAAGGAACTGGGCAGCTGAGAAAAGGCGTACAGGATTATTTGAAGAAGCATCGCAATGTTAAGGGGATGCGTCTGGGAGGCGCTGGTGAAGGTGGAAGTGGAGTGACGGTTGTTGAATTATCTTAGTTAGTGGGGGAAGAAGAATGATGAAAGAATTATTAGAAAATCCTTATGTTCTTGTAGCTGCTCATGCTAGTGTCACTATATTAGCAATCATTGTTTTCTTGGCAATCTTTGAGCTAGTCACCAAATATAAGAACTGGCAGGAAGTGAGAAAAGGAAATGTTGCGGTCGCTTTAGCAACGGGAGGAAAAGTTCTTGGAATTGCTAATATCTTTCGCTTCTCCATCATTCACAATGATTCTCTGTTCCAAATGATAGTCTGGGGAATTTATGGATTCTTCCTCCTTCTTACTGCCTATTTTGTTTTTGAATTCCTGACCCCAAGCTTTAAAGTAGATGAAGAGATTGAGAAAGATAATCGTGCTGTGGGCTTGTTAGCTGCTTTTATCTCGATTGGATTATCTTTTATCATTGGTGCAAGTATTAGTATTATTTAACGACTTCCGATATAGGAGGGCAAGGCATGAATACCTTGTGGAAAGTATTGTTAATTGTCAGTGTTGTGTTTATTATTGCAGGGATATTTTTTATATCTTATTTTGGATAATGTGGAGGAAATAATCATGAAGAAATACAACGTGGCGGTTATTGGGCTAGGCTTTATTGGCTTGCCCTTATCGCTAAGCTATGCAATGAAAGGGGCCAATGTAATTGGCATTGATGTAAATCAGACTCTGATTGAAGAAATCAACAGGGGGCATTCCCATCATTTAGAATATTATCAAGGGAAATCCCTTCAGGATATCCTGCGTGAACAATTACAGGCGAAGAGCTTTAGAGCTACTACTTCATACCAAGAGGCAGCTGAGGTCGTGGATCATTATATTATCACGGTAGGGGTTGACGTGAAAAATGGAGATCCTCAGTTTGCCCATCTCCAGTCAGCAATGGAAACATTAGCGTCTGTTCTAAAGAAAAATGATACAGTTCTAGTCAGAAGTACGGTCGTTCCTGGAACAACAGAAGAGATGGTGAAGCCGATCCTAGAGCGCGGTGGATTGGAAGCAGGGAAAGATTTCTATCTAGGCTATTCCTCTGAACGTATCGCTGAAGGACGAGCCTTTGAGGAATTTATCACCATGCCTCTTGCCGTTGGGGGAATTAATGAGGAAAGCCGTATCAAAGCAAGAGAATTGCTTCAAGTCGTAACAGAAGCTCCTATCCATGAAACAGAGATCAAAATTGTAGAAACTGCCAAAGTGGTAGAAAATATTCAACGAGATGTCAATATCGCTATGGTTCAAGAAATTGCTAGGTTTGCTGAGGCAACGGGAATGGATACCTATGAATTAATCAAAACAGCCAACACACATACCAGAGTACAGCTTCTTGTACCAGGACCGGGAGTAGGAGCTATTGTTTACCGAATGCCCTCTACTATCTATTACCCAAAGCGAAAGAATATCAGGTTTCTATTGAATTACTAGAAAGTGCTAGAAGAATTAATGATGGGGTTCCATCCTTTATTGCCGGAGAAGTCGAAAGAGGAGTACAAGCAGCAGGAAAAAGCTTTATTGGAGCGAAGGTCGCCGTTTTAGGTTTAGCGATGAAGGATTTCTCTAACGATGACCGCATCAGTCCTCCTCATGAAATTGTGAAGCATCTTCTGGATAAAGGGGCGAAAGTACATGCTTTTGATCCTGCCGTACCAACAGATTATGAGTATAAAGTACATTCTTTAGAAGAGGCAATTACAGATGCCGACGCTTTAGTTTATCTTACCGCCCAAGAAGAATTTTTAGAGATAAATTGGGATGAACTGGTAGAGAAGATGAATGCGAAGCCATTTATGTATGATGCGAAGAACAGAATTCCTCTTCGTTTACAGGAGAAGGCTACATTAAAAAGATTATAATCATATAGAAATAAGACCATAGGTGTACTCTCTTTTTCCTACGTGTAGCGCGGGAAATAGGGCTTGTACACCGTTTTTTTTGTCGAATGACAGTGAATAATTACAGATTTCTTTTTATGAATATAAAAATAACCATTCTCAAGTGAATGCGTTTTCATTTATAATAGGGATATCCGTCTAAGAATAACTTGCAAAGATGTGAATAGTTCTAAAAGAGGAGGGGATGGAATGAGTGATATTGTAAAGCCGTGGTTGTCAGTGTATCCAGAGGAAATCCCAGCAACACTTGATTATCCTAAGGACAGTTTGCTACATGACTTTTTGCAGAAATCCTACAGCAAAAAGCCAGAACAGCTGTCGATGCGTTTTCTAGGGAAGAGCATCACGTACAAAGAGCTATATGAATCCGCTGTAGCTTGTGCGAATGCCCTAAGAGAATGTGGCGTGAAAAAAGGGGATCGGGTTTCCATTATGCTACCTAACATACCACAAGCGGTCATTAGTTATTACGGTGTGCTGATGGCTGGTGGAATTGTTGTCCAGACGAATCCGCTGTATATGGAGCGGGAGTTGGAGCATCAATTGACGGATGCTGGAGTCGAAACCATTATCGCTCTCGACTTGGTTTATCCCAAAATAGCCAAAGTCAGAGCAAAAACGTCCTTAAAAAACATCATTATCACTGGTATCAAAGATTACTTGCCTTTTCCAAAGAATCTGCTTTATCCCTTCGTCCAAAAGAAACAAGGACTTAAGGTGGAGGTAAAGTATGGGAACGAAATCAAATCCTTTACACAGTTATTAAAGAACGCTTCTAAGACACCTGTGAAAGTAGAAGGAAGTCCAGATGATATCGCCATATTGCAATATACTGGCGGAACGACTGGCTTACCCAAAGGGGTCATGTTGACGCATCGTAACTTGGTTGTTAATGCCTATCAGTGTACGTACTGGCTCTATAAATCAGAGTATGGAGCTGAAAGAAGCTTGGCTATTGTCCCTTTCTTTCATGTCTATGGAATGACTCTGATCATGAATTATTCAATCATGACGGCAAGTACCATTATTTTATTACCTAAATTTGACGCGGGTGATACACTGAAAACAATTGATAAGGAAAAGCCAACGTTATTTGCTGGAGCTCCAACCATGTATATCGGGCTATTAAATCATCCAGATATCGCCAAATATGACCTTTCCTCTATTAAGGCCTGTTTGAGTGGATCAGCTCCATTACCTCTGGAAGTGCAGCAGAAATTTGAACAAATTACAAAAGGAAAGCTAGTAGAAGGATATGGTTTGACGGAAACCTCTCCAGTCACACATGCCAACCTGGTATGGGGAGAAAAGAGAGTCCTAGGCAGCATCGGTATTCCTTGGCCTGACACTGAAGCCGCTATATTGTCCTTAGAAACAGGGGAGCTGCTGGAAGTTGGAGAGATAGGAGAAATCGTCATTAAAGGACCTCAAGTGATGAAAGGGTATTGGAATCGTCCAGAAGACACCGCAGCAACCTTTAAGAATGGTTGGTTCTTAACTGGAGATATGGGTTACATGGATGAGAAGGGATACTTTTATATTGTGGATCGTAAGAAGGATATGATTATTGCTAGTGGCTTTAATATCTATCCTCGAGAGGTAGAAGAGGTCTTATATGAACATCCAGCGATAAAAGAATGTGTGGTTGCTGGAATACCTGATCCATACAGAGGGGAAACGGTCAAAGCATATGTTGTTAAAAAAGAGGGTCAAGAAGTAACGGAAGAAGAATTAAATAAATATTGTCGGGAAAAGCTAGCAGCATACAAGGTTCCGCGTATTTATGAATTTAGAGATGAACTACCGAAAACAACCGTTGGAAAAATATTAAGACGTGTCTTAGTGGAAGAAGAGAAAACAAGAATAAAAGAAGAATCACAAGTAGAACAATCTGGGTCTTGAGCATGTAGCAACAGTCATTCAGAAGAGCGTTCTATTTAGAAATAGGGTGCTCTTTTTTCACTAAAAAGAAAAAAGAGAGAACAAGCCGTATAAAGATAAAAAAAATAACATTTAGGAATTGACAAACAATCCTATGACCTTTAAACTAAAATTATGAATGATGATTCATTCATAATTTTTTCCTTGTAAGGAGAACATAATAATGGCAAAAAAAACAGGTGAAAAATACGATGCAATCATTGAAGCTGCCGTTGTCGTCATTGCTCAATTTGGCTATCATCAGGCTCAGGTTTCCAAAATAGCCAAAGAGGCAAAAGTGGCGGATGGAACGATTTACTTATACTTCGAGAACAAGGAAGATATATTGGTTTCATTATTTGAAGAAAGATGGGACAGTTTATAGAAATAGCGAAGTCTAAGATTAATGAAAGTGAAGATGCAACAGAAAAGTTTAGATCTCTTATTTACATGCATTTCTTCCAGCTATCACAGGACCCTAACCTTGCGATTGTCACTCAGCTAGAATTAAGACAGTCCAATGCGGAGTTACGAAGACAAATCAATGAAGTATTGAAGAAGTATCTTCATTTGATTGATGAGGTGATCCATTGTGGGATGGAGCAGGGAACGTTTCGCAGAGATCTTGATCCAGTGTTAGTGAGACAAATGATCTTCGGTACGCTTGATGAGTGTGTGACAAATTGGTTGCTTAAAGAGAGAAAATTTGACCTTGTTTCCTCAGTAGACCCTGTATTTAAGGTCTTTATGAATGGATTAAAGAGAGAAGAGAAGTAACTCTTTTCACTATCAAACGGCAATATACGATATAATGGAGGGTGGTATGATCGTTTTCATGCTTTACTAAATCCAAAGGGAGGCTAGTATATGGATTTTACACACATACATGTTGAACAAATGGAATCAGTGGCTATATTAACGTTGGATCATCCTCCTGCTAATGCTTTAAGTCAACCAACGTTTTCAGGACTAACAGAAGCACTTGATTATGTAGAAAAAGAGGCTTCAGTCAAAGTTATCATACTTAAAGGGAATGGGAAATTTTTTGCTGCTGGAGCAGATATTAAGGAATTTACCACTGTAAGCTCCGCAGCAGAATCCGTTCAAATGGCAAAAATAGGTCAACAAGTTTTCGCACGAATGGAAGCGTTCTCAAAACCGATCATTGCAGCGATACATGGCGCTGCATTAGGTGGGGGACTTGAGCTAGCTATGGCTTGTCACATTCGTTTTGCTACACCTACAGCGAAACTGGGACTGCCAGAATTGAATCTAGGCCTGATCCCGGGATTTGCAGGGACACAGCGATTGCCTAAACTGATTGGGAAAGCGAAGGCACTCGAGCTTCTGTTTACAAGTCTACCGATCTCAGGTGAAGAAGCTCAAAGATTAGGTCTTGTGAATCAATGCTTCGCAGAGGAAGAGCTTTTTGACAAGGTGCTTGCTTTTGCTCAAGCAGTTGCTTCGAAAAGTGCGATCTCTCTATCCTATTTATTAGAAGCGATTCGAGTCGGTGAAGAAGAAGGAATGGCTGCTGGATCAGAGAAAGAAGCAGAGCTGTTTGGTCATATTTTTGAAACCTATGACGCCAAAGAAGGAATCCAAGCTTTTATTGAAAAGAGAAAGCCCATCTTTAAAGACAAATAAAAAGCAATAAAACAAGTGTATCTCTATTCTGAGTCAGCGCTCGGAATGGTTTCTGTTGTTAGACATGACAACCCATTTTTGAGTGGAATGCCACTCGGTTGAACATAGGAGGGATAAAGGATGAATATTTTAGTTTTATTAAAAAGAACCTTTGATACGGAAGAAAAGATTGTTGTGCAAAACAATCAAATATCTGAAGACGGTGTAGAATTTATTGTCAACCCTTATGATGAGTATGCTGTAGAAGAAGGGATTAAGCTGCGTGATGATTTTGGAGGAGAAGTGACGGTTCTAACTGTAGGACCTGCTGATGCGGATAAAGAACTTCGTACCGCTTTAGCCATGGGAGCAGACAAGGCAATCTTAGTAGATGATGAATCCTTATTTGGAGATGAGTACACGATTTCTCAAGTCCTAGCTGCGATTATTAAGGAAAGAGGATTCGATATCATCTTGGGAGGAAATGTGTCTGTAGATAATGGAGCAGGTCAGGTGGCTAGCCGAGTAGCAGAACTACTTGATATTCCTCAAGTAACCACGATTACCAAGCTTACAATTGATGGCACTAAAGCGGTTGTTGAGCGTGATGTGGAGGGAGATCTAGAGGTGATTGAAACCACTCTTCCAGCTCTATTCACGGCTCAGCAAGGCTTAAATGAGCCACGTTATCCTTCTCTACCAGGAATTATGAAGGCTAAGAAAAAACCATTGGAGCGTTTAGGTGCTGGTGATATACAGGTGAACCTTGACCAAATCAAGCCGAAGACTGAAACAGTGGAGTTATTTACTCCTCCTAAGAAAGAAGCAGGTCGCCTTCTCCAAGGGGAGAAAGAGGATCAAGTGAAGGAATTGGTTCAATTACTAAGAAATGAAGCTAAAGTGATATAAGGAGGGGACAGTCAATGAGTAAAACATTTTTAGTAGTAGCTGAAGCAAGAGATGGGGCTCTTCGTAACGTAACATTTGAGGCCTTATCTGCGGCACATACATTAAGTCAAGGTGGCAAAGTGATCGCTACATTCTTAGGAACCGAGGGAGAGAACTATGTTGAGGCTTTAGCGCAGCATGGAGCGAATCAAGTGGTGTTAGTCAAGAATGAGGCATTAAACCAATATACGACAGATGGTTATTCTCAAGCTCTATTACAAGTGATCGAGGAAGTGAAACCTGATGGAATCATCTTAGGGCATACTTCGCTAGGGAAAGATGTTAGTCCACGTCTTGCAGCGAAGCTTCAAGCAGGTCTAATCTCTGATTGTACAGCAGTTGAATTAGCAGGAGATGCGGCAGTCTTTACTCGCCCAATCTATTCTGGAAAAGCATTTACGAAGAAGAAGATAACAGACGGAATGATTTTCGCTACGATTCGTCCTAACAATATTCCAGCCTTAGAAGCAGATTCATCTAAAACGGCTGAGGTTACAGAAGTGAATGTAGAGGTTAAAGATCTGCGTACTGTCGTTCGAGAAGTTGTGCGCAAAACAGCTGGCGGAGTCGACTTATCTGAGGCAAGAGTGATTATTGCTGGAGGACGCGGAGTAAAAAGCACAGAAGGATTTGCTCCTTTACAGGAACTAGCAGACGTACTAGGTGGAGCAGTAGGAGCTTCTCGAGGAGCTTGCGACGCAGAGTATTGTGACTATTCCTTACAAATTGGTCAAACAGGGAAGGTAGTAACCCCAGACCTTTATATCGCTTGCGGAATTTCGGGAGCGATTCAGCACTTAGCTGGAATGTCCAACTCCAAGTTTATCGTTGCGATTAATAAAGATCCAGAGGCAGAGATTTTTAAAGTGGCTGACTACGGAATAGTCGGAGATCTGTTTGAAGTGGTCCCTCTCTTAACAGAGGAATTCAAAAAAGTACTATAGTCCCGTCTTACCTATAAAAAGCGAGCTTTTCCCACTAGAGACACCTAACGAGTGGGACAGCTCGTTTTTTGGTGGGGAGCCTTGTAAAGTCAGGCAGGAGAGATGTATATATAATTGGAAAAAAGCGTATAGTAGGATGAGGATTGGTTCACCATTTCTGTGAGCAAAAACTTGGATATATGTGTAATCAAGTGATATAATTCAATCAGTACAGACTAAACTGTTGATCTCTTAATGAGGAGGAATATTGAATGGCGATTGTAAATGCAACAGATCAAAATTTTAAAACAGAAGTAGAAAGCGGGACTGTCTTGGTTGATTTCTGGGCTCCGTGGTGCGGACCTTGTAAAATGATTGCTCCTGTTTTAGAAGAGCTAGATCAAGAAGTAGGAGATAAATTAAAAATTGTAAAAGTGAATGTGGATGATAACCCTGAAACTGCTTCTCAATTTGGAGTCATGAGCATTCCTACTTTAATGGTAATGAAAGGCAGCGAAGTGGTAGATAAATTCGTTGGTTTTCAACCAAAAGATGCTTTATTAGAAAAAGTGAATCCACATCTATAAGATGTGACATTCATGTCCATATAGAAAGCTCCCAGTCGTGACGGCTGGGAGCTTTCTATATGGATGCTTGCGTGACGTGTCGGTACTCTTTTGGGGTCATACCAATATGTTTCTTGAAAAGAGCCGTATAATAGCTTTGGTTACAGAACTTAAAAAGAAAAGAAATATCCGAGATCGAGGTCGTGGTGTGTTGTAGAAAATAGGTGGATTCTTCGATACGCTTTTTATTGATAAACTCCGTCAGAGGGAGACCTACTTCCTTTTTGAATTTACTGGATAAGTAGCTTGGATGAATCATGACATGCTGTGCAATTGGTTCTAAGGAGAGATCCTGTAAAATATTTTGGTGAATATAGGAAATCGCTTTACGTACCACATAAGAATAGTGTATCTCCGCACGTTCCTTCATAAGCGTATCTACAAATAGCTCCAGCATACTATTTTCTAGTTGATTTAGTTGTTCTAGAGTCGACGCTTTTTCAATTTCTAGGATACAGGCATCACTCAAATGAAAGGCGGTTTCTGCCAATACGCCTCCTTCGATAATGCTTCTTGTAAACAACGTACATAGTGCGATTAAAGCATTTTTTTTGGAGCGAGTGGGCTGTTTGGCTAGAGTAGCCCCTTCTAGCTGATTAATTTGACCAAGCAGGGATTTAGCAAGGGTGAAATCTCCTTGTTGTATAGCATGTAGAAGTTGTTGTTCATAATGATAAGGAGGATGAATCACATTCATTTGTTGATGATGAATGCGGGAGTCCATAAATTGTTTGATAACAGCAGGTTGGATTTGCGATTTCATAATAATTCATCCTTACCTAAAAATATTAATAGAAAGCTAAAAATATTAATATAAGTTTAGGTGAGATGGAACTAAAATGCAAGTAATTAAAGAACTTCAAATAAGGAATGTTTATGACATTAACCAAGGAGTGTGAAGCGTAATGACATGGTCTATTCGAAGAAATGATTGTTCTCAGCAGGAGTTATTAAATATAGAAAGTTTATTTGCGCTAGGAAATGGCTACTTAGGGGTACGCGGGAATTTCGAAGAAGGCTACGCTCCAGAATATACCTCGATTCGTGGAACGTATCAGAATGCCTTCCATGATGTGATAGAAATAAATTATGGAGAGAAGCTGTTTGCTTTTCCAGAGACCCAGCAAAAGCTACTAAATGTGATCGATGCCCAAACCATAGAGATCTTTTTGGGAGCAGACGAAGAACGATTCTCTCTTTTTGAAGGAGAGATTATAGCTTATGAGCGCAGCTTATTTCTAGATCAAGGCTATACAGAGAGAATGATTCACTTTCGTTCTCCGAAAGGAAAAGAAGTTAAGCTTCGTTTTCGCCGCTTGGTTTCTTTTCAGCGAAGGGAGCTCTTTGCTATTGATCTTCAGATTGAACCAGTCACCTTTAAGGGACAGGTGAAAGTGGTTTCTACTGTTAATGGAGAAGTCACTAATTACACCAATCCGAAAGATCCGCGTGTATCGGCGGGACATGCGAAGCGTCTAACCATAGAGCAGGTGGGAGAGCGTGAGGGAGCAGTCTATGTAGAAGATCAAACATATGCCTCTAATCTGCGTACGGCTTGTGTCACTCGCCATGAAGGCAGTGGACCGCATGAAGTGGAGCTAAACCTCTCAGCGACTCGAGCTGAAGTCATCTATAGGTTTGAACTATCCGAACCGGTACAACTGACAAAATATAATATCTATACAGATACATTACGCCATCCTACCGATCTGATCGCGACGGGATTGAAGCTTCATCAAGAGATTCAAGGCATTGGATTTGAACAGCTACTAGCTGAACAGAAAGCCTATCTTGATGATTTTTGGAAGGCAGCAGATATTACAATTGGAGGTGATGAGCATTTACAAGAAGGGATTCGCTTTAATTTGTATCAGCTCCTCCAATCGGTAGGAAGGGACAAATATAGTAATATTGCAGCGAAGGGGTTATCAGGCGAGGGCTACGAAGGGCATTATTTCTGGGATACAGAGATTTATATGTTCCCTGTTTTTCTCATGACAAAGCCAGAAATGGCACGTCAATTATTGATTTATCGCTATTCAATCCTAGATGGTGCTAGACAACGAGCAAAAGAAATGGGACATGCCAAGGGGGCTCTGTTCCCGTGGCGTACGATTGCTGGGACAGAATGTTCTGCTTTCTTCCTGCGGGGACAGCCCAATATCATATTAGTGCGGATGTGGCATATAGCTATATCCAATATTATCTAGCGACACAGGATCAGCTATTTTTGAAGGAATATGGGGCTGAGCTCCTCATGGAAACGGCACGGCTCTGGGTAGATATGGGTCACTACTACAAGGGACAATTTAGAATTGATGATGTAACGGGACCTGATGAATATACATGTCTAGTGAATAACAATTACTATACGAATGTCATGGCTAAGCAAAATCTAAAATGGGCAGCAGAGGCGTATCGTATTCTAGAAGAAATCGACGTGGAAGCCTTAAGGCTCTTTCTCAGAAATTAGAGCTTTCCGCTACAGAAGTAGAGGAGTGGAGTCAGGCAGCGGAGAAAATGTACCTCCCTTATGATGAAGAGCTGGGAATCAATCCACAGGATGATACCTTCCTTCAAAAAGCGGTGTGGGATTTTGAACATACACCAGAGGATAAGTATCCACTCCTTCTGCATTACCATCCGTTAACCTTATATCGTTATCAAGTGTGTAAACAGGCGGATACGGTGTTGGCTCATTTTCTAGTAGAAGATGAACAGGATCTGGATACCATTCGCAAATCCTTCGATTACTATGAAAAAATCACCACCCATGATTCATCTCTATCTTCGGCAATCTACAGCATTATGGCTTCCAAGGTAGGATATCATGAGAAAGCGTATGATTACTTTATCGAAACGGCACGCCTAGATTTAGATAATACTCATGGCAATACCAAAGATGGACTGCATATGGCAAATATGGGTGGAACATGGATGTCGATCATCTATGGATTTGGAGGACTAAGAATCAAGGAAAGCGGACTCTCTCTAGCTCCTGTTGTCCCTTCTAAGTGGACAGGCTACACCTTCCGTCTCCAGTACCAAGGACGCCAGCTTTCTGTTGATGTTCAGGCAGGAAAAGTAAGCCTTGTTCTAGAAGAAGGTCAGGACTTAACGATGAAGCTATATAACAAAGAAATTACATTGACGAAAGGTGTTGTCTATCATGACTAAGCAAGTGAAAGCCTTTATTTTTGATTTGGATGGTGTCATTACAGATACAGCAGAGCATCATTTTTTAGCTTGGCAGGCTCTAGCTAATGATTTGGGCATTACGTTCACAAGAGAAGATAACGAAGAGTTAAAAGGCGTGTCAAGGATGGATTCCTTAGACAAGATTTTAAAGCTTGGGGGAAGGGAGAATGACTTTTCCCTTGAAGAAAAAAATGAATTGGCTCATAAGAAAAATGAACATTATCTAGAGTTGATTCAATCCATTACCCCGAAGGATATCTTACCTGGAATCGAAATATTGCTAGAGAAAATTAAAGAAAGCGGTTTGAAGCTTGCTTTAGCTTCGGCTAGCAAAAATGCCTTTACTGTTATGGAGTCCTTACAGTTAAAAGATCTTTTTGATGTGATCGTGGATTCCAACACGATCAAGAATGGCAAGCCTGATCCTGAAATTTTTCTCCGTGCAGCCGAATTGGTGGAGATAGATCCTGCCGAGTGTATTGGAGTGGAGGATGCGATGGCTGGAGTAGAGGCGATTAAAGGCGCAGGGATGTTTGCGGTTGCTGTTGGACCGAAGGAATCCTTTCCTCATGCAGATATCGTGTATGAAACAACAGGAGCGCTTTCCTTCGAAGATATCATGACGCATTTTCAGGCTCAAAAATAGTAGGTTAATAGCTGGGGAAAATTGAATATTTGAGGTTAGAGAGCATTTCTTTGTCATGAGGAATGCTTTTTTTCTTTGTCTAAAACAAGGGACATTTCTAGAATGAAATAATAAAAAATTAATTAAAAACAGAAAATATTTATTGTAAAACGATAAAAATGGTGATAAAATCAAATTTGTTTGGTTCTAGCTCAGCAGGTGGAGTAAAACTCCAAGTGATTGAGGTCTACTTTGATTATAAGTGAGGTGCTTTCTATGAAACGAGAAACATTCTTTTTAAAGGTGGTTGTTTTTCTTCTTGGAATGACGGGAATTGCTTTGTGTCTATTTTGGTTACCTTGGTTAGCAAATAGAGAGGCAGAAATGAATCCAGAGTTGGCTTATTTGCAATATCCCATTTTAATAGGTATATATGTCACGGCGATCCCGTTTTTCGGGGCATTGTATCAGGCTTTAAAGCTTCTAAGCTATATTGATAAGAACATAGCTTTTTCAGACTTATCTGTAAAGGCATTGAAGATTATAAAAAACTGTGGAATCACAATCAGTATCTTGTATGTGGGAGGTATATCAATTCTATTACTCTTGGTGCTAGAAAACGCCTCACTGGGAATCGTAGTACCCGGATTGGTCATATCTATTGCTTCGATTGTGATTGCAGTCTTTGCAGCTGTTCTTCAAAAGCTATTAAAACAAGCTATAGATATAAAGTCAGAAAATGATTTAACGATCTGAGGTGAATAACATGGCGATTATAATCAATATTGATGTGATGTTGGCTAAAAGGAAAATGAGCGTAACAGAGCTTTCGGAGAGGGTTGGAATCACTATGGCTAACCTTTCTATCCTGAAAAATGGAAAGGCAAAGGCCATTCGGTTATCAACTTTAGAGGCGATTTGTAAGGCTTTAGAATGTCAACCCGGAGATATATTGGAATACAGAGCTGAAGAAGATAGCTCTGTTAGATAAATTTTTCACAAAAACCGTTGGAGGCACAAATCATGAGAGCACTAAAACAATTTGTTCGCTTTGGTTGGGAGCAAGCCCAATCCTGTTTGTTTCCTGTTGTTATTTTTACCTCTTTGGCACTTACTCAAATCATGCCACTCCCCTTTCTACCACGGTATGATTGGCTGCTCATTATCTGCCTTCTGATGCAGTGGTGGATGCTGCGTTCTGGAATTGAAACAAGGGATGAATTAAAGGTTATTACATTGTTCCACCTTATTGGACTTGCGCTTGAAATCTTCAAGGTACATATGGCTCCTGGTCTTATCCAGAGGAAGGATATTCTAAAATTTTTGGAGTGCCTTTGTATAGCGGATTTATGTATGCAAGTGTAGCGAGTTATCTTTGCCAAACGTGGAGGAGGTTAAAGGTTGAACTGGTTAAATGGCCACCGTTCTTGGTCGTTGTACCTCTTGCCACTGCGATTTATTTGAATTTCTTCACTCACCATTATTGGATTGACATTCGTTGGTGGTTATCAGGACTTGTCATTTTCGTCTTTTGGCAATCATGGGTTACATACGAGGTTGATGGAACTCGGTACCGTATGCCACTCGTACTTTCTTTTGTGCTTATCGGATTTTTTATCTGGATAGCAGAAAATATCGCAACGTTCTTTGGAGCTTGGGAATATCCAAACCAAACCGATGCATGGAGTTTCGTTCATCTAGGGAAAGTGAGTTCATGGCTCTTATTAGTCATTGTAAGCTTTCTTATCGTTGCCACGTTAAAGCTAAAGAAGGCTAAAGGAAAAATTGCACTAGATTCTAGTCAATCCTTATAAGCTTAGAACCTGTATTACCTGCGGCAATATCTTGGGAGTTATTGCATATACCACTCTGAAAATGCCTCCCCCAATCATACAAATGCTGAATTGCTGGACGAAGCTCTTCACCAAGCGTTGTTAACTGGTACTCCACCTTAGGCGGGACTTCAGGGTATACCTGACGATCAATAACTCCTGCCTTTTCTAACTCCCTCAATTGCTCTGCAAGCATTTTGTGATTGATTCCCTCAATATTCTTTTTAAGCTCCCCATAACGCTTCTTTCCATGAAATAGCTGACATAGGATGGATGCCTTCCATCGTCCTGAAAGAATCCAAACAGAAAGCTCGATTGGACATTGAAATGTCTTGCCGTTTAGTTCATATAGCAACATTCTTCCTAACCTCCTTATTACTTACCATTAGGTGAGTATTTCCCTAAAAAGTGCGTACTTACTTTTATTTAGTTTATTATGTATGATAAGTTTTGTAAACCCATAGGTATAAATTAAAGCAATATTCAAATGGAAGGGAGGGGAGCGATGAAGAAAAAGTTTCTGGTATATTTGGTGTCAAGCATTGCTTTCTTGGGTCCGTTTGCCCAAACCATTTATACCCCTCTATTACCAGAGCTTCAGGAGCAATTTAGAGCATCACCCACCGTTGTCAATATGACTGTTGCCATTTACCCCATTTTCTTTGCCCTGATGCAATTAGTTTATGGTCCATTAATCGATCGATATGGGCGACGTAAAATTCTCTTAATTGGGGTTTTGTTTTATTTGCTAGCTACCTTGGGGATTTCTTTTTCATCTTCTATTCAGTGGTTTATTTTTTACCGAGCCTTACAAGCCTGTGGGATTGCAGTAGGTTCTGTAGCAGCAATTACGGTCATCGGCGATGTATTTGAGGGGAGAATGCGTGGACGTTCGATGGGGATTTACCAAATGCTTGTAGCGCTAGGACCTGGAGTGGCTCCCATTGTCGGCGGAATAATGGGGCAGCACTTTGGAACAGCTCCTATCGCTTGGATTCTATTTGGCTTTGGGCTCTTGCTCTGGTTCCTGTTATTTCAGTTCTTACCTGAAACTAAAAAAGCAGGTCAAACGGACGAACGATTTCGCTTTGGACAGCTTACCAATGTCCTCACGGATCGAGTTGGTTTAGCCATTGTTATTCTTGGCTCTGTACAGTATGCCATATTCTATACGCTGTTAATTTTGCTGCCAACAATTCTTTCTGATCACTTCGACTTAAGTTCAAGTCAAATTGGAATGCTGTTTCTACCGATTTCTTTCTCCCTCGTTTTGGCAAGTTTCATAGGTGGAAGAATTCAAGAGTATGTTGAGTTACGAAGGTTACTTTTAATCACAGGGGTTCTGAATATGACATCCATTCTCTTTTTCACTCTTGTTTCTTCAATTTCACTTCCTATGTTCACGGTCAGTATTATTTTATTTGGTTTATCGCTTGGTTTATCATTGCCTGTTCAAACCACCTTATTAGCCAACGAACTTCCGCAATACCTAGCTACATCAATAGGAGTATATAATTTCTTCCGTTATGTGTGGATGACGATTGGTCCTGCCATTGGTACCTTTTTTTATTATGCTGGTTATCAATTGGTGTTTTATGTAGCTGTCATTATTTTTGCCTGTGCACTTATTTATATCTACACTCAACTCTTTTCGAATAAACATGTGGAGAAAGAATGTGTGTGAAAAAGTGTAAAAAATACATTAATGAAACTAAAAAGGAGCGAAATACAATGAAACATTTAATTATCTATGCTCATCCTAACCCATTAAGCTTTTGCCATGCAATTCAAGAAACCGTACAGCAGACCTTACAGAGTCAAGGACATGAAGTGGTTGTCCGTGATCTCTACCAGCTTTCATTTAATCCAGTCTTAAGCGGGAGCGATTTTGAAGCTTTTTCATCAGGAACGACACTGCCCTCAGACATTCAAGCCGAACAGGACTATATTCGCTGGGCAGAGGTAATTACATGGATTTATCCTATTTGGTGGGCTGGGATGCCAGCCATGCTCAAAGGATATATTGACCGAGTATTTTCCTATGGTTTTGCCTATGCACCGGATGGAGCAGGGGGCTATCAGAAGCTCTTAGCAGGGAAAAAAGCGCTTGTGCTTCATACACAAGGTCAAGAAGAACGTTACTATGAAGAGAATGGAATGAAGAACTCTATTACACAAATCTCAGATCAAGGGATTTTTGACTTTTGCGGAATTGAAGTCCTCGATCATTTCTTTTTTGGGGCTGTTCCGTTTGTGGATGACAGCACCAGAAAGGCGATGCTAGGAACGGTAGAACAAGTGCTACATCAACACTTTGCACAAGAACTAAAAAAATAAGCGACAGGGCGATCGTCCCAGCTATGGTATAATATCCTTATTTGAGATAATGATTGAGGTGACTGGAATGAGGATGACAAAATACGGCTGGGTCTATCGTCTTTTTATATCGTTATCGAATCAAATAAAGCAGTCAGAAAAAGAGCTAGATTTAGTCAAAACCGCTTTGGAGCAAGCCTATGAAGGTGTCATTATCGTAGATGGTAGCGGAATCGTCATGTCGATGAACCAAACCTATGCCTCCTTTATTAACAAAGAACCAAAAGAAGTGATAGGGAGACATGTTACGGAAGTGATTGAAAATACGAGAATGCATATTGTAGCTAAAACAGGGAAGGCAGAAATAGCAGATGTTCAGCAAATTAATGGGCATCAGATGATCGCCAATCGAATCCCTATTGTAGTAGATGGAAAAGTCATAGCAGTAGTGGGAAAAGTGATGTTTCAAGATATTGATGATTTATTTGCTATGTATTCCAAATATGAAAAGCTAAAGAATGAACTAGAAAGCTACAAGAGAGAGTTACAGAGAAGAGTCAGCGCCAAGTACTCCTTCCAACACATTATCAGCCAAAGTGAAGAAATAGAAGCGGTGAAACTGTTGGCAAGAAAAGTTGCAAAAAGTGAAAGTACGGTTCTTATTTCAGGAGAAAGCGGGACAGGAAAAGAATTATTCGCTCATGCGATTCACCAAGAAAGTAAGAGAGCTTACGCTCCTTTTATTCGTGTTAATTGTGCGGCAATCCCTGAGTCCTTATTTGAATCGGAGTTATTTGGCTATAAGGAAGGCTCCTTTACTGGGGCAAAAAAGGTGGGAAAGAAGGGGAAGTTCTCCCTTGCTCACCGAGGAACCCTCTTTCTTGATGAAGTAAGTGAAATGCCCTTACATATGCAAGCCAAGCTGCTCCGTGTACTCCAAGAGAAGGAGATTGAGCCAGTGGGGGCAGAAGTGCCAGAACCGATTGATGTGCGAATCATAGCGGCAACCAATAAGGATCTAGCAGCTCAAGTAGAACAAGGATTGTTCAGACAGGATTTATATTATCGTTTGGATGTGATTACGCTGGAGATTCCTCCTCTCAGAGAGCGAATCGATGATATTCCTTTGCTAGCAGAGCATTTACTACAGCAACTCTCTAAAGAAATGGGGCTACATGTAGAGGGGATTGACTCTGAGGCTGTCGAGCTATTAGTAGAGTACCATTGGCCAGGGAATGTGAGGGAGCTCCGCAATATTCTAGAGAGAGCCTTACTAGTCAAGGATGGAGCTTACATTCAGAAGAAGGATATAGCCCCTTCTCTTCGGAAAAAAGAGAGGATAGAGCAAAAACATAGAAGGCTAGCTGAAGAGGTCATTCATTTTGAAGAAGGAAAGCGATTAAAAGAGATGGTCGAGGATACAGAAAAGCAGGCGATTCAATGGGCGCTTCTTCAGGAACAAGGGAACAGACTTAAGGCGGCACAGAGGCTGGGAATAAGCAAGTCTAGTTTTTACGATAAACTAGAAAAATACCAATTGGAGCGCTGAGATGCCTTTTCTCACCGCTTTTTGTTTATCTTAATAGAATGAAGGGTTTTCCTGAAAGGTGGACTTTTATTCCGAATTTGCGGAAAAAGGAAGGTTTATTCGTTTCTATTTTCCTCACCATCGTTCCTCCTTTTGATACGAGGCTCCTCATTTTAATTTTTTTCTCTTGCTACATAGCAGATTGTGCGAATAATTTCATTTTCATTGAAACAATTGGCATGAGGCTTGCTTAATAAGAAAAATGAAAACGATTAGATTTGTGGTTGGAACGTCATCTGAAGGAGGGAAAGTCGATGTTAAGTATGATTGGATTGCTTGGAGGACTGGTCTTATTAATTGTTTTAACCATGAGAGGCATGAATCTTTTGATTGCCGCTCCATTATGTGCTTTATTCTTAGCCGTTTTTAGTGGAATTCCATTGTTCCCACAGCTAGTAGAGGAAGGGCAAGCGAATTTAGTTGGGGGCTATATGACTGGATTTTCAAACTTTGTGGCAGCTTGGTTCCTGATGTTTTTGTTAGGCTCTATTTTTGGGAAGGTGATGGAGGATGCAGGGGCAGCAGACAGTGTTTCTAAATGGGTTGTTGAGAAACTGGGCATGAAGTATGCAGTGCTCGCCATTGTAACAGCTTGTGCAATATTAACGTATGGGGGAGTAAGCTTATTTGTGGTTGCCTTCTCAGTTTTTCCCTTGGCATTGAGCTATTTAAACAAGCTAACCTTCCCCGTCGATTTATTCCCGCTGCATTGGCTTTGGTTCTGTGACTTTTACCATGACCTCAGCGGGTTCTCCAGAAATTCAAAATTGGATTCCTATTCCTTACTTAGGAACCTCTCCTTATGCTGGATGGGAAGTAAGCCTCATTGTTGCTGTTTTTATGGCTGTTTTTGGCTATTGGTGGCTAAAGAAAATGATCGTGAAAGCAGTCAATAATGGAGAGAAATTTGAGGCGAGAAAAAGCGATCCGCATGTAACGGAAAGAGAATTACCGAAACCCCTAATGGGCTTAATTCCTCTTGTTGTTGTTCTCATTATTTCTTTTATTTTTCATGATAGCTTAAAGCAATCAGCGTTGATTATCGCTTTATTAGGGGGCGTAGTGGCTACATGGGCGCTCAATCGAAAATATCTCCCCAATGTGTGGGAATCGGCTTCTGCTGGAACCTTCGGGCTCTTATCGCCATAGCTAATACCGCTGCTGTGGTGGGTTTTGGTAACGTGGCGAAGCAATCGGAAGCCTTTGCCATTGCTGTGGACGCGATTACTCATTTACCAGGAAGCCCTTTAATCGGTGCCGCTATCGCCATTAGTGTGATAGCAGGAATGACGGGTTCTGCTTCTGGAGGTCAAGCCATTGCCCTTCCTATCCTAGCTCCAACTTATCTAGAGATGGGAGTGAATCCAGATGCGTTGCATCGCGTCATAGCGATTTCCTCAGGAGCCCTTGATTCTCTTCCGCATAATGGATATGTGGTAACAACCATTCGTGCGATTTGTGGGGAAACACATCAAGCAGCTTATGGTCCAGTCGCCGCAGTAACGGTGATTACACCGGTACTTGGGGTGATTATTGCCATCTTCTTATTCTCATTAGGGCTATAACTTTTTCTTTCTACTATTTCATGAGAGGTGGACCGATCATGCAGGATACAGTAAGGGATAAGATTTTATTTATTACAGGTGCAGCAAGCGGTATTGGTTTGGAAATAGCAAGAGCTTTTGCTCAGCAGGGAGCAAAGGTGGTGATATCAGATTTAAATCTAGAAGCGGCACAGAATCAAGCTGCTTTATTAGCACAACAAGGTTATCAAGCACTGGGGATGGGCTGTAATGTAACTGTAGAAGAGGAGCTAAGAGAGGCAATGGAACAAACCAAGAAACACTATGGGTGCTTGGATATCCTGATAAACAATGCCGGTTTGCAGTATGTTTCACCTCTTGAAGAGTTTCCGACTGAAAGATTTGAACAGCTTGTAAAAGTGATGCTGACCGCCCCTTTTGTGGCGATCAAGCATGCTTTTCCTATCATGAAAAAGCAAGGGTTTGGACGGATTATCAATATGGCGTCGATCAATGGTTTAATAGGCTTTGCCGGAAAAGCCGCTTATAATAGCGCCAAACATGGAGTGATTGGCTTGACGAAGGTGGCTGCCTTAGAAGGAGCGGAGCATGGTATTACGGTCAATGCCATCTGTCCAGGATATGTCGATACTCCTTTGGTTCGTAATCAATTAATGGATCTAGCCCAGACACGTCATGTTCCCCTTGAAAGTTCTTGAAGAGGTGATCTATCCTCTAGTTCCTCAGAAACGGCTGCTTCAAGTTGAAGAGATTGCTAGTTATGCCTTATACCTTGCAAGTGAGCTTGCTGGAGGGATTACAGGGCAAGCTGTTGTCATCGATGGAGGGTATACAGCGCAATAAACGATTAGAAATCCAACTCAGCAGTCGCTCATAGCGACTCCCTTGAGTTGGATTTTTTTGGATACATATTATCATGTTCTAACCGTCGGTAAGACTCCCTTATCTTCTATTTCTCTTTTTTTATTAGCAAATAGATGGCGAAAAAACCAAACAGCGTAATGAAAAGAGCCGGTATTTTCGTGCTTAAGGTTTGTCGGTTCACGACTTCTGTCATCATGTAGGCACATAAACCTAGTAGAATCACTATTTTTAATGACTTCGGTAGTATTTTCATTTTTATCTTCCTTTTCCTCGTCCACTTTCTCGTTAGTATGGCTTCGTACTTACAGAAACATTTCCAAACAATACCTCCTTCATTGTAAATCTTCATGTGGTTCTTGTTAAGTTTTTTACATTTTTGGAGGTATTTCTATAGGTCTGTCTTTCCTTTCTGGATTTCTCTAAGAGAACAAGTCATAATGGAAGGAGGAATGGGAAAGAAGAAATGGAATAAAACTGAAACAGGAAGGTGTAGGGGGAAAGGATATGTCGCAAATAAGAGAAAAATTAGCACTTCTCCCAGACAAACCAGGTGTCTACCTGATGAAGGATGAAAAGGGCACGATTATCTATGTAGGTAAGGCAAAGATTCTAAAGAACCGTGTCCGTTCTTATTTCACTGGGAGCCATGATGGCAAAACACAAAAATTAGTGAGTGAAATCCATGATTTTGAATATATCATCACTACGAGTAATCTTGAAGCTCTATTACTCGAATGTAATTTAATAAAAAAGCATACTCCTCGTTATAATGTCATGCTCAAGGACGATAAGACCTATCCCTATATTAAGTTAACGAAAGAGGCGCATCCTAGGCTAGAAATAACAAGAAAAATTCTTAAGGATAAGGCAAAGTATTTTGGACCGTATCCCAATGCAGGGGCAGCGAATGAAACGAAAAAGCTCTTAGATCGCCTTTATCCCTTACGCAAGTGCAAGACATTGCCGGATCGAGTCTGTCTCTACTATCATTTGCAGCAATGTGTAGCTCCCTGTGAATTCCCTGTAGAAGAGAAGGTCTACGAAGAGATGATTCAGGACGTGACTCGTTTTTTAAATGGGGGTCATAGGCAGATTCAGAAGGAGCTTCAAGAGAAGATGCTACAAGCCTCCGAGGAATTGAATTTTGAAAGAGCAAAGGAAATGCGTGACCTTATCCAGCAGATTGATCAAGTGATGCAAAAGCAAAACATTACTGTTAATGATTTAGTTGATCGAGATGTATTTGGTTTTGCCTATGATAAAAGCTGGATTTGTGTACAAGTCTTCTTTGTCCGCCAAGGAAAGCTGTTAGAACGGGATATTGCCATGTTTCCTTTCTACGGGGAAGAAGTTGGAGAAGAGCTCCTATCCTATATTGGACAGTTTTATTTTGAAAAAGAGCATGTACTACCTAAGGAGATTTTTGTTCCTGAACAAGTGGATAGTGAATTGCTTAGCTCCTGGTTAAAGGTCAAGGTGTATACGCCAAAGAGAGGAAGCAAGAAAGAGCTGTTGGAAATGGCCGATGAAAATGCCACCAATTCGCTAGCAGAGAAGTTTCAATTGATTGAACGAAATGAAGAACGGACAATCAAAGCTGTAGAGCGCTTAGGTCAGCTTCTGGGTATCGGACCTGCTCATCGTATTGAAGCCTTCGATAACTCCAATATTCAAGGAACAAATCCCGTTTCAGCCATGGTCATGTTCTTAGATGGCAGACCTGCCAAAAAGGAATATCGGAAGTATAAGATTAAGACGGTGATAGGTCCTGATGACTATGAATCCATGCGTGAAGTCGTTCGGCGTAGATACACCCGATTATTGAAAGAAAATCTACAGCTTCCTGATTTAATCATGATTGATGGAGGGAAAGGGCAGATCGGAGCGGCACAGGATGTGCTGGAAAATGAATTAGGACTATATATTCCTGTTTGTGGTCTAGCCAAGGATGAGAAGCATCGCAGCTCACAGCTTCTTTTTGGTTCCCCACCTGAGCCAGTAGAAATGAGAAGAGATAGTCAAGAGTTCTATCTTCTGCAACGGATTCAAGATGAAGTCCATCGTTTTGCCATTACCTTTCATAGAGAAACACGTTCTAAATCAATGATTCAATCCTCTCTTGATGGTATCCCAGGTGTTGGAGCCAAAAGAAAGCAACAGCTCTTAAAGCATTTTGGTTCCATTAAGAAGATGAAAGAAGCTCAAGTAGAGGACTTTAAAGAAATAGGAATTGGAGAAAAATTGGCACAGACTATACTGGAGCATTTACAGGGATAGAGTGGTTATCACCATACACTCTCATCCTACGATCATGCTAATAAACAACGAGCCATACTCTGCAAAGAGGGATGGCTTTTTTTTTGCTTAGATGGAACTTTTCTTATGTTTTCTTTCTCTAATTAAAAGAGAGGCAGCTTGAAAGGGGAGAAGAAAGATTGTGTTCACAGCGATACAGGAAACCAATCTGTTAGCGAAAATTAAAAAGAAAGATCTCAATGCCATCCTAGATTGGTTTGAATCAAGAAAGTCAAAATATTATAGGATTGGTTGGCTTATCTGAAAAATCATCATGATATTGAAGATGTTTTCCATAATACGATCATTAAGGTTTATGAAAAAATCGATCAGCTAAGGGAAGAGCGCTATTTTGAATCATGGGTAACCTCCATTTTTCTCAATGAGTGTAAAGCTGTTTGTCGTAAAAACAAACCTAGGCGAGTAGAAGATGTATCCACACAGAAGGGGGATCTGAATATGAAGCAAAGCTAGAAGTCTACGACATACTCACTCAAATGGACGAGAAGTACAAGGAGGTTATTATTCTAAAATATCTAGAAGGATTTTCACAGGATGAAATTTCTCGTTTGCTAGAAATTCCTATAGGAACAGTAAAATCTAGACTGTATCGAGGACTTCTATTACTTAGAAAAGCACTGGAAGGGGGTGAAAGGCTATGAGTTGTCATCATGTGCGAGAAAGACTTCTTGAGTATTGCGATGAAACATTGAGCCAACAGGAAAGAATCCTAGTAGAAGAACATCTTCAAGCATGCAGTAGCTGTCAGCAGGAACTGAAAATGATTCAGGAGCTGGAAGCAAGTATAAAGAAGGAGGAGAATCATATTTACGTACCAGATCAATTTATGAAGAACGTACGGGACAAGGTTCTCTACACAGAGCGAAAGAGAAAAAAATCTAGAAAACTCTACTCTCTCATGGGCGTAGTAGCAGCCCTTTTTATCATGTTTTTTGTGGGGAATGCGGTGGCAACGAACGGATTGACAGGTTTTTTCGATTGGTGGAAGGACTTTAGTCAGAAAGAGGATGAACAAATACAAGGGTATATTGAACAAGGCTTAAGCGAGTGGCTTAATTTAGAGGCAGAAAGCGATGGAATCAAAGTAAGGATCATCAGTGCTGTATCTGACGAGATACAAACATTTATTTATTATGAGGTGGAAAATACAAGAGATGAAGATGTAAAGTATATGATCAATTACAGCGAAGGGATCGAAGTTGAAAATCGTAATCAATATTGGAACGTAGAGAGCCATACCCCTTCTTTCCCATTTAGGAGCCATCTAAACCTGTATACGGAAGGCGAAAATGTATATAGGGGGAGATTAGGTGTTGTTCCACTTCCTGTTGATGAAGGGCATCTTGAGGTGAAAATTGATCGTTTAGAAAAAGTAAGCCATAATCTCTCTGAAGAAAAGTGGCCAAGAACAAAGAGTGATGTTGAATTTGTTGAAGGAGAGTGGAAGTTTACCATCCCACTAAAAAAACATGCCTCCATTGTATATGAACTGTCCGTAGAAACAGAGATAGAAGGGACCCCATTTTTCATTGACAAACTGGTGCTTGCCCCAACCTGCACGGTCCTCTCTTATCGCTTTCAAAATAACGATCTCGACAAAAAGATAGAACATATCCAAATCGATCGTCTGGAAACAAAACAGCGAAACGTGCCAAGCGATACATTTGGAGCACTTGGCAGTTCCCATGGAGCGAGCGGTCAGAGCGGATGGAAGTTTGGAGAAGCGTTATTCGAATCGCTGTATACAGAGAAGCCTAGGAAAGTGAATGTTATCATTGGGCTGGTTCATTATTCAGTGAAAGATCAATACCATGTGGAGCTAGACAATATAAACGACTTGCCCCTTACCTTTGAATATCTTGGAAACAAGATATCTCTTAATCAAATTGAATTAGGGAACCCAACTCGAATGGTCATGACAGAGGATCTATCCCCTAACAGAGCGTATCAACAGCTCAATTACAAGTTTTACGGAGAGAATTTGCAAGGAACATCTAGCCGAAGCGATGGGTATTTCATTGATAAACAAGGACACAAGTATAGTGTTGAGGAGTATCTATTTCGTATGGATGAATTGGAACAAGCACGGCTTTTTACAACGAAGCATCACATTGAAATCTCTGGGAAGGATGCAAGCCAGCCAGTTATTCCAAAAGAGATGATCATAGAAGGATATATGTATTCACGATTTATGGATCATGTTGTAGAAATCTCATTAGATTGATCAGCATTTCCAGCAAGATGAATCGATAGAAAAATAAAAAATACATGGGCAGAGGATTGATATAGGTTAGGAGGATAGATTCTTCCTAATCGTATCAATCCTTATTTTTATCCAAAAAACTTTTATATGTAGAGAGTGATATTTATCACCATTGTGCCGATATAATCAATATAAATCTCATCCCCACTTTATGATAGGCAAGCTATGAGTAACAAAAAAAAAGAGGAAGGAAGACCTATATGATTCAAATTCAATCCTTATTTCCCAAGTCGATTAATAAGAAATTTATTATTTTTTTCTTATTAGTTGGATTAATTCCAATGGCTATCACTTCATTTCTAGTCTATCATTCCAGTAGTAACGCAATTATTGAGAAAGAGAAAGAGATCATGCAAGGCTATACCGTTAGTACAGTATTCGGAATGGAACAATGGTTGGATAAACGTCTGGATGAGGTAAAAATAGTGGCAAATTCAGGGGCGATCCAAGAAGGAAGTTTAGAAAGTCAGCTTCAATTGATGAATGTCGTAAAAAATCAAGATCCCACTTATGAAACTGTTGTCTTTACTGGTCAAAATGGTATTGTGCAAGCACATACAACGAATGAGCACATAGGAGTCCTAGATCTTTCTAGTCGTCAGTATTTTCAAAATGGTATGGCTGGACAAGATACGATCTCAAGTGTTCTTACTTCCAATGCAACCGGAAATCGAATTGTTGTAGTCGCTACTCCTGTTGTGAGCCCTGGTGGTTCAAAGTTGGGAGTCATGTCAGCTTCAATAAATTTTGAAGAACTAATTAATCAATTTTTGCAAAGTGATCATTTTACTCAAAATCAAATCGGAAATGTGTTCATTGATGATCAAAACATTATTCAAGCCCATCCAAACAAAGAGTTCATTGGTTTATCCTTGGATGAGTCTGGAATTGAAGGAGAGCTCTTATCACTGTTTCACACTGGAAAAGAGGAAGCAGGGACTGCTTTGATAAAAATAGACGGAGAGAGCATGCTTGTAAGTTACGCACCGATCGAAAAAGCAGGCTATGGAATTTATTTTTTTACTCCCCTATCATCTATTCTGACTGTAGCCAATACGATTAGAAGTAAAACCTTATTACTTATGGGGTTATCAGCAATTATCATTACTTTATTTGCGATAATCATTGCAAGGAGCATGAGTCGCCCCATCAAATTAATTACTAGTCATGTTCAAAATATAGCTGATGGAGACTTAACGAGTGAGGAGCTTAAAGTCCAAAACAAGGATGAGATTGGAGTATTAGCGCAGAATGTTAATCAGATGGCAAACAATTTGAAAGAAATGATTGATCGTGTTAGTGATAGTGCTGACAGAGTCGCTGCTTCATCTGAGCAGCTTTCAGCAAGTGCTGATCAGGTTAGCCTCTCTACAGAGCAGGTTACTTATTCTATTCAAGAAGTTGCCAATGGAGCTGATCAACAATCTAATGGAGTCAATAAAAGCTCCCAATCTCTTAGTGGACTAAATGCTGGTGTACAACAAATTGCAAAATCATCAGCGAATATCGCCAAGGTTGCCAATGTTACAATTAAGAAAGCCGAGGAAGGCGGAGAATCTGTAATAAATAACGTTCAAAAAATGAATAAAATCCACGACTCTGTTACCCACTCTGTTACCATTACAGACATTCTTGTTGAGCGTTCAAAGGAAATTAATAATATTCTAGAAGTGATTACTTCCATTGCAGAACAGACTAATTTACTCGCATTAAATGCAGCTATTGAAGCTGCCAGAGCTGGTGAACATGGAAAAGGGTTTGCTGTTGTTGCAGATGAAGTAAGGAAATTAGCAGAAAGCTCTCAACATTCATCTAAACAAATATCTAATATTATTATAGAAATCCAAAAGGAAATGGATCAGACTAACAATGCAATGAATGGAGTCATGGAAGAAGTGAAAGAAGGTTTAATCTTAGCGAATAATACCCAAAATCACTTTCAAGAAATTATTGACGCAACAAATCAAGTCGCAGAACAAATCTCCAATATGGCTGCAACTACTGAGAAGATTTCTGCTGAAGTTGAACAAGTTTCATCTTCCTTCAATGACATTTCAAGTATAACCGACAATACAACAAAAAATGCCCAAGAGGTTGCTGCTGCTTCTGAGCAACAATTAGCTTCTATGGAGGAAATTAGCTCCTCAGCACAGTACTTAAGTCAAATGGCATTGGATCTTAAACATTTTATTAGCAAATTTAAAGTATAGGTACTATTTTTCTTGGGAAATTCAAATTTAATCTACCATTTTATTAAAAATAGTGGTAAAATAAACAATAATCTGAAAAATTTCTCAAGGAGGGGTTATCTTGAGTCAAAAACTGAGTCTGATTCCTTTTTACATTGAGAGCTTTGTTGAGCCATTAGCTGAGATTCCACAAGGAGTCACAATGTCACAGGCTCCAGAGATTTGGGATCGAAGTGAAAAAGGAAAAGGAGTCGTTGTAGCCGTCATTGATACTGGATGTGACAGCCGTCATCCTGATTTGAAAGATCGAATTATTGGTGGAAGGAATTTCACAGATGATGATCAGTCAGATGCAAACAACTTCACAGACTATAGTGGACATGGAACCCATGTGGCAGGTACGATTGCAGCTTCTTTGAATGGACAAGGAGTAGCCGGAGTTGCTCCAGAAGCGGATCTCTTGATTTTGAAAGTGTTAAGAAAGGACCCTGTTACAGGAAATTTTTCAGGAACATATGAATGGGTTATTCAAGCGATTGATTACGCAATCGAGCAAAAGGTACAGATTATTTCAATGTCCTTAGGCGGACCGTATAATCATCCTGGGCTTCATGCTGCGGTGAAACGGGCGATCAGTAAAAACATCTTGGTGGTATGTGCCGCAGGAAATGAAGGAGATGGACGCCACGATACTACTGAGTTTTCTTACCCAGCAGGCTACAACGAGGTGATTTCGGTAGGAGCCATTGATTTTGAGAAAAGGTCTGCCTACTTTACCAATTCTAATAATGAAATTGATTTAGTGGCTCCGGGGATGAACGTGTTGTCTACTTACATCGGTGGAAGGTATGCTCAAATGAGCGGGACCTCTATGTCAGCTCCTCATGTATCAGGGGCTTTAGCCTTACTGATTAACTTAGGGAAAAAAGAATTTGAAAGAGAACTGACAGAGCCAGAGCTATACGCTCAACTGATCAAACGCACCATTCCTTTAGGCTATCCTAAAACCTTAGAAGGAAATGGAAGGCTTGCCTTAGCATTGCCGGAAAAAGTAGCTGAGGTTTTTGGTCCACTAAATATGACAAATACACGCTACACTCCATAGGCTTTCCAGCTTGAAAAGCGATACCTTACCCGCAAGAGAGGGCAAAGGTATCGCTTTATTTTAATGCATTTTTTTTACAAATATAATAACGTGTCTATGAGTGCCTATGATTCCTGCTTTCTTTGAAACTCATCATATTGTTGAAGCATTTGTTTAGTAATTCCATATTTCCTTGTCAGGAATGTATACATGTCTTCAAATAATTCGTTATATACCTCCTTTAATTCTCTGCCCTTCTTAAAGGCTTCACGATAGACGAAATCTCTTCCAGCTGGAGAACAAATGGCTTGATCGATGAAATGAAGCATGACACGGTGATACTTATAAGGTACTTTTCTATAATCTCCTCGCTCAAAACGACTTCTAATAATGGTAAAGGCTTTTTTCTTAAAGCGTTTCTTCATTACGATTTCCCCTTCACTTGTCATTTTTTTTTATATCAGTCCTCTTTTTCACTTCTTTCTTTTGTTTCTTTTTAGTTAACTCCTCTTGCAAAAAAATATCATCTGGGGTCTTTCCAAACACGGCGGCAATTTTCACTGCCAAATCATAAGATAATCCTCGCTGTCCGTTTTCTATTTGCCAATAGTAAGGTTTACTTACTCCAATCATATCTGCCATTTCTTGAAGAGTTCGATTATGTGTCTGTCTCATTTGAAATAATTTTTTGCGGACCAACATCATTCCCTCCTCTCAAAGTAACCTTCTAGTTAACTATATAATAGGTTAACTACCAGTTAATGTCAAACAAAAATTTCTATTTAGTTAACTTTATTTACGTTAACAATCTGTTAACCTATAATCAAAGTATCTAATCAGTACAGAAATCACTAGAAGAGTGGGGGAGTAATGATGACCTTTTCAACTCGACTTCGCAAAGCGAGGCTAAATCGTAAGCTGACTCAAGAGCAGCTAGGCAAAATGGTCAACGTGACAAAAGTATCCATCTCTGGCTATGAGAATGGCAATCGAACTCCTGATTTAGAAACCCTGCAAAATATCGCCAATGTGCTCGACATTTCTCTGGATTGGCTGCTTTGTCGTTCTGAGGTCCAAAGCGTTAAGGAAAGTGGGGCAGAGTATGGGATTCCAGGAGAGGATCTATCTGAGGATGAAAAAGAGTATTTAAAACAAAGCCTAGAAGACTTCCGAAAGCTAAAAGCAAAAATTCTAGCAGAACGTGATAAACAAGAGTAAGCACCCTGACATTCGAAGGATCGAATGGCTAGGGTGTTTTTTTTTGTAGATTATCCTTCAAAAAAAAAGAAAATAATGTCGACAAAAAGATAGTGCATAGTACTTTGCAATACATAGTAGGTTGTGATATGATGTAAAAAATAGGATTCAAGTGGTGGAGGTGGGATATATTAACACTCAATTTAAGAAAGGGGTCTTAGAGCTTTGTGTTCTTTCCATCCTTAGAGAACAGGATCATTATGGCTATAATTTAGTCAAAGAGATCAGCTCAAAGTTCCCTGTAACAGAAGGAACAATCTATCCTCTCCTGCGTAGATTAACAGCTGAAGAATATGTGACCACTTATCTAGTGGAATCCGAACAAGGTCCAGCTAGAAAATACTACACATTAACAGAGAAAGGCTCTATATATAGAGATGAGCTAGCACTGGAATGGAAACAATTAGTAGACATTATTCGATATTTTAATGTGGATTAACTTTGGGGGAGAAGGAGAGTTTTTATGACAAAAAAAGATTTTTTACATCAACTAAGACGCCACTTAGATGGTCTTCCGCATCAAGAAGTAGAAGAGATACTTAATGATATGGAGGATCATTTTCATTTAGGGCTGGAGGAAGGAAAAACAGAACAGGAAATCACAAAGATTTTAGGAGATCCGATAAAAATAGCTAAAACCATCAAGCGGGATTATTTTTTTACCCATGCTACGGAGAATCATTCGTGGGTTTCTTTCTACAAAGGAGTCGTCATGGCGATGGGGTTAGGATTTGTAAATCTTTTTCTCATCTTTCCTCTTTTTCTACTAGTAGCTACAGTGATTCTAGGTTTATGGGGATCAGGACTTCTATTTATCCTTTCTTCCTTCGTTATTTTTACGAGAGTGGATGTTTTAACCGCTTTGTTTAACAGCGTGTTGGTAGTAGGAATTGGTTTGCTTTTCATCGTGATTGGTAATTGTGCAGCAATGCATTGTATCAAACTCATGTTAAAAAATGTTTCATGGAATCGATACTTATTGAGAGGTGAAAACATTGAACAATAAGAATTTATTCTTTCTTTCGTTGCTTCTTATCGTGATCGGTTTGATAGGCAGCTGGGTTTTTGGCTTTGAGGGTCTACTATCCTCAGTTTAAGAATAGAGAGGGGGAGGGAAGAGCATGAATTTACATTGCCTTGAGCTGAAAAATGTGAGTAAAAAAGTAGGCAAGACTGAGATTCTCAGGAATATATCACTTGAAGTGAGAAGAGGAGAGATCATGGGTCTGCTTGGTCCCAATGGAGCTGGAAAAACAACGCTGATGCGTCTGATTGTACAGCTCTCTAAATTGTCCAAAGGGAATATTTACATCGATGGACTAGATGTCACGGAGCATTTTGAACAAGCGATGCAAAAAGTGGGGGTGATTATTGAATCTCCCATCTGTATCCCTTCATGACAGGGACTCAGAATCTTGCGTACTTCTCTAAGCTGGGTAAAAGGCAGGTATCGGAGCAAAGGATAAGAGAGCTAGTAGAGATGGTAGGCTTAAGGAACGGAATTAATAAAAAGGTAAAAAACTATTCTCTGGGAATGAAACAGCGCTTAGGATTAGCTCAAGCCTTGCTCCATTCCCCCAGCTTGCTTATTCTTGATGAGCCAATGAATGGGCTTGATCCTGAAGGAATGGTCGACTTGCGAAATCTATTAAGAAACTTAGCCAAGCAAGGAGTGACGATCTTAGTTTCGAGTCATTTGCTAATCGAGATGCAGTCCCTCTGTGATCGAGTGGCATTTATTCAAGAAGGCAGGCTCATTAAGCTTGAGAACATCACTCACTCCTCTGTTCGAAGCAGGCTGAAAAAAATCATTTTTCAAGTTGACAGGGCTGATGCCGCTCAAAGCTGCTTGCATAATTATAAATCAGCGGTGGTCAGTGAAGTATCTGACACCTCCTTAGCTGTAACTCTAGATCCAGAGCATGTGCCTGATGTTATTGAGCGATTAGTGTTCCATCAAGTGAAAATCTATGATATGTACAAGGAAAAGGAAAACCTAGAAGAAATGTATCTAGAGATTGCCAAAGGAGGTGGGAGGTAATGTGGTTCGTTCATCTCACTCTTGGAGAACTGAAAAAATTATTTTGTCAGCGTAGACACCTTCTTTATTTGTTGATATTAACCTCCCTTATTCTGATCGTAGGTGTCATTATGAGTAGTATGCTCCACGTGACAGAGGATCTGAATTGGAGAGAGCATCTGATTCAGGAATTCATTGAGGAACAGGAAAAGCCTCAGATGGAAGTCCAAGGCTTGTATTATTCTCCTGATGTGAAATACAAGGAGTACTACCTGGAGCATGATCTCAATCCCTATTACTGGAATGCGTGGCGCTTTGTCAGCTCTGTAACGACCAATGGTTTAGATATATTTATCTCTCTTTTTGCTATTCTGGTTGCCTGTAGTATGGTTTCTAAAGAGTTTTCTTGGGGTACAATGAAAGTTCTTGCTGTGCGCCCATTTAAAAGATGGAAAATCCTGATTTCAAAATATATAGCGACTCTGATCTATACTGTACTGCTTATGGGAGTATATGCGGTGATGAGTTATTTGATCGGCGGCTTCTTATTTGATTTTGGTGGGCATGATTACGCCTTAGTGAGAAAAGACCTTAGTGGAAGCTTTTATGAAATAGCGGTCATTCAATCAGCCCTTGAAGTACTTGTCTTACGATTTTTGCCCATTTTTGTCCTTGTCACCATCGCTTTTATGCTCTCAACCATTGTTCGAAATCAAGCTATTGCCTTAGGAATTTCCATATTTACTCTGTTTGGAGGAAGTATTTTGGGAGGAGCCCCCTTCCTAGCCAAATATTCTTGGTATAAGCTCACTCTATTTCCACACTTGAACTTAGTCGCGTATATCAATGCAGATGCAGGGGTTGCTCTTCAAGATATCCCCATTCTCTTCTCCGTCATAGCACTGTTGGTGTATCTCCTGCTCTTGCTTAGTATTTCAATCCTTGCCTTTACTAGACAAGATATCAAAGCATAGATCAGACTAGAATATATTCTATAAACCCTTTCTTAATAGGGAGAAATCACTCTCCCTTTTTTTCTATTATTTTAAAAAAACAAAAAAATCAAAATTAATACTACGAATCCATTTACTCCCTTGGAAAAATAGGTTAAAATAACAATGTGAGGTTCGAATCTAGTAGAATTAGGGATTTGGGAGGAGAAATGGTAATGAATTTCAAAAAAATGTTGAAGGAAAAGCGTGTGGTGATTCCTACTGACAATCTAATGAAATCTGCAAATCCTGATGGTGGAGTTTTGGCATGGAGCGGTTATGTATTGGTTTGGAAAGCGGATTCGGACAAGCCTGAGTCTTTACAAGAAACGTTAAATGTAAGTACACCGTGCGTGGAGGCATAAGAGTTATCATTTTGAATAAAATTATTCTAAAAAAATTTTAAGTAATCCCTTGAAGGTCTAAATTATTCGAACCTCGCGCCTTTAATTAACTGATTATTCCTAAAATTTAATCAAAATTTAATAAATACATATCGATACCCGTTAAGTAGTTGGTGTAGTTAGCTCTGAGAAAATGATAACTAAGGAGCAGAAGATCCATGGTAAATACAATAAGAAATACAGTAGATGAAAAGGTGTGCGAACTGGCAAACACGTCTCTCGATTGGATCATTCGGAATATCGAGTTTTTTGATGTTCGCAATCAGGTTTCCGACGATTTTAGATGGAAACTAAAAACGTATGTGGAACTCGTTTTTTTGACCAATTACTTGCTGCGTAGCAAATTGTATGAACAGGATCAACGTCTACAAAAAATCATTCAATTTAATCTGGACATTTGTCAGTCTTTTGATGTGGAAGCCATGATTTATCACGATCCTGATGGACTTGCTGGGCTTGCCATTGTTGAAGAGTTTCTTCAGCTTACGGATGAAACGAAGCTAAGCTTTGCGTTTACATTAGCCAAATTTTGGGCCTATCAGGTTACGGATATCTTGAAAAAAATACCTTTCCGACTAATGGACTTAAAATACAGCTTGGAACGAGCAGGGATAGCAAATGATCTCCCTTCCTATAGGGAGCTATATAACAGAACCGTTCTCGGGAAAAAAGCAGCCCCGCCGTACATGTCAACAATGGATATATATAGTATTACTCACACGGTTTTTTATCTTACGGATATGGGACATGCTAGAAACCTGATCGTAGATACGAAGGAACTGCAAGCGATTTTTCAGACTTTATTAAAACTACTAGCCATCTCTATTAGTGAAAGAAATTTAGATCTGATGGGTGAATTGCTTATGTGCTTATCTTTTTTAGAGCCGCATGTAGAGCAGGAGGCTGCCCCTCATCTGACGGAGCTTGCTTGGAATTTGATTTATACAGGGCGTTTGCCTGAGGGAGCGATCCCTAGTGTTACCTTTCACGCTCCACAGTTATCTGGCTTAAGCCAGAAGGAACAAGAAAAGCATATCTTTACTCATTGTTATCATCCTACGCTCGTCATTGCAGGTGCAACAACAGCTTGGATGAAATAACGAACGGGAGGGTTGGTGACTTGGAACCATCTACACTTCAACATACGGTAGACTTCTATATAGAACAGATCGAAAAGGTGGCGAGAGAAAAGGTTCAACACGTTCTCTCCTTTTCAGTTATGAGAGATCAAGAGAGTCTGTACCATTTTTCTACTCTGTGCAAGCATTCTTTTGCGCTGTCGCCTGATGAAGAAATCTTTCAAGAGATATCCTTGAAAGCACTGGACGTGTTACAAGCCCCTGCTTGGAGTGACTTCATTTCCTGTAATCTTCCCTGTATCCTTGACGCCTTGTATATCACCCATTGTGCCCTGGAACCTTCAGCGAAAAGGAGCAATGATCTAAAAAGAATCCTTTACACATTGACTGATTTATTACAAGGAGATTATTTATTGCGCACAGAATGGTCTCCCAATTATGCCTATGAATTAAAGAAAATGATGACTATATTGGAGCTGCCTCTAGCAGAAGCGACTCTTAAGCTTTTGGACGATTCGCTTGAATATGATGGGGAGAGAGATCTCTGGAGATGGACAGCGGAAAATGCAAGATTTTATAGAGATAGTAGAATCTCAGATTTGTTGTTTACAAGAAAAGAGAAGCTTTCTTTAGATCAAATGAAAAAAGAACAATCCATTAGCCTCCGATTGCTATGTGCTGCGATTAGTGCTAGAGAACATACGAAGATTGGAGAACTCCTGTATATTTTAAGTTTACAAGGAACGGAGGAAACGGTGGTAATGAGGGTCGCCTGGGAGCTGCTATTGCCAGAACATGTGACCTACTCGAACGCGCTTCCTTTTCTATGTGCAATCAAGCATTTCAAAAAAATGGAGAAGGAGAATGGGACATGATTCAGATAAGCCATCCTGACACGATACAATGGAATGAGAAGCAAACTGTAAACTGGCTCACAGGTCTTTGGAGGAATCACCCCACGGTCCAAAAGGATTCAAATGCTATTCTGCAATTACTCTCGTCTTTGCTTCTCTGTTATGAAATGACCCCCTCTGCTGTCACAGATGCCTTTATTGAAGAAATTCTCCATGTTATAGAGCGTGAACAAGGAAGAAGCTTAGATTTAGTAGAAGAGAGTAGTCCTCTGCTCTATGCGACGACGAGTTTATTACTAAGGCAAAGCAATCGGATGACCACGACTTGGCAGGAAGGGGATAGGAGGATTCAAGAAGGCTTAAAACAGCTAACACAGGAGGAGGTAGAGGAGGATTCTAGACTTGCTTATTTAACACAGCTTTATGGACTTCTAGAGCCTACACAAAAAGAAAATATGATCAATGATCGTGCTTGGGCTCAGCCTCACTTTTTACTATTTGATACAGAGCAGCTGGAACAACAACTGTATACATGGTTTCTCATTACTTCAATGGGGGAGCAGTTTGTCGTCCCTGAAAGAGCAAGAGCGGAGATGGAACAATTAAAGTGGGCTCTATCTGGTTGTATGCTAGCTCAATGCCAAAAATATCAATTAGACGTAGCTTCCCAGCTATTACGTGCCATGTGCTACTTTAGATATGACCACGAACTGATAGTAGAAGGAGCTAGATTTCTTTGCTTTCAGCAGCGTGACGAAGGGAGCTTCGGCTATCTTAATCCATTTAAAGTAGTTAGTGACTTGGAGGATCGAGCTTTGCAGTTTCATCTGCCTATCACGTATGAAATCCTATGGGCGATTCGAGATGTCCAAGCCTATTTGCCCAAAAGGTAAATAATTGGGGATTGTCAAAAAGGAAAAAATCTGTTAAAATAGCACTCAATTGAATAGCACACCTCACTTCAATTATTGGAGTGAATGTAGAGGCGCGAAGATCATGAGTAACTTTCTAAGAGAAGAAGAGCATTCGTTGATGAGAAAGGGAAAGGGTGATTCGCCGAAGTCTGGTTTATGGCTCAGAATAAACGAGGCTGGGGTTGCATTAAAGAAATGCAGCACTGTCATCATTAAAGAACCCATTTTAATGATGGAGAACTATTTCACGTTGCGGGAAATACAGAGGTGTTGATTGAATTTATGAAATGTTAAGTTTTTTAAATTGGATCATCAAGCAACAGCAAAGTTCTCTTTTGTTGTTGCTTTTTTGTGTTTTGCCGTATAAGAGAAAGGAATATGAAAATGAGTGTAATTGTTCAAAAATTTGGTGGTACTTCTGTAGGATCAGTAGAAAAAATTCAGCATGTAGCGAACAAGATTAAACAAGAAGTCAATCGAGGTAACCAACTTGTAATTGTTGTATCCGCTATGGGGAAATCGACAGATGTTTTAGTCGAGATGGCAAAGCAAATCTCTCCATATCCAGAGCCGAGAGAAATGGATATGCTTCTGGCTACGGGTGAACAAGTAACCATCTCGCTATTGGCGATGGCGTTACATGAAATAGGCATTAAAGCGATTTCTATGACAGGATGGCAGGCAGGAATCATCACTGAGGATGTGCATACAAAGGCAAGGATTTTAGAAATTAAAAAAGAGCCTATTCTCACCCAACTGGGACAAGGAAATGTAGTCATTGTCGCTGGCTTTCAGGGAATGACTGAGCAAGGGGGAATTACCACTCTTGGACGTGGCGGGTCGGATACAACTGCGGTAGCTCTAGCTGCTGCTGTGGGGGCGGAGCGTTGCGATATCTTTACAGATGTGACGGGTGTCTATACGGCAGATCCGCGTATTGTTCCACTGGCTAGACAATTAACGGAGATTAGCTATGATGAAATGCTTGAATTGGCGAATTTGGGGGCAGGGGTACTGCATCCAAGAGCGGTGGAATGTGCGAAGAATTATCAAATCCCATTAACCGTTCGATCCACATTTGAAGAAATAGAAGGAACATGGGTGAAGGAGGAAATATCGATGGAAGAAGGATTAGTTGTACATGGAGTAGCACAAGAGAAAGACGTAACGAAGATCACTGTGGTGGGAATGAAAAATGAAATAGGGACACTCTCTAGCCTGTTTAAAACACTGGCAGAATTTCATATTAACGTGGATATTATTATTAATCAGAGTATCCAAGGGCACGAAAGAACAAATATTTCTTTCTCGCTTCATACAGAGGATGTGACTCGTACTTTAGAGATTCTCAATCAGCATAAGGGGCATTTACAGTTTGAAGAAATCTTGCATGAGGACGGCTTGTCTAAGGTGTCGATTGTAGGAGCAGGGATGATTTCCAATCCTGGGGTTGCTGCTGAGATGTTTAGTTCCCTTAGTGCATCAGGCATAGAAATTAAAATGGTTTCCACTTCTGAGATTAAGGTGTCTTGTGTCGTACCACAAAAAGATATGGTGAAAGCTGTTCAAACCCTGCATACGACTTTTCAATTAGATAAGGCAGAGGCGGTTCAGCAGGTTTAAACGATGGTTTGCTAGGTGTGTTCCTAGCAAACCATCTGATTTTGATCTATACATCTTTCTTCCTATTAAATACAGACTAGTGAAGAAGGGGAGACTATGTGCTTTCTTTTGAATGAGAGATTGGCTTGTCTTGGAGATACACGGTAAAGGAAACATAAAGCTCATGAGGCTTTTTATGTACTTTAAATTCTCCTTCTGTGTCTTTGTTCTCAATTTGAGAAATAGCTTCCGTGAGAAACCCGCATTCAAGAGCAAAGCTTGTATCTGTTTCCTTGATTTCGCGAGAGTAGAAGTAGGGGGAGGAAAGCTTAAATTCTTTCACATAATGATTGGATTTGGTGACTTCTAGAAAACCCCAGCCTAGCTCAAGAAACAAGTCTAAGCACTCTTCAAAGCTTTGAAGGTCCAATTTTTCTGCTATATTTTTACCTGTCCAATATAGGATAGAGCTTTGAAACTCTCCTGTGATGGTTGGAAGCACATGGTCTCGAATGAGGTGATAGCTTAACAGAGGGATAGCCTGACCTTTCATTTTATAGACACTTTGTTTAGATAGCTCTTCAACAATTTCTTTTTTTTCTCCAATCATATTACGACCCCTTTCATCATATGGACCAAAATCTATAAAAAAATAGCTTATTCACTTATATGCGGAAAAAGGTCTTGATATACTTGTAGAAAATATCCATACTATGGAGAGGAAATCTGTTGGAGGTATTAGTACATGAAGTTAAATCAGTTTTTGTCACCGTTTCGGGTGATTATCTTTTCTTATTTTGTTCTTATCTTAATTGGTTCATTCTTGCTGTATCTCCCCATTTCGCATAAGGATGGAATCTCCCTCTCCTTTTCAGATGCTTTCTTTACAGCGGCCAGTGCGATTAGTGTTACGGGTTTAACTGTGGTGAATACAGCGGAAACCTTTAGCTACGTAGGGGTTTTCTTTCTCGCTCTTATTATACAGCTAGGTGGAATTGGAATCATGACTCTAGGGACTTTTGTCTGGATAATGCTAGGGAGAAAAATTGTTTTATCTCAGCGCATGTTAATCATGGTCGATCAGAATCAAACCTCTTATGCGGGTCTGGTCAACTTAATGAAAAATATACTAGGGATTGCCATTCTGATTGAGTTATTTGGTGCCATGATTCTAGGGTCTTATTATTTATATTACTTTGATACTTGGTATGAAGCTTATTATCAGGGAGCTTTTGCTAGTCTAACCGCTTTTACAAATGCTGGTTTTGATATTACAGGTCAATCTCTCGTGCCCTTTGCCAATGACTATTTTGTTCAGTTTGTCACCATTACCCTCGTGATTGCTGGAGCGATTGGCTTTCCAGTTTTGGTTGAAATACGTGAATACTTAGCAAAACGTCATCAGAATTACCGCTTCTCTCTTTTTACGAAGATTACCGTAACGACCTATTTTATCCTCATGGTGTTTGGAGGCATTTCAATTTGGTTATTAGAGAGAGGGAAATATTACGCTGGGATGGAGTGGCATCAACAATTCTTTTATTCTCTTTTTAACTCAGTAAGTGCTAGAAGTGCAGGATTGGCTACGATGGATGTGTCTAACTATAGCTTAGCCACCTTGCTCTTGATTTCTGCTCTCATGATTATTGGAGCTAGCCCCTCCAGTGCGGGAGGCGGTATCCGAACCACTACAGTAGCGGTGATGTTCTTAACCATTCGCTCGTTTGCTTTAGGAAAAAAAGACGTGAAGGTGTTTGGAAAGGAACTGCATGAAGATGATATTCAGAAGGCTTTTATAGTGATTTCTGTTTTCGTCTTTATCTTGATTTCGGCAATTATCTTGATCACAGCGATTGAGCATTCATCTAAATTTGCTTTAATGGCGATTATTTTTGAAGTGAGCTCTGCTTTTGGAACCTGCGGTTTGTCCATGGGGATTACTCCGCAGCTATCTACAGCAAGTCAATTCATTCTTGTCGTGCTTATGTTTATTGGGCGAGTTGGATTAGTAGCTTTACTGTTTTCAATGAAAAAGAAGGATACCAAATCACATGTACGCTATCCGAAAGAAAGAATCATCATTGGATAATGAGAGCGATTTCTTGACGCTTTCATTGCATAGGAGTAAAATAAACCTGTTACTGACTAGAAACGTCAAACGAAAAAATAAGGGGGACCGTTATGGCAAGCAAAGGTCATTTTTTTAACCGTAAACTACATTCACTTTTAGGGGTTATCCCGGTTGGAATCTTTTTAGTCCAGCATCTTTTTATTAACCATTTTATTTTGTACGGGCCTGAATCATTTAATGCGGCTGCTGATTTCATGGATAGCTTACCTCTACGTATTTTCTTGGAGGTCTTCTTCATCTTCTTACCGCTTTTATACCATGGAATTTATGGCTTATATATTGCCTTCCAAGCAAAGCATAATGTACTTAATTATGGTTATTTTCGCAATGTCATGTTTATGTTACAACGCTTTACAGGGATCTTCTTAATTATTTTTATTGCTTGGCATGTTTGGGAAACACGTATTGCGGCTGCGCTCGGTACACCTGTGAACGCAGAAATGATGATGGCAATCTTATCTTCACCGATCATGATGGTGTTTTATATTCTTGGAGTAGTAGCTGCTACCTTCCACTTTGCTAACGGAATGTGGTCATTCTGTGTGACGTGGGGAATTACGGTAGGACCGAAAGCCCAAAGAATTTCTACCTATGTGTGGATGGGAGTTTTCGCTATTCTCTCCATCGGGGGTATCTTAATCTTATTGGAATTTGGGAAGCTAGCATAAAACAAGGGGTGAGTAGATATGAGTAAAGGAAAAATCATCGTAGTTGGTGGTGGATTAGCAGGTTTAATGGCCACCATAAAAGCGGCAGAGGCTGGAGTTCCTGTTGACTTATTCTCTTTGGTACCTGTTAAACGTTCTCACTCAGTTTGTGCTCAGGGTGGAATTAATGGTGCAGTTAATACGAAGGGAGAAGGAGACTCTCCTTGGGAGCATTTTGATGATACGGTATATGGAGGAGATTTCTTAGCCAATCAGCCTCCAGTAAAAGCCATGTGTGAAGCAGCACCTGGAATCATTCATTTGATGGATCGTATGGGGGTTATGTTTAACCGTACTCCTGAAGGATTATTAGATTTTAGAAGATTTGGTGGAACGAAGCACCACCGTACGGCGTTTGCTGGAGCGACAACAGGGCAACAGTTATTGTATGCACTGGATGAGCAAGTGCGCCGCCATGAGGTGCGAGGTCTAGTGACCAAATATGAGGGTTGGGAATTCCTCGGTGCTGTTCTTGACGATGAAGGAATCTGTAGAGGGATCTCAGTCCAAAACCTGAAAAATGCAGAAATTCATACGTTTGCTGCTGATGCCGTTATTTTAGCTACGGGTGGGCCTGGGATCATCTTCGGTAAATCAACAAACTCAGTGATTAATACAGGGACAGCAGCAGGAGCTGTTTATCAGCAGGGGGTTGCTTATGCAAATGGAGAGTTTATACAAATCCATCCTACAGCGATTCCAGGCGATGACAAGCTGCGTCTAATGTCTGAATCCGCTCGTGGAGAAGGTGGACGAGTTTGGACGTATGATAAAGACGGAAAGCCTTGGTACTTCCTAGAAGAAAAATATCCAGCTTACGGAAATCTAGTGCCTCGTGATATTGCGACGAGAGAAATTTTCCATGTCTGTGTTGACTTGAAGCTTGGAATCAATGGGGAGAACATGGTCTATCTTGACCTTTCACATAAGGATCCTAAAGAGCTTGAGATTAAATTAGGTGGAATCATTGAAATTTATGAGAAATTCATGGGAGATGATCCTAAGAAGATCCCAATGAAAATCTTCCCTGCTGTCCATTATTCTATGGGCGGATTGTGGTGTGACTATAATCAAATGACAAATATCCCTGGATTATTTGCCGCTGGAGAATGCGATTATCAATATCATGGAGCAAATCGTCTGGGAGCGAACTCTCTTCTTTCCTCCATTTACGGAGGTATGGTTGTAGGACCGAAGGCAATTGAATATATTAACGGTTTGAACAAGCATGTGGATCAGGTTTCTTCTGTGGTTTATGATCAAGAAAGAAAGAAACAAGAAGATAAGTATGACCAGATCCTCAAAATGGATGGTTCAGAAAATGCCTATGTTATCCATAAAGAGCTTGGTGAGTGGATGACGGATAATGTCACAGTTGTACGTTATAACGATCGTTTACAGAAAACGGATGAGAAGATTCAAGAGCTAATGGAGCGATTTAAGAATATTAATGTCAATGACACGAGTAAGTGGAACAATCAAGGGGCTGCCTTTACTCGCCAGCTCTGGAACATGCTTCAGCTAGGTCGAGTGATTACGCTTGGTGCCTTAAACCGTAACGAGAGTCGTGGTGCCCATTACAAGCCAGACTTCCCTGAACGTAATGATGAAGAGTGGCTCAAGACAACCAAGGCATTCTATGATGGAGAAAAAGCTCCTCGATTTGAATACGAAGAAGTAGACGTTTCATTAATCAAACCTCGTAAGCGCGACTACTCTAAGGCGAAGGAGGCGTAGGACAGATATGAGTAACAAAACAATAAAACTAGAGATTACTCGTCAAGATGGTCCCGAAGGTCAGTCTTATACAGAAAAGTTTGAAATTCCATATCGTCCGAACATGAATGTGATCGGAGCTCTAATGGAGATTCAGCGTAATCCCGTTAATGAGGGAGGGAAGAAGGTTTCTCCTGTTATATGGGAGTCTAACTGTCTAGAAGAAGTATGTGGAGCCTGTTCTATGGTCATTAATGGCACTCCTCGCCAAGCTTGTTCAGCGCTGATTGATCAGCTGGGTCAGCCTATCAAAATTGAGCCAATGAGTACGTTCCCTGTGACACGTGATCTATCTGTCAATCGCGAAAGAATGTTTGACGCACTGAAAAAGGTCAAGGCATGGATTCCGATTGATGGAACCTATGATTTGGGTCCTGGACCTCGGATGGCTGAAACCAAGCGTCAATGGGCGTATGAGCTATCCAAATGTATGACTTGTGGAGTTTGCTTAGAAGCGTGTCCAAATGTAAATGCGAACTCACCATTTATTGGTCCTGCCCCTTTAAGCCAAGTGCGTTTATTTAATGCTCACCCTACAGGTGAGATGAACAAAGAAGAACGCCTTGAAGCCATTATGGGTGAGGGTGGCATCACAGATTGCGGAAACTCACAAAACTGTGTACAATCTTGTCCAAAAGGAATTCCATTAACGACTTCGATCGCGGCATTGAATCGTGATACGACGGTTCATTCTATTAAGAAGTTCTTAGGGAACTAGAAGAAAAAACAATGGTAAACATAGCATAAAGAAAACGGCAAAAAGCTACTTGCGTCAGGAATGACGTTAGGTAGCTTTTTGGCGTGAAGGAACAGAAAAAGTGCGGATAAGACAAAAAAGTCCTCTTGATCATAAAAAAGTGCTACATATTTACTAGAGTCAGCCTATGAAAGCAAGATGCTCCCTCCGATATAGTAGATAATTACTGAGGAAATCACCAAAAAAAGATGGATTAACCCCAAGTGAAGGAGGAGCTTTCATGAGAATTAAAGTACCCATCTCCTTGCGATTGACAATTGGCTTTGGTCTTGTATGCGCTTTCGTTGTGGCTATTGGACTTTTTTCTGTTTATACCATGAATAAGGTCAATCAGACGACACAAGAGATCGTCAAGAATTGGCTTCCAAGTGTGGCACAAGCGAATAAGATACAAACCATAGCAACGCAATTTAGGGCGCTAGAGGGGACGTATGTCTACAATTCTTCGACTGGAGCCCATAGTAAGGTAGAAGAAGAAATGGAAGCCGTATCAACACAGCTGCAATTGGCTTTACAGGAATATGTATCTTCTTCTATTTCAGAGCAAGGGAAGAAAATTGCTCAAACCTTAGAAATGGATTTTGAAGCTTATGTCAGTGAGCATGAGAACATCGTTCATTTTGTCCATAGTGGCAATGTGAAGGGAGCACAATTAATTTATGAAAATGAAACGGCTCGTTTCTTTAATCAATTGAATGAGCATTTAGAGAAGCTGGTAGAAATCAATGAAAGAGAAGCTCTTTTGGCAGGAGATACCAACCAACAGGAGTATGAGAAGGGCTGGAAAATCATCGCAGGTGCTGTAGGGGCGATTGTTCTTCTCTGTATCCTTATTTCTCTCTGGATGATTCGCTCCACTCTCGGACCGATTAAGAAGATTAATGAAGTGGTGAAGGATTTGGCGGATTCTAGGGAGATCTGAGTCGCAGAGTAGACATCAAGTCAGGGGATGAAATAGAAACGCTGGGGAACCATGTGAATAAAGTGTTAGAAGCCATTGATTCTATGGTCAGGCAGATTTTATCCAATTCAAGGGGAGTAGCTCGGTCCTCCTCTGAAATCCAAGAAAGCTGTGAGCAGTTAACCCTATCCTCTGAAGAAATTACCAATGTGATTATTGCCCTAAACGAAGTAGCCGTGACACAAGCGGAGAAAATGGGGAGCTCTCAAGAAAGACTGCATCACTACACTGAGCACTTAGAGCAAGTAGTGGAACACGCCCAAGATACCTATCACACGGCACAAAAAGCAAATGAACATTCAGAGAAAGGAAATCTACAGGTACGCTCTGTCTTAGAGCATATGGAAAAAGTAAAGGATGCCAACAGCTTAACCAATAAAACATTAGCCTATTTTAAAAAGACGCTACTTAGGGTAAGTGAAATCAATGAACTCATTGAAGAAATATCTGATCAATCCAACCTCCTTTCGTTAAATGCAAGCATCGAAGCAGCCAGAGCGGGAGAACATGGTCGAGGCTTCTTAGTCGTCGCAGATGAGGTGCGTAAGCTATCCAGTGAAACGAAGGAAGCGTCTCAATCCATTGTGCAATTAATTTCTGAGCTACATCAGGAGATGGATCGGATCGTTGCTTACTCTAATGATACAACCTATCATATTGTTCAAGGAAGGGAACAGACAGTCAATATGATCGAGCTCTTTGAAAGCATTCGTTACTTCAACAACAATGTCATGATTAATGGAGAGAGAACGATGAAGGATGCTAGACAGATCCTTGAAACCTTAGAGGATATTGTTCATCAGTTCAGATATATTGAAGAGCTGTCCAATGAACAATCTCTCTCCAGCCAGCAGGTGTTAGCGGCGGCAGAAGAGCAGCTAGCGAGCCATCAGGTAATTGCTCGATTGTCAGAGGAGCTAGCTAAGGAATCCTATACGTTAAGGGATCTGGTAGACCAATTTAATGTTTCCACAGATTTGAGACAATAGAGAAAACGGCTGAGTTATTTTGCAAGGGATAAGCAACGATACATCATCACCTGCATATACTGTGGGCGCAGGCCTAAATTTACTTGCCCAACGCACCACACTTTTCCCCCAGTCATAAAATAACTTGACTGTAACCATCGCCTTGTATACATGAGCCATGCAAGGAGGGGACATTTTGAAGGGGAACGACCAACAAGCGAAGCCTTTATTAACAAACAGAGAAAGAGAAGTATTTGAATTACTTGTACAAGATAAGACAACGAAAGAAATAGCTGGCCTTTTGTTCATCAGTGAAAAAACGGTACGCAATCACATTTCAAATGTTATGCAAAAACTAGGAGTGAAAGGTCGCTCTCAAGCAGTTGTCGAACTGGTTCGCTTAGGTGAATTAGTCATCTAAAGAACAAAAAGTCCCAGTTTTTGGGACTTTTTGTTTAGGGAAGAATTTCATAAAGATCTTGTAAAAAATTAATGAAAAGATTTTAATGGGGTAACGCAAAAACGACACAATTCTGATATAATAGGGGCAAAGATTCTAACTTTGGAGGAAATAATGGATAAATCTACACTAAACTACACGGCTGAACAAGTATTTGAAATAGAAAGAGAGCTGCGCTATGTTAGCTCCATCATTAAGCAAAAAGGAAGAGAAATTCTAGCTAACTTTCCGATTACCCCCCTCAATTCGTAGCTCTTCAGTGGTTAAATGAAGATGGAGATATGACGATCGGTGAACTATCGAATAAAATGTATTTAGCATGCAGCACAACGACCGACCTGATTGACAGAATGGAGAGCAATCAACTTGTGGAACGAGTCAGGGATACAAATGATCGACGTGTAGTGCGTATCCAGCTGAAAGAAAAGGGGCAAAACATCATCTTAGAAGTGTTAGAAGCGAGAAGAGAATATTTATCTTCTGTTCTATCTAATTTTTCTAAGAAGGACGTTGAAGATTTAAGCAGAACGTTAAGTATTCTACACAATGAAATGGGTAAGGAATAACATTCGACTCATTTACTCTAAAGGGAGAAGGAAGAGAGTTTATTGTCACAACCAATAGCAGTTATAGATTCTGGAGTTGGAGGTCTGACAGTCGTACAAGAGATTATTCGTCAGATTCCTCGTGAAGAGATTGTCTATTTTGGAGATACGGCTCGTTGCCCCTATGGACCTCGTAGTAGGGAAGAAGTGCGTAACTTCAGCTTGCAGCTTATTCACTTTTTAGAACAATTTAATCCCAAAATGCTGGTTATTGCGTGTAACACGGCAACAGCAGTGATACTAGAGGAGCTAAGGGAGTCCTACTCCATCCCTGTAATTGGAGTCATTCATCCAGGGGTTAGGGCAGCGATTAAAGTAACTTTATCCGGCAGAATAGGGGTCATTGGAACGATAGGTACAATTCAAAGTAGCTTATATGAAGAAGCACTTAAACAGGTTCATCCAGGGTTATACATTACAAGCCTTGCTTGCCCTGCCTTCGTCCCGTTAGTAGAACAAGGGAAGCTTGATCATGAAGAGGCATTTGATATTGTCTGTGAGGCTTTAAAGCCGCTTGAGAAAGAGAATATTGATACCTTAATTCTTGGTTGTACGCACTATCCTCTCCTAGCTCCTATTATTCAGGATGTTATGGGGGATGTGAAACTCATTAGCTCAGCGGATGAAACTGCCAGAGAAGTGAGTACGATCCTTTTTCACAAAAATCAACTTTCCAAGGATTTTTGTCGACCGGTTCATCGCTTTTTTGCCAGTGGGAAAAAAGAGGTTTTTCAGAAAATTGCAGAAGAGTGGCTCAGGATTCCTATCAAGGTGGAGCATGTTGAGTTTTAGAGTTTCATATCTATCTATAGAAATGACGTTTGTGTGAGGGATACGG
>NZ_BAMO01000029.1 GCF_000615945.1 Caldalkalibacillus mannanilyticus JCM 10596
AAACGAGATTTTTGCGACACAAATCACCCTCCTTATAAAGATTTCCTCTCCTTAGCGTAAGCCATCCCGAAGCAAAAAACAATCAAAAAATAATTATTTTCATTAAAAATTAAATTATACATAAGTTTTTTGCTTATTTTTTAGTACTCTTATTTTTTAACTGTACTATGATTATTAGAGGATATTTAGTTCAATATATGAGCTTATATCCTCTTTTTTAATACATATTAGAATTATAAACTATATTAAAAAATTCTAGTTTAATATGTATATTTTATGATTCTATGATTTAAGGTGGAGGATTTTATGAGAGTACAGGAAGTATTACTTGATGGTAATAAAAAAAGATATATGCTTCTTGATAAAGGCGGAATGCCTGTAGTGTCTGTGATGAAGTATTTGAAGTATTTAGATGTAACAGGAAAGAGCAGCAATACTTTAAAAACATATTGTTATGCCCTAAAGCAGTACTTTGATTATTTGGAGGAAGTAAAAAAAGATTATAAAGACATCACTATCGTGGATTTAGCAGAGTTTATAGGTTGGTTAAGGAGCCCATATTCAAGCAGTAAAGTAACTCCGTTACAACAAACTTAAGCAAAAAAACCGAGAAAACAGGGAATCTTACTATTACTGCAGTTACTAACTTTTATGATTATTTATATCGAAATCAAGAAATACAAAATGACATGTTAGAAAAGCTAATGAAGCAAGTATTTACAGGAGGTCGTACAAGGTATAAGGATTTTCTCTATCATGTTAATAAAGATAAAGAAGAAGTTTTTTAACAGGGGTGTTTTGTTAAAATTTTATTCGAGTTAAAGATATAACAAAATTTTATAGCGAATCTTACTTTGTGATAAGATTGTATAGTAATTTACTATAAAGAATTCATATTGATAGGATATTCTTATCAGAAGGAGAGTGGGGATTGTGAGAGAAACCTGTATTCCAACTGGCGTAGAACTAAAAAACACTGGTTTTGGATATACGTTATCCTTAATAGGTGGTAAATATAAAATGATTATTTTGTATTGGTTGTCTGAAAATAAGGTTATGAGGTTCAATGAGCTGAAGCGATGTATTGGGACTATTTCCTTTAAAACACTAAGTGTTATGTTAAAAGGGCTTGAGGAAGATGGTCTTATTATACGCAAAGAATTTCCCCAAATACCTCCAAAAGTTGAATATTCATTATCTGAACGTGGTTGTTCACTTATTCCATTGTTAGATATGATGTGCGATTGGGGAGAGAAAAATAATTTTCAAGCTCTAGAAGATGTAACAAAATAGGCATAGTGTAAAAAGGAAGTACCTACTTTTTAGGAGGTACTTCTTATTTTAACTTTTATAAAAGTTTCCCATTACATATTATCAATGAAATTTAAATAATCTTGAGTGCTTTTTTCTATTTCACTTACAGATGGCTCAAATTCTGCTCCATAAAACGCAAAGAACGAACGATAATCTGCTTTACAATAAATGGCTGTCGTCTCAAACGGACGCAACACTTGTTCAAGTGTATAATGGTATCTTCCAGCTTCACTATAATCCACATTTTTGATCCCGGCAGATACACCTAAAGCAACTTTACGATTCTTTAATTTATCTCCCTTTGAACCATAAGCCCATCCATAAAGGAAAACATCATCCATCCACTTTTTTAAGAGAGGAGGACAGTTGAACCAATAAACAGGAAATTGGAAAACAAGGTTCCCGTGAGTTTCAACCAATTTTTGTTCTTTTTCCACATCTATGTTCTCATCAGGATAAACCTTATACAATTCGTGCACAGTATATTTTTCTGGATATTTATTTAATTCTTCTACCACCGCTTATTAACAACAGATGTTTCTAAGCTTGGGTGTGTTATGATAACAAGAGTTTTCAATGATTCTTCCTCCTAAAGCTGATTTCATTTTTATTGTAAATTCCAAGCTAAAAATATGTAAGTACGCACTTTTATTACAGGTACTTACATAAGGGTGAGTGTTAAATCAGTCATAAAAAATTTTTTCTATAAGGAAGGACCAATGAACCTATTATCCGTAAAGTAGAATAGCTGCATTCTCAAGTCACCATACGTAATGTGAAAAGATCGTGTACTAAGTCATTATAATTATTCAAGAAAAGGGTGCGATTGTGGAAGAAAAAGTAAAGGAGTAAAACATATTAGACATGTCTAATATGTTTTACTCCTTATTTTTTATAACTTTTTACGATTTAGGTCTTAATAATTTATATTAGTACGCATACTTTTCTATATCCTCTGGAATATGGCATCATCCTACTCTGTTCAGCAAGCGATACAAAAAATATAAGCCGTGTAATTGAGCTTGATTCCGTCGATTCAAGTGATCTAGACACGTTTCTACCATCTTTCGTGCTTCATCTATTGCCTCTATTTTTCGTTTTTCCTTTTCTGAATGAAACTCTAGTTTTCGAATGGCATCCTTTAATTGAATAATCTCTTCAGAGTAGACAGCATTTTTCAGCAGTTTTAATAATAAAATTTTGATGAATTGCTCAAAGTGGAACAAACGATATTGATTCTCCCCTCTTGTTGATCTTAGATAGCCTTTTTTCTCCCAATAGCGTATGGCAGTAGCAGAAACGTCTGCTTTTTGTGCTATTTCTCCAATTGACATAGAGGGAAGATTGCTTACTTTCTCACCATTCTCAAGATATTGAAGAATCTTTAAAGCTAGTTCTTTATCCTGATACGTAGCTACCTGCCTTTCATTGATGATCCAAAGAGCCGAACTTACCTTATTTTGTTGGATATATTTAAGAACGGCTGAGGTAGCATCGATTCCAAAGCCAGGAGCCATTGCAACGATACATTCAAAATAGGCAATATGTTCTTCCGTATAGATACGATACCCAGAGCTGGTTCTTTCCGTTTTGGGCACAATTCCTCTTTCTTCATATCCTCTCAGCGTACTGGTGCTGATCTTTAATCTATTTGCGATGTCTACTGGTCTGCTATGATTTTTCATTCCTCATCACCTCAGGTTCATAGGTTAAACAAGATCTAAAGTTTTTCTAACTAATAGCTTTTAACATAAGGATTAAAATGAAAAACCTTTTAATTTGCTTTAATGTTATACGATAGAACTGTAAGAATCAAAAAAAGTGTTGGAGGGATTTATGTGAAAAAATTAGATATTCGCCCTGAGATGTCCATCGAAAAAGTAGGAGCAGGCTTGGCAGGTTACATTGAGGAGCATTGGCAAAATGTATGGACGGAAAATCTGGAGGAGCTGGAACGTTTATATCCCGAATATGAAGACGCAACCTATGGCATTTATTTAGATAAACTCCTCCCCCCTGCTTGGAAAGAGCTGGAGAAAGAAGGATTCTCATCGGCTACTGAAACACAAGAAGATGATTTTGTCATTGCTGGATGCTTGCATTTTAGAAACTCACTGGAAAAAGCAAAATGGGGAACTCCAGACCATGAAAAGCGTGTTTTCTGGATCGTAGTTCAAAATCAAAACAAGCAATCAATAGGTACACTGCTTTTTGAATTATCTCATTCACATGTACACTTTCATCTCCCTTCAGCACCAAGATTACTCACATGTCCTAGTATTGAAAGAGAGGAAATCATTAAGAAGATTTATCGTCTGCAAGAGGAAGTTTAGTCACGTCGAGCAATCCTATAAAGAAGCGGCTAAGGGTCGGCTATCCTCACCTTTAAAGGAAGGATCTGAGCGACGGTTAAAGCGAGATAAAAAAGAAAAAGAGGGGAAGAGTCGATACTGCCTCTTTCCCTCCTTTTTAACTATTCCTGATTTACAGCACTTTCATCCATGTAGATGAATTCCCATATATGATGGTCCAAATCTTGAAAGCTCCATAGATACATGAAGCTATGGTCCGTTGGATCATTTAAGGCTTTTCCTCCGCTGTGAGCGCTTTATTCACAATCTCATCCACTTGCTCCTTACTATCAGCAGAAAGAGCTATTAGGACTTCGCTGCTTTTCGTTGTATCTGGAATCTCTTTTTTCGTAAATGACTGAAAATACTCTTCTACTAATAGCATCACATAGATTTTTTCACTAACCACCATACAAGCGGCGTTATCATCTGAGAACTGCGCGTTAAAATCAAAACCTAACTCTGCAAAAAACGCCAAGGATTTCTTCAAATCTTTCACGGGTAAATTGACAAAAATCTTATCTGCTTTTGTTTTCATTCCTCATCACCTCAACATGAAATTTGTTGGTTGATTCATAGAGCCCTAATGAACCAATGAAACACCCTCTATGTAAAGTTTACTCTACTATAGACTTATACATTTCTTCTCAATTGCTATGTCTGTGAAACTCGACTAAGAAAATGATTCATCAATAATGGTAGCGAAATGAGAATCGGTGGGTCATCTAATCGTGGGGGATGTAAGATCAATTGTTGGTAAGGAACCGTTGAATACGGTGTGACAATGATGGGTTCAATGATCCGGGCTCGTAAGGTGGCTTGAGGAAGAAGAATATCTGTCGCCTGCATCCCCCAAGAAACAGAGGTTGCCATCAAATAATAGGTACCTGGCTCGACACCCGTAAAGCAAAATTCTCCTAGAGAAGAGAGTAAAGTTCCGTATAAAGGAAGACCCTCAGGAATCGGTTTGGCAAATAAACCAATTAAGATAAAACCATTGAAAGGAAGCTCTGAGTGAATCGATCCTTCCACTTTACAGTCATTCTGAGAAAAATGAGCAGCACTAAGCCAATGATTTAATTGCTGTAATGACTGAAGATGCTGCTCTACAGCTTGCCTTGAATCTCGAAATTGCGCAGGAGTCACCCCTACCCGTTCTGTAAATCGTGTGGTGAAGGTCCCTAAACTCTGCTGTCCAATTTCCAAGGCAATATCGCGCACACTAAAGTGACTATGTAATAACAAATCTTTTGCTTTTTGCAACCGAAGAGAAGACACATAATAAAGGGGAGAAAGGCCCGTTCTTTCCTTAAAAATACGTGAAAAATGATAAGGACTATACGAGATGTGACGAGCTAATTGAGCAAGGGATAACGGCTCATACAAGTTTTGCAGGACATACGTTATCACTTCGTCAATTTCGGAATACTTGAGAGTCACTTTGTACACCCGCTTTCGACTACTTTTGCAACACCCCAAAAGGAACGTTTGTTCCTATTATGGTATCATATTTTGGTCAGCATGAATAGTCCTTATCCCATTTTTTTATACATTCTGCTCAATGATCTGCCATAGAAGGAATAAGCAAAAATCCTTCATTGATTTTATCCTCAGGGTGACTAAAAAACTGATGCATCCCCGTGACCCATGCAGATCCTGTAATTTGCGTAATAACAGCTTCCTTCCCACCAACTCTTGTGGTATTCAACACTTTTCCTCTGAACAGAGAACCAACAATACTTTCATGAACAAAGGACTCTCCTATTTTGATTTTCCCCTGGGAAAATAGAGTAGCAAGCTTGGCTGATGTCCCTGTTCCACAAGGAGATCGATCTATTCCTCCCGGCGGAACAACCACAGTATTCTTAACATTAGCTTCTGGATGACTAGGATCTGTGTAAAATTCAATATGGGTCAATCCTTTAATGAACGGAGCCTCTGGATGCTTAATCTCCACTTCACTATTGATCGCATTTCTTATTTTGATAGCGATATCAATGATTCTAGTAGCATTTGAAGGGACAAGTGCTAAACCAAGCAGGCGTGCATCAACAATCCCATAGAAATTTCCACCATAAGCAATATCACAAAAAACACGCCCCATTCCTTCAACCTCTACCTCCATGCTTTGCAAATGAAAGGCAGGAATATTACAAAAAGAAACTTCCACAGCTTTTCCATTCTTGATCCTCATTTCAACCTCTACCAAGCCAGCTGGCGTATCTAGTGTTAGGGACGTAATCGGTTCTTGAAAAGCAATGAGCCCAGCCTCAACCAAAGCCGTACAAAAGCCGATCGTATCATGTCCGCACATGGGTAAATACCCTCCAGTTTCGATATAAATAACTCCTATATCCGCAGCTGGATGACACGGCTCTACAAGTAAAGCACCAGACATTACATCATGTCCTCTTGGCTCAAACATTAATAGCTTTCTGATCCAGTCATACTTTTCTTTCATCATTAACATTTTCTCAGCCATGGTTTTCCCTTCTAATCTTGGAAGACCACTGACCACAGTCCGAGTTGGGTTTCCTCCCGTATGTGTATCAATGACAGAAAAGATTCGATCCACCTTCATTACCTAATCATCCTTTCCTTAAATCTCTTATAGTGAAGAGGTTCGAGCGGTACACTCGGCTTAAATCCAAGAATCATTTCCTCTATTAATTTTCCAGTGATAGCAGCTAAGCTAATCCCATCCCCCTCATGCCCTGCTGCAACAAAGAACCCCGGCACTTCTTCTACATGAGAAATAATCGGTAAATGGTCCTCTGTATAGGGACGTAGCCCTACATAGGTCCGAATAAAGCGCATATCCGCCATCTGAGGGTAAAAACGAACGGCTCTTCTAGCCATGCATCGAATCACCTTCATATCTACCTTTGTCTCAAACCCAAGAAATTGACGACTACTGCCAATTAAAAAATTTTGACTTTCTGTTGGCTCATAGACTAGAGCTACTCCATAACGTTCGGTTTCTACATCAACCTTTCTTTTCCCACCAAATTTGGAGATCAGATAACCAAACTCCATCACTTTTCTCAATCCCACTTGCTTCTGTCGTGCTGCCACAATGATATGCCCTTTTCTTGGTTTGATTGGAATAGGAATACTCAGCATTTCTCCAATCCTCGGAGCCCAAACTCCTGCGGCATTAATGACCCTTTGAGATCGAAACCTACCGTTGTTTGTATGCACAATAAAATCGTTTAATTCTCTGGTTATATTTTTAACTTCTGTATGTGTATGAACCTGAGCTCCATAAGATTTTGCTGCCTCAAATAAAGAATAGGTCAGGAGATAAGGATTAACTGTTGAGTCAGACACGCACTCTACACCACCAAGTAAATCATCCGCAAAGGACGCCGACTCCTGCCTAAGGTCAGATTGATCCAGCATCCGAAAAGGAAGTCCTGCTGCTTGTTGATCCTTGACCCACTTCTCAGCAGCCAGCATTTCCTCCTCTGTTTCACAAACCAGAATACTTCCGGGTGCTCTATATTCAAACGGCAGGGCAAGCTCTTTACTTAGAGATTGTACTAGCTTCTGGCTCGCTAAGGACATTTGACTATCAAATCCAGGTTCTTTATCAATCGCCAATATATTCCCATCACATTTCGAGGAGGTTCCACTTGCTAGCTCCCCTCGTTCTAGAACATCTACCTTAAAGCCTACTTTTGAAAGATAATAGGCAATGGCCCCTCCGATGATCCCCCCTCCAATAATGATGATGTCCGTATGCTTATCCATCTTTCTCCATCCTTCCATTCCTGTTTTTTAAGAACATAAGAAGTAAACTCTAACCATTTTTCTGCAAAAATCATGCCAGCTTTTTAATTGGAAGGGATTGTTAAAATCTGTCTAATCTTATAAAATAGAAGGGAGAATCTAGTGTAAAATATTTTTTATAGTGTATATTATTTTATACACTCAAGAATGAGGTGGTTTCATTGAGTTCATTGCAGCTCCCTTCGATTAAAGACTTCCTAGATGAAAACATAATCGTATTAGACAGCAGGACATCAACAGACGAAGAAATTTTGCAACACGTCCGAAATGGAACCCATGTTTTTTTAGAAACAAAAGACTCCATTCACTATCTTTCGCACGTACTCCCGTCAAATAAATGTATTTGGAAACCATGTAGAACCATTCATCTAAATACACCGCTTTCTGAAGTGATTCCTCATCTTTCAGAAGAAGAAATGCTGTTTGTTCAAGGAATGAATGACGATATTGAACAGGATCGTGTTCAAGCTCTTGGTTGTATTCCAATACACCATCTAGCAACTAAACTCTATCACCAGCTAAGATTTATGGTTTCTTTTATAGATACGATGATCAACACCATTGATTCCTCAGTCACCGTCATTAACGATGAAGGGATTGTACTTGTCTGGACACAGGGAGCGGAAAACATCTTTTCTGTGAAAAAAGAAGAAATCTTGGGGAAAAACATTACTCAGTTTTTTGACATGGATATGCTGGAAATCATGAAAACCTTACAAGCAGGACGTTCTTTGTATCGGCATCAGCATCAACCCCGTTCTGACTTATATGTACTGATCAATTCAAATCCCATCTACTTAGATGGACAAATCATTGGGGCTGTGGTTTCTGAAACGGATATCACAAGTCAGGTCCGCCTTCATCAAGAACTATTTACTATTTCGGCCAAATTTCACGATCTGGAAAAAGAAGTAGCAAAGCTTAGCCCTTCACAAAATCCTTTTCAAGCAGTAAAAGGAAGCAGTCATGCCATCATGAAAACGATTGAAACTGCAAAAAAAGTGAGTGCTGTGAAAACAAATATCTTAATCACGGGAGAAAGCGGGGTAGGAAAAGAGCTCTTTGCCAAAGCCATACACGATATCAGGGAAGAGAGGAAAGCTCCCTTCATCCCTATTAATTGTGGTGCCATCCCTTCTACCTTATTTGAAAGTGAGCTATTCGGTTATGAAAGAGGAGCCTTTTCAGGGGCTGATCAGAAAGGAAAAGCAGGTAAAATTGCTCTTGCCAATGGAGGAACCCTTCTTCTTGATGAAATAGGGGAGATGCCTCTTGATATGCAAGTGAAACTTCTTAGAGTGTTACAGGAAAAAAAGTTTTATCCCATTGGAGGAACAAAAGAAATCTCCGTTGATTTTCGAGTCATTTCAGCGACAAACCGAGATTTATTAGCCATGGTCAAAGAAGGAACATTTCGGGAAGATCTCTATTACCGCTTAAATGTTGTTAATTTGTATATCCCTCCATTAAGGGAACGGAAAGAAGACATCATTGAGCTTACACATTACTTTTTACATGAATTCTCCATCCGTTATCACCGCCCTATTCACGGCATCTCGCAGGAGGTGATGAATCAGCTATTACAACACAATTGGTCAGGGAATATCCGAGAGCTACGAAATGTGATCGAACGCCTGATTGTTTTTGCCACTGATGGCATCATTAAAGCTGAAGATCTTCCTTTCTATCATGGACCGAGTGGTGTTCATAGCGATTTAGATTTAATAGCGGATTCTCACAGTGGGCAAGATGACATTGGATTACTTAGTGCAGAGCTTGAGAAATATGAACGAGAAATTATTATCAATGCGCTGAAGCAAGAAAACGATAATAAACAAGCCTGTGCCAAAAGATTAGGAATTACTCGTGCTACCCTGTATAACAAAATGAAAAAATTAAATATTCCGATCTAGCCTCCCTCCTTATTGGCATCATATTTGCTTCTTTTACTAGATAATGGCGTATCTGGTATACGAGCAAATGCGTGCCCTAAGGAGGTTTTTTTGATGACCAAAATCATAGAGGAAGCCCAAACCATCCTCTGTCGTTGTGAAGAAGTTACTCTATTAGAAGTGGTAGATATCCTCAAGAAATACCAGTGTTCCTCCCGTGAAATGAAATTACGCACAAGAGCGGGGATGGGAATTTGTGGAGGGAGAACTTGTAGACCCCTTCTTGACCAATTATTTAATACACTCAATAAAGAGCAGCTCCCTGACCACATGCCCTTAAAATATCAGCCTCCCATCCGACCCGTTCTATTTTCTTTTGAAGGTGATATAGATGACTCTTCCAAATAGAATCCTTCATCATCCGGTCCTAGGTAGCTTATCTAATCGACAACAAATCACCTTTACCTATAACGGGGGTTCTTATCAGGCTTATCAGGGAGAAACGATTGCAAGTGCTCTCTTGGCTAGTGAGCAGAGAATTCTTCGTTATCATGAAGAAAGCGGAACCCCAAGAGGCTTCTACTGTAATATTGGACATTGTTTTGAATGTCGAGTAAGTGTGAATGGGCAAGACGGAATCAGGGCTTGTCTGACACTAGTGACAGAAGGCATGGTTATACAAAGTGGTCAGAAACTCCCTAATCCTCTCAAAGCAGGTGAATCGTCATGAAGCAAGCAGATGATGTACTGATCATAGGGGCTGGTCCTGCTGGATTATCTGCTGCCATTGCCTGTGCAGAAAATGGCTTGACTGTAAGCATCATGGATGAATTCTATCTGCCTGGAGGACGACTGCTAGGACAGCTACATCAGGAACCAGATGGAGCATGGTGGAATGGAATAGCAGAAGCAGAGAAGCTATTGAAGCAGATAGACACGTACAAGATTAAAATACATTGTGGCGTTTCCGTCTATCATCTTGAAGCAGAAAAAGATTCATGGGTTGTTCACACCAATAGAGGTCGGATGATGACAGCTAATGTCCTTATCGCTACAGGTGCAGCAGAAGTGTCTAACCCCCTTTCTGGTTGGACACTTCCCGGAGTCATGTCAATAGGGGCAGCTCAGGTCATGACCAATGTTCAACGAGTTAGCATCGGTAAAAAAGGGATCATCGTGGGCATTAATATTCTGGGAATGGCGATTGCTCGAGAGCTACAATTAGCAAATATTCAGCTTCATAGCATGGTTCTTCCACAACCAAATCCCATCACGAACAAAGCAAGTACTCCACTTCATGTCTTTGAATCATTGCTTCATCTTGCACACCTTGCCCCCTCCCCTTTTTTACGGTGGGGAGCCAGATTAATGAAGCCCCGCTTCTTGCGTAAAACAGCTGTCCAACTCTATCCGAAACAAGGAGTAAACATAGAAGGATTATCTGTTCAGATGCGTAAAGCGGCTCTACGAATCATAGGCAAAAGCCAAGTGGAAGGAATCATCCTTGCCGATCTGACCAGGGATGGAAAAGTGATCCCAGGTACAGAAACCACTCATGCAGTTGATTTTGTCTGCCTGGCTGGTGGTCTCTACCCTCTGGCAGAACTTGCCGCTATTGCTGGATGTCCATTTTACTATATTCCCGAATTAGGTGGACACGTCCCTCTTCATAATGAACGAATGGAAACACCTCTTAAAGGGCTTTACGTGGCTGGGAATATCACAGGGATTGAAAGTGCCAAGATTGCCATGGCTCAAGGAAGGACAGCCGGGTTATCCATCGCTAATACACATGCTGATCTAGCGGGAAGCTTGGAGGAGAAAATCGAGCAGGCAGTGCAGGAGGTGCACAAAGCAAGAAAGGCTTCCGTGATTCAATTTCATCCTGATATTCATGAGGGAAGGCAAAGACTATACTCACTCTACGAGGATTTCGTTCAATCACCGATAGGAGGGAACCTATGAAGTTTAACAAACTGTTTCATTCAGTAGATGTTCATACAGCGGGGAAGGCTTTACGCATTATCACGAGCGGAGTTCCCTTCCTCCAAGGGAAAACCATGTTAGAAAAACAACATTATTTCTCACAACATTTTGACCATATTCGAAAAGTTCTTTTAGAAGAGCCTCGCGGACACAAGGATCTTCAAGGCTGTCTCATCACTCCTCCAGTAAGTGCCGACGCCCATTTTGGCGCCCTCCTGCTTGATCAGGAAGGAGCCTGCTCTACTATGGAAGGACACGATATGATGGGCATTGTCGGAAATGGAATAGAGTTAGGGCTATTTGAAGCAACGGATTCTCCACAGCAACAGATTATGGTTGATACACTGGCTGGACCCATCTCTATCATTCTGCATCACGAGCATGGAGGATCCTACTCCGTTTCCTATCAGCCGCCGCCTTTTGTGCTTGTTAAGCACAGGATTCCGATCCAACTAAATGGAAGCAAGATTCCTATTTCCATCACCCACAGTGACAGCAATTATGGCGATTATATCATTGTTAAACTAAGTGATTTACTTCTAAAGCTAGACCTAAATCATGTAGAATTGATCAAAAAAATAGGTGAATCACTCCTAAATGATACAGAGCCCCTGATTGGCTCCGCCTCTCTACAAGAGCTGGGCTTAACGAACATGAAAGGAATCATCTTTTTTGATTCCATGCCTCACAGAAAATCAGCATACCAGAATCTCATCATGAGAACAAACGGACAGATGGATCGTTCACCTTGTAGCTCTGCGATAGCCGCCCTAGCCACTCTCTTATACACCGAAAGAAAAATAGGGATAGATGAATCGATTGTTTTCCAAAGCATCTCAGGGGGACAACTTGAAATCAAGGTCCTTTCTACAACCACCTTAAAAAACCTGCCAGCCGTGCGAACAGAAGTAAAGGGAACATCCTACCTGACAAGCCTGCGGCAATTTATGATCGATCCCTCTGATCCACTTAAAGAAGGATTTCTCTTAAAATAGCACTTTCCATCCCTATATCAATTAAACGATCAACCAAGAATAGATAAGCAAAAATGCCGACCCTCATCTTCAAGAGGCGTCGGCATTACTTTGTTATCATTCTATAATGTATGCTTAATAGCACAGGTCTTCGTGGTGGAATAGAAATCAAGAGCTGCTTGCCCCTGTTCACGAGTATGCGAACTGGACATCTTCATGCCGCCAAATGGAGCCTGATATTCTACTCCAGCTGTTTCCTGATTCACTCTAACCATTCCCGCTTGTACTTCCTCTAGAAAGCGATGTGCCTTAGATAAATCGGATGTGAAAAGCGAGGCACTTAAACCGTACATTGAATCGTTACAGATTCTTACAGCCTCGTCATAATCACTCGCTTTCACTACCACAGAGAGGGGACCAAAAATTTCATCTTGAAATAATTCATGCTCTACCTCTATTTCTGTCACCACTAGAGGAGGAATATAGTACCCTTCATGGTTGTTTTGAAGCTCTGCTTCTACAACCACTTCTGCCTGCTCACGGGCTAGCTCCACATACCGACCAACAGATTCATACTGGCTTCTGGATGCTACAGGTCCTAGATAGGCGTTAGGATGCATTGCCTCTGTTACCATGATTTGTTCAACAGCTCTCTTAAATCGAGCCATAAATTCGGTATAGATAGCCTGTTCCACAATGATTCTGCTTGTTGCCGTACATTTTTGTCCTGCGGAACGAAAGGCACCGCTTATGATCATCGGAATGGTTTTCTCAAGATCGGCATCAGCCAACACCACAGCAGCATTTTTTCCTCCCATTTCTGTTTGGTACTTGATATTTCGTTTGGCACAAACAGAAGCTACATGGGTTCCAACCGCGGTGGAGCCTGTAAAGCTAATCGCCTGCACATCACCTTCTTCGATTAACGCATTGCCAACCTTACTTCCTTGCCCAACGATCATGTTCAGAACACCACTTGGCAATTGAGCCTCTTCAAAAATCTCCATTAGCCGAGTCGCTGTTAAAGAGGCTATATCTGCCGGTTTCCAAACCACAGTATTTCCGCACATTAAAGCAGGAGCTATTTTCCATATAGGAATAGCGACGGGAAAATTCCAAGGGGTAATCACGCCGACAACGCCAAGTGGAACGCGTACAGAATATTGCAATACATCCACATCAGCAGAAGGAATCACTTGCCCAATCGAACGCACACCTTCCCCTGCGTAGTAGCGAAGTAATTGAACCCCTCGATTCACCTCTCCCTTCATCTCTGTGATGGGTTTACCCATTTCCCTGCTTGCCAGCTGAGCTAATGAATCCGCGTGTTTCTCTAAGGCATCCGCCATTTTATAGAGGAAGCTCCCTCTCGCGCTCCCTGTTCGTTTAGACCATTTCTGAAACTCTGCTTTTGCCACAGCTAGTGCCTTATCGACCTGACTCACATCTGAATAATGCATGATCCCTACTTTTTCTGCTAGATTGGAAGGATTATAGACAACACTTCCCTCATCCTTTATTGAGATAAATACACCACCGATATAATTTCTAGCCTCCATCTTCTACCCCTCCCTTCTCTAATTAACTGAAGCCACCGCTTTTTCAAATGCTTTTCTAATTCCTTCGTATTCTGTTGCACTTAATGGCAATCGAGGCGGACGAGTGGGCCCTACCGGGAAGCCCGCCAGCTCCATCATATATTTGATCGCTTGCACTAATTGAGGACCCGCATCATAGTGAAAAAGCTCTAATTGACTCCGATATAGAGGCATCGCTTCCTCCAGCCTCCCTTCTCTTGCCAATCTAAAGAGTTCGACACCTTGCTTGGGTAAAGCATTAGGGACACCCGAAATCCATCCTGTAGCTCCCATTAACGGGCCTTCTAATGCAAGATCATCCACACCAATCATAACTTCCAGATCACTTTGTTCTAAAATGTCATGAACACGACGAATATCTCCCGAAAACTCTTTGACCGCCACGACATTCTCTAATTGAGCTAATCTAGCAAGCATCGAAGGCGTTAAATCAGTGGGATAATCTCGGGGATTGTTATAAGCGATAATCGGAATACCTACTTCATTTAATGCTTCATAATGAGCCTCCACTTCCCTCTCCGTTGGATGATAATTAATCGGGGGCAAAGCCATAATTCCTGCTGCGCCCTTTTCCTTGGCATGAGTCGCCCAATGAACAGCTAATTGGGTAGAGGGAGCACCTGTACCAATCACCACAGGAACTCGTCCTGCCACACGTTCTAATACAGTTTCCGTGATTTTCGTCCTTTCTTCAAAAGAAAACGTGGCATACTCACCTAGTGAGCCTCCAGGAACAAGTCCCTGTGCGCCCTGCTCAATCAGCCAATCACACAGCTCACCTAAGCGTTCATAGTCTACTTCATAATTCTCCTTAAACGGGGTCACTAACGCAACATACACTCCATCGAATTTAATCATTCTTTTTCCTCTTTTCTATAGATCATTTGATAGAGATATTGATCATCCTACCTCTATCATTTTTTTGTTTTTGGATCAAAAGCATCCCTCAAGCCATCCCCTACAAAATTAAAGGATAATACGGTCACTAAGATTAAGATTCCTGGAAAAATGGGGTACCACCATTGATTAAGCATAATGGGAAGACTCTGTGCGTCTTGCAGCATATTTCCCCAGCTAGGAGTAGGAGGCTGAATCCCCAGTCCAAGGAAGCTGAGGCAGATTCTGCTAGAATGACTCCGCCCACTCCTAAAGTAGCAGAAACAATAATCGGTCCCATGGCATTGGGCAGAATATGACCAAATATAATTTTTCGGTGGGGAACCCCTATTGTTTTTGCCGCAAGAACATACTCACGTGAGCGCAGGGATAAGAATTCTCCACGAACAAGCCGAGCAGTTCCCGTCCAGCCAAACAGGACAAAGATAGCAATTAAGGTATACAAACTCGGCTTAAACACCGTGACTAACGTGATAAGCAGAAATAAGCTAGGAATGGAAATAATAATATCAACACTTCGCATTAAGAAAGCGTCGATTCTTCCACCATAGAAGCCAGCATAGGCTCCAACAATCGTTCCAATTGTGATCGAACCAGCAACAGAGGCAAAACCAACCATTAAGGATACGCGTGCACCATATAGTAACCTAGTCAATGTATCTCTTCCTAGCTTATCTGTACCAAGGACATTCTCATTTCCTGGTGGAAGTAATCTATTTTGTAAAACCTGCTCATAGGGATCATGGGAGGTAATCAATGGAGCAAAGAGTGCCGCAAGAGCTATAATGAGCAGAAGGACAAGCCCTGCTACAGCTAGTTTATTTCTCTTAAACTTGTTAAACATCATTCTATTTAAGGACTCAGGTTGCTGAGCTAGATTCAGCTCGATCTCTCCCGTATCCTTCTCCAAGCTATTTTCTAGCTGGGGCATCAGGATCCCCCCTCATATTCAATACGTGGATCTACTACAGCATATAAGATATCTGCCATGAGATTGCCCAGCACAACTAAGGTAGAAGCAATAAGAGTAATCGCCATGATGACAGGGTAATCTCTTTGGAAAGCAGCATCCATAAATAACGTACCAATCCCCGGCCAAGCAAAGACGGTTTCAACGATGACCGATCCTCCAATAAACGAAGGAAGCATGAGCCCAAATAACGTGATAATAGGGATTAAAGCATTGCGAAAAGCATGTTTTAGCACTGCTTTACGCTGGGAAAATCCTTTTGCTCTTGCTGTTCTCATATAATCCTGCTCCAGAACCTCAAGCATACTAGACCTCATATACCTCGTAAGCCCTGCCATATCAGCAGTAGCTAGAACAAAAGCAGGTAACACTAAATAATGAACTCGATCCCAAATACTAAAGGATGCACCGATCGTTGAAACTCCACCTGTAGGAAACCAACCAAGATGAACACCAAAAATCATAATCAGCACAAGCCCAATCCAAAAATTTGGAGTCGCTAAGCCTAAGAAAGAAAGCAGGGTGATGGAGTAATCTGTCATGGTGTTTCTTTTCATCGCCGAAATCACACCTATGGGAATGGCAACCACTAAAGCGATAAACGTAGAAGTAACCGTCAAAAGAAGAGTATTGGGTAATCTTGCTAGAATTAAATCACTTACAGCCACCCCTTGACGGATGATAGAATAGCCAAAATTCCCTTGCAAAATATTCCCGATCCAATCTATATATTGCTTATATAATGGTTTATTTAAGCCATACTGCTCTTTATAAGCTTCTAGGTCGCCAGGTCGAATGCCAGGCTCTAGAATGAGAACAGTTGGATCTCCTGGGGCAAGCTTCATAATGGCAAAGGACAGGAGCGATATTCCAAATAATAAGGGAACAGCCATCAAAATCCGCCTCAAAATATACGCAAGCATCGTTACCTCCAGGCTACTTGGAAGAAACAGATTGACCTGCTCCTTCCGTTTTTTTATTCCTGATCCAACCACCATTCATGAATCTTGTAGTAGGTATTGGACACAGAGTACTTCGGACCTATTAACTGAGGAATATGGGCAATGAATCCCTCAGGATAGTAGAGAAAGGTGTACGGTTGATCTAAGGTCACTAATTCATCTGCTTTATAAATGACCTCTTTTCTTTCCTCTTGGTTCAGGATCGTTGTATTGAGATCAAGCAGTTTGTCTACTTCAAGATTAGAATAACCAAAATAGTTTAACCCTTGTTCAATTTGATTGGAGTGCCAGAAATACGTAGGGTCTGGATCACTTCCGATGCTCCATCCGGCAACAAGAGCATCAAAATCCCAATTAGGAGGTCCTGTCTGGGCAATATACGCACTCCATTCAAGCAATTGTATATCCACCTCAATACCTACTAATCTAAGTTGCTGCTGGACAATAGCAGCAATTTCTGGACGAGTTTCCCCTCCTTGCGAAGTAGTCAAGGTGAAGCTAAATCTTGTACCGTCCTTCTCCAAAATCCCATCAGCTCCCGCTTTCCACCCCGCTTCATGTAAGAGTTGCTTCGTTTTTTCAGGATGATATTCAAATGAAGGTAAATTCGGATTAAACGCCCAGTTAGCAGGGCTTCCAGGTCCATGTGCTACTGCGCCTCTTCCATTGACAACGGTTTGAACAATGGCTTCCTTATCTATAGCATGTGTTAAAGCAGCCCTTACATTTTTGTCTTGAAATAAAGGATTTCTCAGGTTATAGCCAATGTACTCCCAAGAATTTGTAGGACCTGATAATAAAACAATCTGTCCTTTGTTCTCTAGTTGTGTGACAGTGTCAATATAGGAAGGGGTCACTCCTGCAAAATGAATATCCCCTGACATGACTTGAGCCATTAAGGTATTCGTGTCCTGAACGATCTTAAACACGATGTTGTCGATATATGGACGTCCTTGGTAATAGTCCTCGAAGGCAGTCAAGGCAACATATTCACCCTCTCTCCATTCTTCAAATTTAAACGGACCCGTACCAATCGGTTTTTTCGTGCCGAACTCATGCTTCCCAATTTCTGCTATAGGAATGTCCTCTAAGATATGCTTGGGTACAATTCCTGTTTGAGCACTGATCGCCAAGAAGGGAGCATAAGGCTCTTCCAAGATAAATTCAACGGTATAATCATCCACTTTATTGACAGCTACAATCTTCTGATACGGCCAAGAATAAGGTCCTGAATAATCTTCATGCATTGGAATACTGTAGGAAAAAACAACATCATCCGCTGTAAACGTTTCTCCATCATGCCATTTTACATTTTCTTTAAGATAGAACGTCCAGATCGTCCCATCCTCCGAATATTCCCAGCGCTCCGCTAAGTCACCTACAGGATTAAATTCATGATCCATCGTAATTAACCCACTAAAAATCCGATTTGCGATCACTCTACTTGGCATATCTGATGCAAAGTTAGGTGTAAATAAAGTAGGATTAGAGGCTGTACCGAAAATAAGCGTCCCTCCGTATTTAGGTTCACCTGGGACTCGTTTTTCCCCCTCCTGACTTGATGGTGAAGATTCATGCTCCTGCTTATCCACTTGCTGTCCTGTTGTACAAGCTGTTAACATGACGATTAGAATCAGAATGAATACCATCCTATTAGTCGCTACCTTCTTTTTACTCAAGGCTTTGTTGCTCAAGACTACCCCTCCCTTATCTTCTTGATTTTTCATCTTAGATCATGAAAAGCGGCTCCCCCCATTTCTTTGTTTTCCCTTCAAAAAAGTTACATTTGTATAGAAAGCAAAAGACATGCCATTTTCTTCAACATGTTCTTTTCTAAACTGAACAATACAATTGAAGAGTATGGAATGGATTCAGAACCCTCCATATTCAGACTGAATGTTTAAAGGTTTTTACATGTCTAGCCTTGATGTCTATTTTTTTAACATGTTCTACTCAATCCTACAAACTTGCTGACCAGTTCACTTGCAACACTTATTGACCGTAAAAAAAGAAGCTGACTCCAAAAGTCAACTTCATGTCATTTCAAATATTATTTTTAAGCAAGCACCTCATTCTTCTGCTTAGACTTCATTTTTTCTAGCTTAAAAAATGATCAGTCATCTATTGGGGTTGCTTTTTGACGATTAAGAATAGTAGCAAAAACAAGCCCATATAGCCAAAGAATGGATAAAGATAGGAAACAAGGGCACTAAAGCCAACCTGACTGATGACAAAGCTGCTTAACAGAATCATAATAAAGGTCCATTTTTCAGGAAGGAGAACTACTTGATGAATCTGCCGAGCTATTCCAAAAACATTTCCAATCAATGTAGTAAACACTTCTCCATAGACTACAAGAAGAAACAAGAATAAGAGAAACCAACCAATATCCTTTATCACCAATGCCATAGGGATATCCAGTTGTAGAGCTTCAGGCATAAAGCTAAGTAGAGCAAAATGACTCGCTAGCAGCATGAACCCGAGCCCAATCCCTCCCCAAATTCCTCCCCATTTAAGGATGCTCTCATCTTCTATTTCCTTCCCCAGTGGAACCAGAACAGCTTGAGCCATTGCTAAGTTAAATGCCACATAGGTCAAAGCGCTTGCTAACCATTTCCCTTGTCCCAAGAGCTCTCCCTCTTGAAACAACTGAAATCCCCCTCCTACACTCTGCTGTATTCCAAGCCAGCCGAAAGAAACAAGCACCACTAGACTAAAGAGCAGCATCAGAGGAACAACCAAGGAATTGACCATAAAGATTCCCTTTAATCCTTTTAACATCACCATATAACAAAGAAGAATCGTCAGGATAATCCCCAATTGATAAGAAAGACCAAGTTGCTCCTGAAAAATAGATCCCGTTCCTGAAAGCATCACCGAGGTTACACCAAATAGAATGACCAAAACAAAGAGATTAACCACGGTTCCAACCGTTCTTCCAAACAAAAACACATTTAATTCCTGATAAGAATACGCCTTGATACGGTGCGATAAGACCATCATTTTCGTGCCTAACCAAATAAACAGAAAGGTACTCAGCAGAATCCCGAGCAAACCCCACACATGATATACAGTAAAAAAACGCACAATTTCTTGCCCGGTGGCAAATCCTGCTCCCACAACCGTGCCAATATAGGTAGCTGCCACCTGTGCCACCATCATTCCTCTTTTTTTCATTCTCCTCACCTCTCATCCTCCAACCATTTACCTTATTCTATGAGGAGAGCTAGAGAAAAAGAAGACAAGTATCTCTTCCTTCTTACCCAAACTGACCTCATTAATTTGATTCAAACTGCCTCTTTTTCAAGAGGCAATAAAACCATATACTAGGGATACACTCAGAACAAATGCAGGATGAGCGATAAGAACGAAAAATAAAAGAGAATATACTGTAGGAGGTGGATCATATTGAATCCGATTCGATATGCAAAGCGTGAATGTCAAGACCAAGAGAAAATTCACAATTTTTTGTCCCAAGCAAAAACAGGCTTTCTAGGATTATCTACTAAGGACCAGCCTTATGTTGTCCCATTAAACTTCATACTCTGGGAAAACAGCATCTATTTTCACGGGGCCAACGAAGGGAGAAAAGTTGAGATGATCAAAGAAAATAATAATGCTTGTTTTACCGTTAGTGAAGAGTATGGTACACTTGTTTCGCCCATCCCTGCTCATACTGATACAGCCTATATGAGCACCATGATTTTTGGAAAGATCGAATCTATCACAGATATCGAAGAGGCAACTCAAGCCATGCAAAAAATGCTAGATAAATATGTTCCTGGCTATTATGATTCCTTACTCACGAGAAGCCACGTAGAAAGATATCGCTCTGCTTTAGGGAGTAAGACGCATTATTTAAAATCCTCATTACTGAAATAACAGCCAAAGAAAATGAGCCAAATGAAAAGAAGCTCTTCTTTCCAGGAAGACATGTACGTGAAGAAAAAAAGGAGACTTAATCTCCAGAACTCTTCAATTCAAATGTACTCACTAGATTTCTCGATAAGGTAAGCTGAGTCGAAACAAAGTAGAATAATGCTGATCCTTCGTCAATTCAATGCTCCCTTGATGCAGGATCATGATTTTTTTACAAATGGCTAGCCCTAACCCCGTACTGCCTTTCACTGGATCTGCTCCACTGATAAACTCTTCAAAAACATTCTCTCTAATCTGTTCTGGAACACCGACGCCATTATCTCCAAGCCATAATAAGACGTTTTCTTCTTGCTGCTCACAGGAAACAAATAGCCTTGTTCCAACAGGGTTATATCTCAGCACATTCTCCAGTATGTTTGTCACCACACGCTTCATATACATAGAATCAATCATGACATAAAGAGGGGTTTCAAGAATCTCAATATCCACTTGAAATCCTTTCTCTTCAAATTCAGGATAAAATTCAGCAAGAAGCTCCTGAAACCATTTTGTGATATTCACTTTTTCTAGATTCAACTTCACATGATTGTCTTCGAGCTTAGCCAGCTCAAACAAATCTTGAATTAAAGCACTCATATAGTGCGATTTATGATAAATGTATTGAATACATTGACGCTTCTGCTTTTCCTCCAGCTGCACATCATCTAGTAAAAGTTGAGAATAACCTAAAACAGATGTAATGGGTGTCTTCAAATCATGAGACAAATGTAACAACATGTTTCTTCTATGATTCTCCACTCTTTCTTTTTCTTCCGAGATCCTCTGTAGTCGTTCTGCCATGTCGTTAAAGGCATCACGTATTTCTGCAAATTCTTTTTCTGCTGAAAAAGAGAGCCTTTTTGAAGGATTGAATTGATCCAATTCCTTGATACCCTCCATAATTTGTATTAGAGGTTTCTTTAGTTGTCTGACAGAGTAATGAGTATAAAAATAGAGAGCAATCAAAATGGAAAAAGCAAATAACAAAGCAAAAATGACTAGAGCGGTATAAAGATATTCTAATCGTTCTGGAATCTTCCACAGCAGCTTATATGATTCACCAGCAGGTCCCGTTATGGGGATAACGTAATAAATCATCGAATGATCGTATTGTAATGCCTGAATCCTAGCAAAGAGTTCTTCTAGACTATAATATAGAATCTCATCTTCTTTTTCCCCTTCGACCTCAATCACTTGACCTGCTTCATTAACCACCTCTAGCCAGCCGCCGTATCGCTCCAGCAGCTGTCCACTCAGCTTGCCTGAAGAATCGTAAAAGTTCTCCACTTGTAACTCTTCCACGTTTGGTCGCTGATCAATCCAACGATTCATGACGAGATCTGTACAAAAAAGAGAAAGTCCCATTGCCCCCAACAAAAGACCGCTAATCACGATATAATTAAGAAAAAACAACCCCTTCAAAGGTCGGCGTTTTTCTAAGGTGTTATCCTTCTTTTTCAAAACGATAGCCTAACCCCCTAATGGTAATAAGATATTGAGGATGTCTCGGATCATCTTCAATTTTATCTCTGATTTTGCTAATATAAACCATCATTAGATTTTCATCTCCCATGTACTCTTCACCCCAAACCCGCTCATAAATGTGGGCTTTGGTAAAGACCTTACCGGCATGCTCCATCAGCAGAGCCAAAATTTTGAACTCATACGAGGTCAATTCCTTCTGTACGCCAGATTTATAGAGCTTACATCCCTTCAAATCAAGCTGGATATCCCCCATTTCAATACATTCCCTCTCCATTTCCTTTCTGCCCAGCGCCTGACATGATTCTATTCTTCGGAACAAAGCTTGAACTCTACTTACCACTTCAAGCGGATTAAAAGGCTTGCTGACATAGTCATCAGCGCCAAGCTGCAAACCGTAGATTCTATCTAAATCATTTGATTTGGCAGAGAGAAATAAAAAGGGGATATTGGAGCTACGTCGTATTTTTTTAAGCAGCATGGTCCCATCCATTTGAGGCATCATAATATCTGCTAGAATAAGATCGATAGACTCTTTTTGAAAGAGCGAAAATGCTTCCACCCCATCATTAGCTTCGTAAGTGTCATACCCATGATTACGCAAATAAATCGCCAACAGCTCACGTATTTCTGCTTCATCATCTATAATCAATATCTTCTTGATGTTTCTCACCCCTTACAAGCGTTAGTCCTCTTCCCTGTCTAAAAAGACAAACAAGAGAACTATTCAGGTTAAAATAATCGCTCAGCGAATCTTGACAATAAGGCGGTTGCTTCTTGCTTCGACATCCTTTGCTTTGATTTATAATCAAGAACACCCTCTTGATCCATAACTACTTCTGGACCATATAATTCTTTCTCCACCACATAGCGGACTCCTTCTAATGCCCAGGAATCAGTTTCACTTACTGGAGTTTCTCGTGGTTCCGCATACAAATAAAGATGAGCCATTCGCCACACAATAAGGGTTGCTTCCTGCCTTGTCAGTGTTTGTTGAGGATGAAACTGACCGTTATCTGATCCTTCGATCAAGCCAAATTCATAAGCGGCTTGAATCTCTTCAACAAAAGGACTCTCTTTCGTATCAGCGAATATAGGCTCTTGCTTAGACGGAGCAATCCCTGCCCAACGGATAAACCAACCGATAAACTCTTCTCTGGTGATCGGCTGTTCGGGCTGAAAACGATTCTGTTCTCCTCCTGCCTCAATCACTTCAATCTGTTGTAAGTGATAAATATATTCGGCATAGCCACCATCTGGCTCTACATCTCCAAAAATCATAGGTTCCTGCATTTTTCTAGCCCAGCTATCCGATTTTAGATCGTAATAAAAAGCAGTAACACGATTCTCCTCATCTAGCTTGAAGGCTGCTTTTACCCCTTGTTCGTCTTCAAATAAGAACGGTTCGATTTGGTGCAGGACATGCTCTCCAAGCGGATCTCTGAGCACAAGCTTGTCCCCTTCCACTCGAATACGACTGGTCCACATTCGATTACGCAAATCGCTGTAAACACCTTCAAATAAGCTAAGAGAAGGCTGTGATGGCGATAAAGGCTCAGGAGACAACAGCTTCTCTTCCTTATTTAGAAAGAAACGATCCATAAAGGCTTGGAACAGCTCCTGACGAATCTCCATATCCTTATTGACAGAAACAAAAACCCCTACTTTTTCATCTGGAAGGAGCCACATGCCACTATGATAGCCCTCCAAATCTCCTGCCTTTTCTATCACATAATGTCCATTGTAGAGTTGACGGTTCGAGTATTCAAAGCCATAAGTCATATTGGGTAGCTCTGGATGGATCGCTAGCTGAGGTTTGTGCATTTCTGCGATTGTCTCTTCTTTCAATATTCTGCTGTCCCCAAGCTTCCCACCTCCCAGATGTGCCAGCATAAATTGCGCCATATCAGAACCTGTGGAGAGCATTCCGCCTCCGGGAAGCTCTGTGGGAATAGTCGCATAGATCGGAATCTCTTCACCTAGCGTATTATAGGGCACAGCTAGCTGGCTCATGATAGACGGTGTGAGCCTATAATCACTATTTTCCATCCCTAAGGGCTGAAAAATATGTTCCCTTACATACACTCCAAAGGCTTGCCCAGTCACTTGTTCAATCACATAGCCCTGGATGGTAGATCCTAGATTGTCATATCGATAATATTCTCCAGGCTGACGAACGACCTTAGGAGCATGATCTCTCACATATTGCTCTAATGAAACTTCCTGTGTCAGGTCTTCCGTAGAGGAATCAGCCGTATCCCCATACTCAAAACCCGTAGAATTCGTTAATAGATGCTTCATTTTTAAGAGTGAACCCGTCGTCAGATTTGGAATCTGAATCTCCCCTAGATACGCAGATAAATCGTTATTCAATTCGATTTTCCCTTGTTCAACTAATTGCATCACGGCTGTAGCGGTGATCGTCTTGGATACCGATGCAACACGAAAAACCGTCTTGTCCGGATCGACTAGCACCTGCTGCTTTTCATCAGCGAAACCATATCCTTTTTTCACCAAAATCTTATCATCTCTCACGACTACAAAAACAGCTCCTGCCAGATTCTCTTTGATTTCTGGACGTTGAAAGAAATCATCGGCAAAAAGCTCCATTTCTTGACCTGGAGCTTTTTGATCCGAGAAAATAGGTATTTCTTTTTCTGACTGTAGAATACATCCACTTAGCATACTAAATAACAAAACGCACAATAGAGTGATCGCAAGCTTACTACCAAGCTTTCCAAAAGTCCTCATTTGTTTACTCTCCTTTACATTCATGTTCTATCTTGAAAAGTATAAGAGAGAAAACTTAATCCTGTGTTGATGTAACCTTAATATAACCTGAAATTTGTCAGAGCCTCATCTAAGCTACGCAGACTTGCTTTTAGCCCGTTTCTCTTTATTCGTTCGTTGTTGGCTTAGGCTGACGATCTGTCTGTAGGTTAAAGGTCACATAATAGAGGACACCACTTACTGTGATGACGATGCTTAAGAATAGAATCAAATTGCCATATAAATAAGCATCTGCATTGGAAATCATCGGATGCAGTGGAAAAGCAAATAGCTTTTGCTCCATTGCTTTTGCCACCACTGCGGTGACGATGGCACCAGAAATAGTAACGATCATATTAAAGAATCCCATTCCTACCCCTATTTGTTGAGGCGGCAAAGTTTGCGTGACACTCTCAGCCAGTGCCGTCTGAGAAAGGATAATCCAATGTACATCAGGATCAGCACCATCCCTATAAACCAGACCCACAGTCCAATAAGGGAAGACTGTAGCAGTAAACTGAGGGCAATACAGAAAAGACCTAGATAGACAACGAAATGACTGCCCTTTTTGACCGTTAAATGCCCTGCCACCTTCCCAAAAATAACTGCACTAATGGCTCCCGGAAACATAATGATTCCTATACTTTCCGTACCCAGATGATAAATATTGCTTAGCATCAACGGGATCACAAACATCACAGAGATGACCGTTCCAAAGATCAAAAATCCAATGATTAGTGCATTCCGATACTTCCTATTGGTGAATAAGGAGGGATCAACAAAAGGCTCCTTCACCCGACGAATGTGAACGATAAAAATTCCCAGTGCGATGATAGAAACCAACAGATAAATCAGCTGGACCTTGGTCGTATAGACAATCAGCATCGATACAACAAGCCCTAATAGAGCGGCTCCCAGGATATCCAAACGTCCTGGTCGACGAGGTTCATTGGGTAACAGCCTTCTGAAAAAAGGAATCGCCACCAAAACAGGAAGCGAAACAAGGAATAAAAACGACCAGTGGAGGGCTCCAGCTACATAACCTCCAAGCACCGGTCCAATTCCAATAGCGAAAGAAACCGTGGAGGTAATCATGCCAAATAATTTCCCGCGCTCTTCTTGTGTGAAGAATCGAGCCACCATAACAAATACCAACGCCGGAATTGCAGAACCTCCAGCCCCTTGAATCGCTCGGGACAGAATCACAGCAGGATACCAAGCCTGAAGAACAAATCCTAAAATAGATCCTACGCTATATAGAATAATTCCAATTGTAATTAATTTTTTGACACTATACAGATCGGCAAGTCTACCGAAGATCGCCATCCCCAAACCAAAAACGATAAAGAAAATGGTGATAACCCAGCTTACTCCTGCCGCATCCAAGTCAAACTGCTGAGCAATGCTTGGTGTAGAAACATTGAACAGCGATTCGTTCAAAACAGCAAAAAAGATCACATAATAAATCCATGGCACACATCGCTTCATCTCTGAATGGGCAATGGCTGACTCACTACTTGTGTCTAGTTTTTTCATTTTTAATCATGTTCCTTCCTTGATCTTTGTTTTATTACTAGTTTACCACCTAAACCCATGCATCCTTTCTCTTCGATTGCTATTCTTTCTATGCAAAGATCAAGTCATTTATACAACAAGGCTGTCGAAACGTTGTTCGACAGCCCGATAAGAAACTATGTCCTGCTTTTAAACACGAACCATGTCTGAGGAGCAATAAATAGAGAGGAATACGCTCCTGCCAGTAACCCAATAAGAAGGGTGAGTGAAAAATTCCGAATTCCTTCCCCACCAAATACATATAAAGCTATAGCGGCAAAGAGGACTGTAACTAATGTATTGATGGACCGAGCAAGGGTATCACGAATACTTTGATTAATAAGGTCTGCTAATTGAGCCTTATTTTTTATCTTCGTTATCCGCAGGTTTTCTCTAATTCGGTCAAAAATCACGATCGTGTCGTTAATCGAATACCCGACAATCGTCAATATGGCAGCAATGAAGGTCAGATCGACCTCCATTCTGATGACGGCAACTGCAACCAGAGTGAATAATGGTGCATGCAGCAAAGCGATGATCCCAGCAACAGCAAAAAGAAATTCAAATCGGACAGCTATATAGATAAGAATTCCTCCAAACGCTAAGAGGACTGCCCAGATCGCTTGTCTGGCTAATTCTCGTGCAATATCTGGAGATACCGTCGTTTCACTCATACTAAATTCTGCACCATACTTCGCGCTAAACAATTGCTCTAACTCATGACGTTGCTCTTTTGAAATATTTTCTTGAAATAAAATACGAACCACTTCATTGTTATTCCCCGCAAAACTAAACTCTCCAGCCGGCAAACCAACCTGTCGCAGTCCATCCTTGACCTCATCAAGAACAAAGCCCTGCTTCGCATTGATCATCTCAAGTTGAGTCCCACCTGTAAAATCAACGCCTAATTGCAAGCCCGAAAAAGCGAGAAAGCAGATACCTAGGACAATGATGCTTGCCGAAATGCCAAAAAACTTGCGACGGTGTTGAACAAAGTTCAATCCCCTTGATTGATTTTTATCGTGATCAGGAGTGGACTTCGGAGCCTCTAGACTAATGATGTCCTGCTTCTTAACACCAAACCACTGAGGTTTCTGATCCACTACTTGGCTTCTAACGAGTAAGCCAAGCAATAGCCTAGTTCCAAATACAGCCGTCAGCATACTAAGTACGATACTTGTCATTAAAACAACAGCAAATCCTTGAATTGCACTGCTGCCAAAATAGAAAAGAACCATAGAGGCAATAATCGAGGTGATATTGGCATCCATAATCGTTCCCAGAGCTCGCCTTGAGCCAACTCTAAAGGCAGACACGATCGATTTACCAGCACGAATTTCTTCCTTAATCCGCTCATAGGTTAATATATTCGCATCGACAGCCATCCCAACACCTAGAACTAAAGCTGCTATCCCCGGTAGTGTCAGGGTGGCATGCATCCAATTAAAAACAAGCAGGATGAGATAGACATACGCCACAATCGTAACAGCCGCTACCGCTCCAGGAAGACGATAATAGATCAGCATAAAGAGGATAATTAAGGCTCCTCCTATGAATCCAGCTTTTATTGCCAGATCCATCGCTTGTTCACCTAGTTTTGCTCCCACACTATTGGCAGATAACTCTTCTAAGGTAACAGGAAGCGCCCCAGCATTTAAGAAATCAGCTAGCTCTTTTGCTTCACTGTAGGTATAGTTGCCTGTAATGGAGCCTTCTGAGTTCAAAATATTTTTAACAATCGGAGCCGAAATAAATTTAGGATTCGGTTTCTGGCTTTCCGCCTCGAAGGAGTCCCCTTCTTCCCAATCTAGCCAGATCACCATAGGCTGCGCTAATAATGTCGCTGTGACTTCACTCGCTTGCTTCGAGTCTTTAAATTTGAAAGCTACAAAAGGCTGGTTGACCTCATTTATATGAACCTTTGCTGAGCCTTCTACAATATTCTCTCCACCCATCATAAGCTGATCATGTACATCTCTGAATGTAAGATGGGCTTCCGTAGCTAGCATACGTCTAGCCTGCTCTTGATCCGTCACTCCTGCAAGCTTGACCCGAATTCGGTCTTCTCCTTCTATCCGCAGCTCGGGTTCGTTCACTCCGATCGCATCGACCCTTTTTTGCAGAGCTGTTTGGGTTTGAAGTAATAAATCCTTGGTAACAGCCTGTCCTTCCTGCGAAGGAATCACCTGATACAGAATTTCAAAACCACCTTGTAGATCTAACCCTAGAGTAATATCCTCCACAACATCAGAAGAAGTAAGCCCTACTACACCAAAAGTAAGCACAACTAGAAATAAAAAAAGAAAAATTCTACTAAACCTATTCATTCTCACCTTTCCTTCCCTTCATGTTCTCTTAATCAAAAAATAAGATTACACAAGGGAGAAAGGTCTAACCCAAGATCGCTCCATTCTCTTTCTCGGCGTTAAAAAAGTACTTGAAGCTAAGGATTCTTTGATTTCACTATAGGTTGCTAATCCTTCCTTATATTTTAATACCTCACGGTAATTAGAGATTTGAATATCAATTGTATGTAAACCAACACTTCTAGTAAACGACAACAGAAAAGGATCAGAATATCGTAATGCCTCGTTTCCACTCATCCGCAGTCGTGGAGAAAAGGTGAATCTGGTTTCCTGTTCTGAAAGAAGCCAAATGGTTTGCTGCTGTGAAATAAATTGACTCGTTCCTTCTGTCGAAGCATGATCTATACTCCCAGATAGAGGAACAGCTAAGCTCATCAATGTCAAAAGAACAAAGATTAAACAAGATGATATTCTTTTTTTCATGTTATTCTTTCCTTTACTGCTTTGCTATCAGGAATCAATATAGTATACATAAATTTTCTCCTTTAATAGCTATTTCAAAACATTATACTACGCTTCATTATAGCAAGAATCTATTTTTCGTTCCAACTTGTAAACCGTGCCACTAGTTGCGTTCCTCTCTCTTCCTCTGCCATACCAACACTTGTGTGACCACAGCCAAAACAGGCAGTTCTATTAACGGTCCTATAATTAAGGTGAGAGCAATTAAGGGTTGATCTGGAAAGGCTGTCATAGCAAGAGCTAAAGCAATGGGTGAATTTCTCGCTAATGTCGTTAAGCTTAAACTTGCTCTGTCTGCGTATGAAAATTTCAAGCTCCTTCCCACCAGCTGCCCGAAGAAAAAATTAAGGACAAAAAACAAAAGTACAGGCAGTATGAGCGACCACAACAACTCGATGTTCTCGACTAGCAGTTGACCATGTGAGGCAAACATAGCCATAATCGCAAAGGCTAGGAAAACGATAGGTAAGACACTAAGCTTTGAGAGGATTTTAGATTGAAGCTGTTCCTTATTTTTTAGTAGAAGCTGGGTCAAACCTGCTAACAGCAAAGGAAGGAGAAGGACAATCACTACCCCTTCTATGAAATAAGCTCCTTCAATTCCCCCTCTTGTCCCTGTGAAGAGCAAAAGAAAGATCGGGAGCAATAAGATTTGCAAAATAAGGTTCAGCGGTAAAATAGCTGTAGATAAGGCTAGATTCCCTCTAGCCACTCCTGTAAAAATTAAGTACCAGTCTGTACAAGGAGTCACCATTAACATGATAAATCCAATAGCTAAAGCTGGGTGATCTAAGAATAATCCCACTAAGACCCAAGCTAAGAAGGGAACCCAGACAAAATTAATGAGGAGAGCAGTGATGGAAAACTTAAGATTTAGAAATGAGCTTCTAATCTCACGAAATCGAATGTGTAAGAAGGTAAGATAGAGCATAATCACTAGTAATGGAATCAAGATGCTGTCTGCATGGGCTTGAATCAAATCAACCTTTCCCAATAATAAGCCAGTCACCACGGCTAGAAAAATAATGAACGTATAGAATTTCTCAATCATTCCCATTCACTCACATCCCCAAGCATACTCTATTTTGTGATTTTAACATAGGAATGAAGGAACAGATACATCGAGCAACAGAAATGGATCCTTGGATGTGTTGGCATGTCATCCTCGTAATGCCCTCTAAATTTACAGTTAAACGACAGGAAATGTTACATATTATATGCTATACTTATTATTAAGTAACTATATTGAGGTGTGAAAATGGAATTTGTAGAACCTATTAAAGAGATCAAGACGATCAAGCAAATACAAAAAATTCTTCAAGAAAGATCAACTAGGGACTATTTATTTTTTGTTTTAGGTATCAATACGGGCATTCTGGTAAGTCATTTATTAAAAATGAAGGTCAAGGATGTTTATGATGGCATACATATTCGTGAGTATTTCGTTTTACAAGAAGACAAAAAAAGTGCAGAAAAATATTTTTACCTGAATGAAAAGGTGAGAAAAGCGCTAGAGGATTATTTTCATGAATCTGGGTTAAAAGAAGAAGAGTATCTTTTTAAATCACAGAAAAATAATCTCCCCATTACTCGTCAGCAAGCATATCGAATTATCAATAAGGTAGCCCGGGAGGCAGGGGTTAGCTCACCCATTGGCACTCATACATTGAGGAAAACATTTGGCTACCATGCTTATCGAAAAGGGGTGGCAATTTCATTATTACAATCCATCTTTCATCATGCGACACGCGCTGAAACATTACGATACATTGGAATTCAAAAAGAGGAAGTGTTTAAAGTGCAAATTGATGTGAATTTATAGAGGAAATGGGATCACCGTCGAGGAAGGGAGAAGATAAAAGATGCTAGAACAAATGACGATCGACTATTATATTTTACTTTCATCTCTATTATTAATCATTGGAGTATTAACCACTAAATTCTCAACTCGCTTGGGAGTTCCTGCCCTTGTACTATTCTTACTCGTAGGAATGCTGATGGGAAGTGACGGTTTAGGCTTCATCTACTTTGACAACCCGCAGCTTGCTCAATTAATTGGTATTTTTGCCTTGGTCATCATTCTATTTGAAGGGGGGTTGCAAACCAAATGGTCCTCTGTTAGGTCAGTAGCCAAGCCTTCCCTCTCTTTGGCTACATTAGGGGTTTTGCTTACTACCATTGTTGTTGCTCTCGCTGCCAAGCTTATTCTTAATGTGACTTGGCTAGAAGGATTTCTCTTTGGTGCCATTGTTGGTTCTACAGACGCAGCAGCGATCTTCGCTGTTCTTAAAGGACAGAATATTCGTGAAAGGCTTAGTTCAACTCTAGAAGCCGAATCTGGGACCAATGATCCGATGGCTGTTTTTTTAACCTTGTCATTAATTGAGCTGATGACAATTGAAAATCCACTTTATTATCTGCTTATAGGCACATTTTTTTGGCAAATGGGAGTTGGTTTAGTCATGGGATACCTACTTGGACGTTTTGCCAGCTACTCCATAAACCAAATCAACTTAGACTCTAGTGGACTCTATCCTATTTTTGCCCTCGCCTTTGCTTTACTCACCTATAGTATTACTGATCTAATCGGAGCGAGTGGGTTATTAGCGGTTTATATAGCCGCCCTTGTCATAGGAAATAGGGATTTGACCTATCGTCATTCGATCTTTAGATTTAATGAAGGATTTGCTTGGATGATGCAGATTCTTATGTTCATTATTCTGGGACTCCTGGTTTTCCCTAAACAATTTCTATCGTTAGAGATTATCGTTAAAGGGGTCTTGCTTTCGATTATTTTAATCTTTATTGCTCGACCGATTGCTGTTTTTCTCTCCACGCTGAGAATGGGCTTTGACATGAAGGAGAAGGTCTTCTTATCTTGGGCTGGATTAAAGGGGGCTGTCCCCATCGTTCTCGCTACCTTCCCTATGACTATGGGGCTGGAGAATAGCCAGTTGTTCTTTAACGTTGTCTTTTTCGTTGTCTTAATCTCTGCCTTAATCCAGGGCTCGACCATATCATTTTTAGCCCAAAAATTAGGGCTAAATGGTCCCAATAAAGTAGAGCCTCCGCACTCATTAGAGCTTGTTTCCATAGGAAAAGCAAACGCAGAAATTATTGAATTTGAAGTAAGTGAGGAAGCTTTCATTGTTAATAAGACTCTCATAGAGATTAACTTCCCTCAAGACGTCCTTATTAATGCCATCATTCGGTCTGGGGATTTAGTCACTCCACATGGAAATACAGAAATTAAAGCCAGGGATATTCTTTATATCCTTGTGGCAAAAGAAAAAAAACATGAATTAAAAATGTTACTAAATAAAAAGATCGAACCTATTCATGTAGAAATAAAAGAGAGCACCCTCTAACAAAAAAAATTCAGGTGAGGAGGAAGCAATGCAAAATATTAAAGACACCGTCAAGGAAGTTGTCTATGCGATTATGCCATTGTCACTTATTGTCATTGTCTTACAATTTACAATGATCGGTATGCCACAGGAGATGTTTGTACAATTTATGATTGGAGTCCTCATGGTTTCAGTCGGTCTCATTCTTTTTCTTTTAGGGGTACATATTGGATTGTTACCTGTAGGAGAAATGATTGGATCAGCTCTCCCACGAATGGGAAAAGCTTGGCTTGTTGTCTTCTTTGGATTTCTACTTGGGTTTGTCGCCACTATCGCAGAACCAGATGTGCGTGTCCTAGCCATCCAGGTTGATTTAGTATCAGATGGGATTGTATCTAGAACCATTTTGATTTATACAGTTGCTGTAGGTGTCGCCATTTTTGTAGGCTTGGCTATGCTTAGAATATTATTAAATATTTCTTTGACCTACCTGCTTATCGGTGGATATGGTTGTGTCTTTTTATTAGCTGCCTTTACCCCTGCTCACTTTATTCCTATCTCATTTGATGCTGGGGGAGTCACTACTGGTCCTATGACGGTGCCCTTTATTCTAGCATTAGGTGTCGGTGTAGCATCAGTATTAAGAGGAAAATCAGCTTCAACGGATGGATTTGGATTGGTAGCGCTAGCATCCATCGGACCTATCTTAGCCGTCTTATTGTTAGGAGTGATTTATGGATGAATATACAGATTTTCGAAGGGTTCGGACATGTACTCTATGAAGTTGCATTCGCCCTCATCCCTCTCTTGATTTTCTTTTTGTTTTTTCAGTTTTTCGTTTTAAAATTACCATTTAAAAAGCTCATGGATATTTTCAAAGGAATCTTTCTTACTTTTTGGGGGCTTGCTTTTTTTCTCCAAGGAGTGCATATCGGTTTTTTACCTGCAGGAGAAATGATGGGAATCATCCTAGGACAAAAAGAGCATTTGTGGGTGCTTGTTCCCATTGGCTTTGTATTAGGGTTTGTGGCTACATTTGCCGAACCCGCTGTGCGTATTCTGAATCATGAGGTTGAAAAAGTATCGGGAGGTTACATTCCACAAAAGCTAATGCTCTACACATTATCTATAGGTGTGGCTACTTCTATTGCTCTAGCCATGCTACGTATGATTCTAGGAATTCCTCTATGGTATTTCATTATCCCTGGATACCTTATAGCCCTTGTTCTTATTAGATTTTCTACTCGAACTTTCACTGCCATCGCTTTTGATTCAGGTGGAGTTGCCACAGGTCCCATGACTGTAACATTTATTGTAGCCATGGCGGTCGGTATTGCTTCTGTATTGGAGGGACGCGATCCCTTACTAGATGGTTTTGGCATGATCGCCTTAGTAGCTCTATCTCCTATCTTATCTGTGTTGATACTGGGAATCCTTTATGATCGAAAGGAGAAGGAAAATGAACGAACATTTGAATCTGAATCATAAGTTGCTAGTCACTATTGTAAAAAAAGGAGTCGCCTCCAAAATAGTAACTGCCTCAAAAGCAGCCGGAGCTGAAGGCGGGACTATTATTTACGGAAAAGGAACAGGGATTCACGAAATGAAAACATTCTTTGGAATAACAGTAGAGCATGATAAAGAAATGATTATAACTTTAATGCCCACTGAAAAGATGGAGCAGATTATTCAAGCTATTGAAAAGGCGGGGAAGCTAAGTACACCTGGGAATGGAATTGGATTCGTCATCGATGTACAACGCATTGCAGGAATTGCTCACTTACTGAAAGCACAAAGCTGATTTTCAAGGAGGATATGATGGAAAATAAAGTTTATTATGATTTGATCGTGACGATTGTCAATAAAGGATATTCAGAAAAAGTAGTTGAGGCATCAAAAAAAGCAGGAGCTGAAGGTGGGACTATTATTTACGGCAGAGGAACGGGAATCCATGAACAAGCCAAGCTTTTTAACATTGCCATCGAACCTGAAAAGGAACTAATTTTAACCTTAATTGATCGAGAAAAGACGGAAAAGGTATTACAGTCAATTATGCTAGATGCTGAATTAAACAAGCCAGGTAAAGGAATTGCCTTTGTTTTGGAGGTGGAAAGAACGATAGGAATTAACCATATACTGAATCGTATGGTAAACGAAAAAGAAGGTGAAAAAAATGCCTAGGGTGGGTGATTTCTACCAGAATATAACCAATAACCCGAGTACCGTGCTTGCAGATGATTCCATTCGTCTTGTACGCCAAAAAATGTCTGGTGTAGATCCAATATATCGTTCTATTTATGTGATTGATCAGGATACAACATTAATCGGGATTATTACACTTAAAGAGTTGCTCAAAGTATTGGCAGTTCGAAGTGGAGTAAATAGTGGAAAAGCGGTATCCAAGGGAAAGCTCCTAGACTATGTATCACTCAATTCCACAGCTAAGGATATCATGATACCTCCTATCTCCGTGCGAAAAAGCGATTCCTTAGAAAAAGCCCTTGAGTTATTCATTGTTCATGGTCTTGAAGAACTTCCTGTTGTAGATGAAAAGAATATCCTGATCGGGGATTTAGACGCCTACGAATTAGTAAGAGAAATGAACTAAAAAACAAAGAACATTCTTATATTGTGATTTCCTTCACATCATTCCACCTAAAGTGTTGATAAAATGAGTTAGCTTAGCACATATTATTAACATTCGTCACAGTACAGGAGGAATCATAACATGAGTAAAATTCAAGATTGGAATCCTGAGGATTCTCATTTTTGGGAAACTAAAGGAAAGAAAATAGCGCGAAAAAATTTATTTATCTCTGTTTTTGCACTTATTTTAGCTTTTATCGTCTGGCAAATTTGGTCAGTCGTAGCGGTTAGGCTGAATGATGTAGGTTTTAACTTAACCAAAAATGAGCTCTTTACGTTGGCTGCCTTACCAGGCTTAGTAGGAGCTACCTTCCGCTTGGTATACACCTTTATGCCTGGATTAGTAGGGGGAAAAAGATGGACAGTCATTAGTACTAGTGTCTTGCTTATCCCTGCCATTGGAATTGGTTTTGCCGTTCAAAATCCGGAAACCCCTTACTCTGTCCTTGTGCTTTTAGCTGCCCTATGTGGACTTGGAGGAGGATGCTTGTCTTCATCAACAGCAACACTTAATCCCTTTTTCCCTAAGAAAGAAAAAGGAACAGCCAATGGAATTAATGTTGGTATTGGAAATCTCGGGGTCAGTGTAGTTCAGTTTGTCACGCCAATCGTTATCGGAGTTGGATTTATTGGGATAATGACAGGAGGAGCTCAAGTTCTTCCAGACGGTACTGAAATTTTCTTGCAAAATGCTGCTTTTGTCTGGGTTATTCCTATCATCTTAGCTGTTTTACTAACCATATTCAAAATGGATACTTTACCTAATACCAAGCAAAGCGTAAGGGAACAGCTTTCGATTCTGAAATATAAGCACACTTGGATTATGACATGGCTGTATGTTATGTGCTTCGGCTCATTTATTGGCTACAGCGCCGCTTTTCCACTTTTGATTCGCTCTGAGTTTCCAGAGGTGGATGCAGTGAAATTTGCCTTCTTAGGGCCTCTTGTTGGAGCTTCCATTCGTCCTTTTGGAGGATGGTTATCGGATAAGGTAAACAGTGGGTCAAAGGTAACATTCTGGGTCATTGTGAGCATGATTATAGCTACTTCTGGTGTTGTTTATTTCTTAAATACTCACTATTTCTTAGGCTTTCTGATTCTGTTCTTACTCCTTTTTGCTGGAGCTGGAATTGCGAATGGGGCAACCTTCCGCATGATTCCTTTTATCTTTGAAGCAAAGCTAGCCGCTCCCGTATTAGGATTTACAGCTGCCATTGCAGCCTATGGCGCCTTTTTCATCCCGAAGCTTTTTGGCTGGTCTATCGAAACAACGGGGACAGCTAACCTTGCCCTCTATATCTTTATTACCTACTATGTGATTAGTTTATTTGTTTGCTGGTATTGGTACTCCAGAAAAAATTCTGGTATCAAATGCTAACTGATCTGTTCTAAGATCTGGTTGTACACACTCAATATATGAACAGGATCAGGATCTTCTCCCTTAATTTTTGGAACAGCAAAATCCGTTAAAACGAAATGATGCTTAGGTGAAACATCATGTCTAGCTAAACAACTTTTGGTACAAGACAAGGGACACCCATCTATAGCTATAATTTCTCGATTTGATTTTGCTGTTCTGACTAAGGGTTTGACATCTCCACCAACCCCCGCTATACAGGACATCTCAGCTATTTTTTCCCGATCCATTTTGATCGCTATACTATTTGCTGTTTGTGCCGCGGAAGAACATCCGGAACAGGAATAAACAAGCGGTAAATCATTTTTGCTCAGCTTTGCACTCATTCTTATCTCTCCTCTATATCACAGTATTGTTACTGATCTTACACACTCCCTACGTTTTTGTCTGTTATTTAAGGCACACTTTCTTATCTTTTATAAAAAAGCCAAAGAACCAAAAAAAAAGAAGCTGACTATTGAACGTCAACTTCATATCTTGTTACTATTATCAGTATTTATATAATAGAATAATGAATACATGGGATTAAGACCCACTATGAATCTCCGCTTTGGAATAATAAACGGCATTAAAGATAAAAAATAAGATAAACACGAGCGTATGGGGATATAAAGCATGAAGATATACACCCGAAGCCACATTTTTATTCCCCATTAATTCTGACATATGGACAACCATAGCACCAAATGGAAGATAGCTGCCTAATAAAATACGAGTTGAGTTCTCATCCTCAACCCCACTAAAAACCATCATGCTAATCAGTAAGGCTACGACCCCAAGTACAATAGGCGGAACATAGCTCTTACCAACCATACCTGCCGTCATGATCATCGGAATCAACAAGGCTTGTAAAACGAACATCCAGACATAGATACCAGCATATTTCCACAGAATCTCTGTAGATAAAGGCTCTTCTCCAATCATCATTCCGGAGAGAATAACCACAAAAAAATTCACCAAAAACATGATCAAGATGATTAGTAGGATGACCATGAATTTACCCATCATCAATAGTGAACGATGGTAGGGATAAGCAAATAGCTGATTTGCTGTCCTCTCTATGAATTCACGTGCAACGATATAACCTCCAATTAAAGCAAACATCACCGATCCTGTTAAAAGAGTGTAGAAGATCAGATTGTTTTGGAGAAAATTCTCCCAATCCAGATGCTCTATTTCAACAAGGCAGTTTAATAGTGCTGGCGTTATAGCACCAATGATTACTAACCATAGGAGGTTCGTTCGCTTTAATTTAAGGAGCTCTGTCCACAGGATGTTAAGCATCTCGATCACCCCCAGTCATGCTTAGGAAATAATCTTCTAAGGTTTCCCGTTGCATGGTGATTTCCAGTACATCAATATCTTGCTGGACAAGGAGGCGATTCATGAGTGCTGATTTCGTCAACTGTTCAAACACTCTAATAACACCTGGCTCTGGTACAGCGTAATCGTGAATGCCCAGCTTCTGTTCCAATAGCATCACTGCCTTGCGATCATCACTAACCTTGAACTCGATGCACTGTTTATTTTTTAATTGCAATGCTTCCTGATCAATTTCTTCTATTAGTTTTCCCTTATGAATAATTCCTATCTTGGTAGAAATCTGTTGAATCTCGCTTAAGATATGACTTGATACTAGAACAGCAATCCCTTGATACAAGGCAAGCTCTGTAATCAAATGACGCACTTCTTTAATCCCAATCGGATCTAAGGCATTGGTCGGTTCATCTAATATTAACAATTCTGGACGAGGGAGTAGCGCTCGTGCTATGCCTAAGCGTTGTTTCATCCCAAGGGAAAAATTCTTTACCTTTTCATTTCTAGCACCAAGCAACCTCACTCGATCAAGTGATTCCTCTAGACACTCCTTATTGCCCATTCCCATCATCCTACGATGAATCTCTAAATTCTCGACTGCCGTTAAATTGGGATAAAAGCCTGGCATTTCAATAATGGAGCCTATCCTTTCAAAAACAGCTCGCTTTCCCTCAGTTATCTCTTGCCCAAAAAGCTCGATTTGACCTGAAGTCGGACGAATCAAGCCCATGATCATACGCAAGCTTGTTGTTTTACCCGATCCATTTTGCCCTAGAAAACCATAGATCTCTCCTCTTTTTACGGAGAAGCTAACATGATCAACAACAGTACGCTTTTTATATTGTTTAGTAAGGCTTGTTGTTTTCAAAACCTCTTCCACCATTACCAACCCCTCTTTCGTTTTATTTAAAGGCTGGTTTTCATTATATAAAGAGAGCCTTACTTTCCAATGAATTATTTCTTACTTTTTTCTTACATCCGTTTTCTTTCATAATCCATATGAAAATCTATGGCTCTGTCTGCTTATAAAGCTTTCTGCAAGCGCACGGAAAAACAAGTCTTTTCATTCGGAATACTGTTCACTTCAACACTGCCTTTTTGTTTTTCTGCTAAAGACTTCACAATCGCAAGACCTAAACCATTCCCTTCTGTACTTCCGCTCTTACTCCGTGTATCCCCTCGATAAAGACGTTCAAACACATAGGGTAAATCCTTATTAGGAATTCCCCGTCCACAATCCCACACATCAATTCGAACCCACTTGTCCTCTTCCCAAACACTAACACCAAATGTTCTTCCATCTGTGCCATATTTCAAAATATTAGAAAACAAATTATTAAACATTCGCTCAATGGCTTGGGCATTTCCCCACACATAGACAGGAGGGGAAGGGAATTGAAAACAGGGTGTCATATGTACAGCTTGAAACTGCTGATAAAAAGTGACAATCACCTCTTGGATTTTTTCACTAATATTGATTCTAGAAAGATCAAACGGAACATCGGAAGTTTCAAGCTTCGATAGTTCAAAAAACTCTCGAATAAATAGATCCAAGCTATTTCCCTTTGAAGCGACGATTTGAAGATAACGTTGCCTTTCCTTTTCCCCAACCGTTTGATCCTGCTGGATCAATTCAATATAACCGAGCATGGATGTTAGAGGAGTACGCAAATCATGTGAGATATGGGCAATCATATTCTTATGTTCTCGTTCTAACAACTTTAATTTCTCATGGTTTCGATTAAAATCATCCAATAGACGATTCAAGCTTCCTCCAAGCTCACTTATTGGCAGATACATCTCTGGAAAACGAATGCGCTGATTCCTATTTTCCGCTCGAATCTCTTCAATTCTTTTGACAGCTTCTCTTAGCTGGCGTTTGATATTCCATAACCTCCAGACCAGATAAAAGAGAATTAGCATTGGCAGCAGCAAGATCAAAAAAGCCCCCGTCATTCGTTCACAGCCTCACCAAGCTTATACCCAATCCCCCATACGGTCTGGATATATCTAGGATGGGATGGATCAGCTTCTATTTTTTTACGCAAACGACGAATATGGACCATAACCGTATTTTCATCTGTTAGACAATCTTCTTTCCACACCGCTTGATATATTTGTGATTTCGTAAAAACACGGGATGGGTAAGTCATAAAGAGCGTCAGTATGTCAAACTCTTTAGCTGTTAGTTCTACTTTAGAAGGACCGACAAAGACCTCGTATGTCTGCTTATTCAATGTGAGGTCGCCTCTCTTAATCATAGAAGATGTAAGGGAAATACTGTTATTAAATTGTAGATATCTTCTTAGCATTGCCCTTACTCTAGCAGTCAATTCTCCAAGTCCAAAAGGTTTAGTCACATAGTCGTCTGCCCCAAGACCAAGCCCTAGCATTTTGTCCATTTCTTCACCCTTTGCAGACAATATCAAGACAGGGATGCTGGATATTTCACGAATTCTACGCAATACCTCGTATCCATCCATTTTGGGCATCATAAGATCTAAAATGACAAGCTCAACTGAGTTTTTTACTAGCTGCTCAAGTGCCTCTGCCCCATTGGAGGAAGAGAGCGTACGATACCCTTCTTTGTTCAAGCATGTCACAATAAGCTCTTGAATCTCCAGATCATCTTCTATAATTAGTATATTGGCAGCCATCCTTCTTCTCCTTCACACTTTCCTCTGCAAAGCAAAGCTCTTAATATCCCTCATTATACAATCAAAAACGGCATTTCTGCGTTATAATCACACCTAATTTTTAGTTCAAGTTCATGATATTTAGCTCCACCTATTGCTTTTTCTTTTTTCTATATTCCCAATGGTTTCTTCATTTGCAATTTGATAAAGCCTGCTCTTCGGCTCATAGAGCGTTTGAGAAGCCCATAGTCCATGATGTCCTGAAAAGAGATAAGCAACGACACAAGCAATAAAAAAATACTCTACTCCCTTCCCATCAAACATTTCTAAGGCTAACAAAAAGGCGGCTATAGGGGTATTCGATCCAGCACAAAAAGCGGCAACCATCCCCAGAGCAGCGAGAAAAGAGAGAGGTAAGTCCATAAAAGAGTACAAAGCATTCCCTAATGTGGCTCCCATGAAAAACAAAGGGATGGCTTCTCCTCCAACAAAGCCACTTCCTAGAGTGACAGCAGTAAAGACTAGCTTCGCCAGAAAGGCATAGGGAGGTACTTCTTCTTTAAATGATTGCTCCAGCATATCTAAGCCTCGACCATTGTAATCCTTCGTACCAACTAATAACGTGAGAGCAATAATGATCACTCCGCCAACGAAGGCTCTCTTCATATGATTTTTATGAAAATATTTTTCAGAAAGCGTTTGGATTCCATGCCTTACCTGACAGTAGGAAATACTTAGCAAGCTAAACAAGACAGCTAATAGAAGCACTTTGGTAAATGTCAGGATAGATAACTGCGGGACTGTTTCTATCAGAAATTTTTCATGTCCGACTCCCCAGAAAGCTTCCGTTGTATAGTGACCTGCAAAGCTAGCAACAAGACAAGGCACGATCGCTTCAAATTTTACTTTTCCTTGTGCTGTCATTTCCATGCCAAAAACAGCACCCGTGATAGGAGTTCCAAATGCTGCTCCAAAACCAGCACTTATGCCGCTCATGAGGATAATCCTTGTATCCAATAGGTGCACCTTAAAAAAACGATTGACCGCTTCAGCCACACTCCCGCCCATTTGAATCGCGGCTCCTTCTCTTCCTGTTGAACCTCCGAACAAAACCGTGATAAAGGTTCCAAGATACACAATGGGTCCCATTCTCCGCAGAATTTTTTTCTTGCCATGAACCCCGTCTATTACTAAATTGTTTAATTCCGCAGCATCACTTAATGTGTTGTTATAAAACGCTCTACCATAATGCATATAGAGGTATCCGATGACAATTCCTCCAAGAGGGAGAAGGAAGATCAGCCAGTCATTTTTTTCTCGTGTTTCTCCTAATAAATCGTTCGTTTCTAAGAGAAGAGCTGTTGTCGACCCTACAACAAAACCGATGATACTTCCATACAATACCCATTGACCAAGCACCTTAAAAAAATGTGTATATCTTGTCTTAATATCCATCGGTTCTTTGCCTCATTTCAGGTTTTCTGGAGGTTCTACTACATGCTTTTGGTTTTTCACTTCTGTAAAAAAGTTATCTGCTTCGTTTGGTTGAGGAACAGGGACTTGGACCATCTGATTACTTGCTTGAAGAAAAGAGAGGAGCATGTGAATATCTTCTTTTGTGGCATATTGCTTTTCAGGCTTAAGCATATAGCCCAATTGACCGTTAGGCTCGATCGTAGCCCACTGTACATCACTGATTTTTTGAATGCCCTTCTGCCTCATTCGCACCTCCAGCATATCTACAGTTAAGCGTAATCTTCTTAAGTTCTTCTTATTTAGCTGACCATTCTCGATCACGAGTAGTGCTTTTCCATAAAAAAAGGATTCTAGAGCATCAAATTTTAAAGCAATGTATTCGATCAGGATAAGGGTAAGTACCATTAATAAGGTGATGATCAGTGTAATCCAAATATTTCGATCGCCAACTGGCTGAATAATTAATGAACCCACAGCAATCATCATCACTGTCTGTGCTACCGTCAGCTGAGAGATCGATTTTCTACCAGCTAACCGCAATATTAGAACTCCACCAAGAACAATCACAATCGCCTTCCATATAAAATGAAAATCCAACTCCAAATCAAGACCTCCTTATCCAAATTCCTTCTCTTAGCATTGTTAATAAATCTCAAAATATGCATCAAAAACCTCATAATAAAGAGATCCCTAGACTTATTCAGCCTGGGGATCTCTCTCTATTTGACTATTTCTTACTCTTGTTCTACTTGAATCACGACATTGCCCTTCTTGTGTCCCTTTTCAACATAACTGTGCGCCTCCGCCATTTGCTCCAATGGGTAAAGGCGATCTATAACCGCTCTGATCTCCCCCTTTTCAGCAAGCTCTCTGAGGAGAATTAAATCTTCCGTACGTTCCTCAGCGACCCCCTGTCCATCAACGGTAACATACCTTCCATTTGGAGATAGAGCTTTTTTGCCCAGTGACTTAGAAATCTTTCCTACAGCATCGAAAATCAGATCATAACGCTCCCCGCTTTTGGTAAAATCCTCCTTCGTGTAATCTATCACTTTATCAGCTCCTAGAGATTTCACCAAATCTATATTTGTACTGCTACATACCCCGGTTACTTCTGCTCCAAAATACTTAGCAAGCTGTACCGCCGATGTCCCAACTGCTCCAGAAGCTCCATAAATAAGAACCTTCTGTCCCTGTGCAATCTTTCCTTTTCGAAAAAAGTGCAAGGTTGTCGTTCCACCAAATGGAAGAGCAGTCGCTTCTTCATATGTCATATTGGCTGGCTTTAGCTCTACAACTCCGTTCTCAGGAAGGCATGTATACTGGGCATAAGCCCCAAACCGAAATCCTGTTAAGCCAAAAACCTGATCACCTTTCTTAAATCGTTGTACTTTACTACCTACAGCTTCAACTTCCCCAGCCAACTCTACACCCAGTATCGGTTTTCTGGGTTTCCTAATCCCTAAGACAATTCGCATAGGAATCCAGTACAAGGGAGGGCTATTGAAGCTTCTAACTCGACAGTCACCTGATGTTACGGTTGTTGCATGAATTTTGACCAAGATCTCATTGTCCTTGGGAGAAGGTTTTTCTACCTCCCTGAGTTGGAGTACATCTGAGGTTCCGTATTTTGTGCAGACAATCGCTTTCATGAGTATCCTCCTCGACTTCTATTCTACTCAAAGCATAGCTGTACCAGAGTAGCATGTATAGATACTTAAGTATTGTTTTTCCTAAATAGGTTTACAGGATTCTCACAGGGGTAGACGGTAACGAAAGATGAGATGGGGGGAATTATAGTAATCCCCATTCCCTGGCACGGGCTACTGCTTCCGTTCGCCTTTGGACCTGTAATTTATCAAAAATATTGCGGATATGTCCTTTAACCGTACTTAGAGCAAGGAAAAGCCTCTCACCAATCTCTCGATTCGAGAGTCCTTGAGCGATGAGCTGTAATACTTCAAGCTCACGTTCACTTAACGGCTCAATAAATGGAGGGGCTATTGACTTATTCCTGACTGCCCTTACATCTAATGTAGCTTCCTCCTGTTGCTTTTCAGCTTCTATTGCAGCCAGTAATGTGTTCGCATAGCTGGGCAGTTCACCCTCTGCCTTTGCTTCGGACAATAACTGCATCATCGGGAGCCCTTCATCAACAAAGATACGGATGAATCCCCCTGACTCAGCCATCCTTAATGCTTCCTTCAATCGTTGTACTGCCTTCTCCTTCTCCTTCTCCTCCTGTGCATGGAGAGCAAGCGCCTGGAGAATGATCACCTTAAGTCGTTCATCCTCCCATCTTTCTGTTTCCACGTGACTATGCCATGCTTCTAGAATCCTATACGCTGTAGCTGGATCTCCCATAGCAAGGTATACTCGTGCTTCACTTAGAAGAAGCTGGTGAGTCTGAGCAAGTCGAAGAGCTTCTTCTAAGCTCCCCTGACGAAGCAGAATAAGCACCTGTGTTTCGACAACCCCGGGCAGAAGATACTTAAACTGATACTGGTTCACAAATTGATCTGCTCTAGCTATAAACGACATTGCCCCAGACAGATCTCCTTGAGTAAGCTTCAAGCGGGCAAGAAAGATCTCACCTGCTGAGGATCGATCAGAATGCTCGATCTGCTTTGACAATTGAAGGCTTAGTTGCCCATGTCGTTGAGCGGCAGCTAAGTTATTCCTTTGATAGTAGATACGTGCCAGTCCAAGATGCGCTTCACAGGCAACAGGTAACGGCGGGTCCCCTGCTAATTGAAGAACCTCTTGATAGGTCTGTTCAGCTAGATCAAGCTTATTTTCCATTTCCTGTATTCCACCTAACCCGATGGTCGCCATAATCGTAATAATGAAATGACCAATCTCCCGGCTGATCGAGATGGCTTCAGTATAAGCCTGACTCGCCTCAGCACGCTTCCCCTGTAGATGGTAGGCATACCCTAGTGTCCAAGTGGTAGCCGTTCGAACAGGCAGGTTGTTAGGATGTAGATACTTCAGAGCACGATGTGACTGAGTCTGAATCATTTCCGCTTGATGCTGACTAACTGCCACCGTCGCTCGTATGGCAGCAATATGCCCTATTAGATCGCTGGTTGGCTCATCTAGCTTAGTACCTTCAAGAGCAGCTTCAGCAGCTTGTAGCTTCTGTTCCACTCCAGATAATTGGCTGGCAAACAATAACACTGAGGCATATGCCACCCACAACGCGGGTTTCGCATCCAAGATGATCGGCGGCAAGGATTCTAACCAACGCAGGACAGGATACACCGCACCGCGAAAATGAAGTGGAGTCCCTCCTCCTTCTAGCAGTCGTGTTGCCCGTTCAATATCATGGGCAGCCGTAGCATGATGAAAAGCCTCCATTTCCAGACCATTGTTTTCAAACCATGTACTTGCTCGCAGATGTAATTCAGCTATCCCTCTCTCCTGCTCTCTGAGTAATGAAGCACTCCTCTGTTGTAATTGATGTCGAAGCAAATCAGCGAAGAGATGATGGTAACGATACCAGCGACGTTCTTTGTCTAGGGGAACAATAAACAGGTTTAGACGCTCAAGATATTCAAGCGTTTCCTGTCCACTCATCCAAGGAGCAGAAACCGATTTTTCCTCATTCTCTCGATCCTCTCTTTCCTGATACAAAATCGCATCACAAAGCGAACCATGCAGACGATCTAGGATAGAGGTCTGAAGCAAAAAGCTTTGCACAGGTTCCGGCTGCTGGTGCAGGACTTCTTCCACTAGGTAATCCAGTACATAATGGTGCCTCCCAGTAAAGGAATGAATGAAACTGTCGAAGCACTGATCCCTTTTCTGACCTTGCATCGAGTGCATGGAAATAGCAGCTAATTGCAGTCCAGCAATCCAACCTTCTGTACGGTTTTCCAATGCAGCTATTTCTTTCGAAGAGAGAGGTAGGTCCATCACTTGATTCAGAAAACAAGTTACTTCTGGCAGGGTAAAACGCAAATCTGACATACGCAGTTCGTTTAATTGATCACGAACACGCAGCCGTGCTAAGGGCAAAGGTGGGTCTTCTCGGGTAACAATGACAAGGTGCATCCGTAACGGCATATGCTCAAGTAAGAAAGTAAGGGCATGATGAACTGGCTCAGCATTGATCACATGATAATCATCAAGGACAAGAAAAAAGTGATATGGAATCATGCTCAGTTCATTAAGAAGGGATGTAATTATGGATTCAATGGAAGGTGGTTGAGGAGATTGGAGCATTCCAGTCAGATTTACTCCAGTATTCTCCTCTATGGTTTGTAATGCAGCTACAAAATAGGTTAAAAATCGTGCTGGATCGTTATCCCCCTGATCTAAGGACAACCAAGCCACTGGATGTTCGCATTCAGCAATCCATTGGCTGACCAGTGTGGTTTTTCCAGAACCAGCAGAAGCAGAAATAAGGGTCAGTTTTCGGTGCAGATCCTTATTTAATCGCTCGATCAGGCGAGGACGAGATACAATGACAGATCGAGTCGGAGCGATATATAGTTTAGTGGATAAGATCGGTATTTTCATAGATATAGTATACCATCAGAGCACTCCTCCATCAATTACCCATCTACCTGTCTCGTTTATTCTCTCTTATTAATCCTAGTATAGTTAAAAGATAAATTATAACGATACCGAAAGGAATAACGGTATATGAGCTATCTAAAAGGAAGAAGCCAGTGAACGAAGCCACACCTGTTGTTCCTACAGCTAAAAAGATATACGTTTTACTATTATAAATCCAGGCATAAGGCAAAAAATGAGCACCTGTTAAGACTCCAATCACAAAGGGAATCCAAGCAGGCTGGTGTAAATAAACCATGATAACTATAGGGACGAAAAATAGTTGAACTCCACCAACGATTCCTCCCAGCGTACCTAGAGGATTTCCACTTGAGAATAAGTCTATTTTCAATATTTTAGATAGAAGAATACCGATTGGAAAAACTAATCCTATACCAAATAAATAAACAAGGGATAGTACGTTGTGGGACGTAAAGAGAGAGAGAACTCCCACAAGTAACCAGAATATACTTCCAGAGAGGATCATAGGAATTCCTCGTTTGGCTGCTATCGCTATTGATCTTTTTGCTTCATCAATTCCCAACTCTTTTCCTCCTCTAAACCTTCAATCCTATCAATTCCTTGCTTCCTATCATTTTATTTACGGCACTAAATAGAGCTTTGACAGAGGATGTCATAATATCTATATCAATTCCACAACCCCAATAGACAGTGCCTTCCTGTGAAGTGATTCCTACATACGTTACAGCCTGAGAGGCAGAACCTGTTTCAAGAGCATGCTCCTTATATACTAAATTTGTATAATGAATGCCCATATTTGATTGAATAGCATTACTTATGGCATCTAGCTACCGTTTCCAGTTCCTTCAAATTGCTGAATCTCATTCTTTATTTGAACGGATACAATCGTTCGATACTGGTCCTGAGGATTGCTTTTATAGGTCATAAATTCAATTGGTTCATTAATATTTACATACTCTTTGACGAAAATATCATAGATTTCATTGGGCATAAGCTCTTTGTGTAATTGGTCAGATACATTCTTCACACTATACCCGAAGCTTTCACGCATTTCCTGTGGAAGATCAAGGCTATACGTTTGCTGAAGGACATACCCAATCCCGCCTTTTCCTGACTGGCTGTTAATTCGAATTATATCTCCCTCATACTCTCTTCCAATATCCAGTGGATCAATTAATAAATAAGGTACGTTCCAATATTGGTTTTCATTTCCCTCACGCCATTTCATTCCTTTGGCGATGGCATCCTGATGAGATCCAGAGAAGGCTGTGAAGACCAGTTCTCCTCCATAAGGATGTCTTTCGTCCACTTCCATTCCAGTAAGACGCTCATAGACCCTCGCAATACCAGGAAGATTCTCAAAATTAAGTTTCGGATCAACTCCGTGAGAAAACATGTTCAGAGCCAATGTCACAATATCAACATTCCCTGTTCTTTCTCCATTACCAAATAAAGTTCCTTCAATTCGATCTGCTCCAGCAAGGAGTCCTAGCTCTGCATCCGCAACCCCTGTTCCTCTGTCGTTATGCGGATGAACGGATACTGTAATATGTTCTCGGTACTTGAGATGATCACTCATATACTCAATTTGTGAAGCGTACACATGAGGCATCGAATGTGAAACTGTTGCAGGAAGATTAATAATGACCGGGTTATCTGGAGAAGGTTGCCATTCATCAAGCACTCGATTACAGATCTCAAGGGCGAATTCCATTTCTGTCCCTGTAAAGCTTTCTGGTGAATACTGAAATTTGAAGTTTCCTTCCGTTTCAGCCGCATATTTCTTTAATAACTTTGCACCATTTACTGCGATTTCGATAATTTCTTCTTTGGACTTTTTGAAAACTTGTTCACGCTGGGCTACAGAGGTTGAGTTGTACAAATGAACGACAGCATTTTTTACCCCCACAAGTGATTCGAAGGTTTTACGAATAATATGGTCCCTAGATTGTGTCAGGACTTGAATCGTGACATCGTCAGGAATTAAGTCTTGTTCAATAAGTGTGCGGAGAAAAGCATATTCCGTTTCTGAAGCGGCTGGAAAACCAACCTCGATTTCCTTGAAGCCAATTTCGACTAGCAATTGAAAGTATTCCAACTTTTGCTCTAGGCTCATTGGAACAACCAAGGCTTGGTTTCCATCTCGAAGATCGACACTGCACCAAATGGGAGCTTCGGTAATATACTCCTTGTCCATCCATTTCATGCACTTTACTGGAGGCATAAAGTAACCTCTCGTATACTTTTCAACGTTTTTCATTTAACAAACATCCTTTCGTATCTAGTATGAATAAAATAAAAAAAAGCCTTTTGTCTCTATTGTTCAAGAGACGAAAGGCTATTGCTGTCCTACGTGGTACCACTCTGATTTCACACCAAAAAAGGCGTGCACTCTATCAGATACAAGGGATCTTCATCCGCTCATATCCTCCTGCTGTAACGGGCAGATCCCGTCTCCACCTACTCTTTCTTTCATTTCAGTAAGCTACTTCAAGGCGAGTTCAAATTTTTCTTACGACTGTTTTGCACCAACCAACAGCTCTCTGCACGCTTAAAAAATTCTACTATTCCTCTTCATAGTATTTTAATATTAGACATTAAGATAATATAAATATTTGAAATTGTCAAGTTTTTTTAATAGTCTATAAAAGTATGTATAAGCTCAAGACATTGATGAATCACTTTTTCAGGCGCTTTTCCTTTTATATTGAACTCTCGTGCTTTCCAATCCAAGCTTTTTACTTGATCTGTCAGAATGACCCCTTCTATCACTTCTCCTTTTGGTAGGACTACTTCAAAAGGATAACCTTTTTGTTGTCGAGTTATAGGACATACTACGGCAAAACCCGTCACTCGATTGAAGGACTCAGGGCTTAAAACAATGGCTGGTCTTGTTCCTGCTTGTTCATAAAAAATAGAAAAGCCCTCAACCTTTAGTTAGGCTGAGGGCAAAATACTGGAATATTGCATACATTATTGACTATTAGTACTAAAGAAGTTTGTGCCCAGAATAGAGGTAGTTGCATTCCCACTAATATGTGCTGTTGTGTTGTTGATGAAATGACAATTATTCACTAATGTAAATCGTGCTTCCTCCGTTATATTAAATCCAAGTATATTTCCTCTAACCGTACAATTAGCTACTAAAGTGTTAATATTGGAGTCCCCATTATTATTTAGGTAGAATCGGACACCCGTGTTATTGCTTTGTATGGTAGAGTTTACTATTTTTAAGTCAATCATACCGCGTATAACGATGCCAATATCTGAATTCTCGACAATAATATTGTCAATTAGCACGTTTTTGGTACCTCTCACTTCAAGGGCTTGTCTTCCAGAGGTTCTCATCGTATTCCTAAAAGTAATATTTTTGATTGCTCCATTCTCGCTCCGAAAACTAAGCCCTCTGACAGTACTGTTCTCAAAAATTACTCCTAGGCTTAGCCCTTCTAAAATAATATTTTTGGGGTGTATTTGCATGACATCATCTATTTTATAAGTACCAGATAAAAACATGACTCTTCCGTTTCCACTAGGAAAAAATTCGTTAATAGCTTTTGTAATTGTAATTTGATCATTCGTTCCATTACAAACTACTTTAGCAATGTTCTTATGATACTGGCTGCTGTTATTTGCGGCTAGGATAAGCGTAGGTGTAGGTTCGTTGTATTCGAGATCCGTACCACCAGAGTTTAAAACCGTATTATTTCTTATCCTTATATCAACTGGATTTATACACTTAGTATCCACTGCCTTTTTATACGTATCTTTAATATAATTATTTTCGATTACTGTTGTCTTTGGTTGGGGGCCTTCAGATATGTTATACGCAATTCCATATGCCCCACCTAAAATTGTATTGTTTTTGATAATGTGTCCCCCATTTGTTGCGACAATTTGAATATTTGCTATCTCCGTGCTCCATTTGTCCTTTAGAGCTTGATCAACTCCCTCTGTTTTTTCTACAAATGTGTTATTAGATACTTCGATTTCTTGTATGTCACGCAGTACTCGGTCATCATCTAGTTTTTGTCTGCCATCCCCTATTCGTAGATGACCACGTACAATATGATAAAGGGATGCATCAGGGTTGCTACTAGTATAAAATCGGTTGTCATATTTGCTGTACCAGTCCAGCATTTCCTTTAAATCTCTATAGAAATAGTTATTTTTTACTATACATTTCTCTGCAACCCAGTAATTTCTGTATGCATGGTAGTACCCATTCAAAAACCTATTATCTGACACTACTATTCTCCGTACACCACCTGAGAGGTTTATAGCATTTCCACGGAATCTTTCGAAAGTGTTGTGATGAATGATACAGTCCGTAATCACATTGTCGTCTGGTTCATTGGTCATATCGTACCCTGTTGGAAAAGCTCCAAGAAATCGTACAACAGTATGCCCTTGCTCAAATTGGCAATTTTTAATGGTAATATTTTTTAACCCTTTTGCTTGTCCATCTACCAGGATAATATCTGTTCGGATTGGCTTAACACTAGGCATATTTCCCTTTGAATCCTTTGATGCAAACCAATATTTGTATTTTTCCTTTTCTTCTTCTTCCTCTTCTTCATCCTCTTCTTCCTCTACAATCTCTTCTTCTCCATCTACTATTTCATCATCTTCTTCATCTACAATCTCTTCTTCTAAATATAAGTTATCTGTATTGCAATTGATTTGCAATCCATTCAGCGTTACACTAGAAGAAGATATTCTAATAAGCGAAGAAATTCTATCCCCTACGAATCCTTTTGCCAAATCTGCGTACTTAATTAAAGCATTTTCAGCAGAAATGACTCTCATGGGTTTATCTATAACCAAGCAACTTCTCTTACCATTATGTCCTCGCTCTGGGTTCCATAAATAGAAGAAGTCAGCAGGAGGTATATAAAGCGTTCCTCCTGCTGGCGTTGCTTCTACGGCTGCCCTGAAAGCCTCAATATCATCTGTTACCCCATCTCCTTTCGCACCAAAATCCTTTACATTAGTTCCTCTCTCAATCAATGTTGTGGTTAAGCTTCTCGGATTTGTCCCTAATTCCTCCATATTCCCTACTCTTGGATCAAAGCATCCTTCATTTTGTGTCATAAATCCCTACCACCTTTCCTTCTCATTCATTTTTTATTACATCCTTCTCTATGATGCTTTTCCCCTGTGCTAGCTTGACCTCATCTAATATTTTTGGACTAAAAAAAAAACGTCCAACGATGTGGACGTAAATGCCAGAAGGGAGATATTTTTTTGCTAAGCTTAGTATAACTTTCTTTCTTATCTTATTCACAAATAGGGACATATCAGACATCGAGGACATAACTATCGCAATTGTTTCTTTGCAAGTGGAGTATATTGAACGCTATTGCCTTTTGCAGCCAACTGAACATAAAAATTCATTTCGATGCTCAGCCACCCATTCAGCGAATCTCCGAGCTGGTCTGCCAAGCACCTGTTCCATAGTCGGAAGGACTATGTAGCCAGCTTCGGGCGTGTTCTTCCCCATCTCCACAAAAAATTCAATATTTTCTTCATCAAACCCTTGGTCTCGCCATTGTTGCCGCGCTTCCTCCTCCGATAATTCGATGAATGAAATGTCTTTTCCAATTGCAGCGGCAATGGTGGAGACCGCTTCCTTCCGAGTTAATGCTTCAGGTCCGCTAAGCGGGTAGCATTGACCATGATGTCCATCCTCTAGCAGCGTCTGGACAATAACAGCAGCAATGTCCCCTTCGTGCACTCTAGCACTTAGCGCATCTCCACAATACTCCCGTACAGCCCCTTCCTCACGAATGATCTCACTCCAGTCCTCAAGTGCATTTGCCATGAATTCAGTTGGTTTCACCAGCGTCCACTGCATTCCACTAGCACGTAGCTTCTCCTCAACTGGTCCTTCCTCATAACCGACCAACACAACAACTCGCTTCACTCCGGCTTTTTCTGCCAAAAACACGATCTCAGGATCAGTATTTAAATCCGCATAAGGCTGGTCACTACTAGTAATCAGGAACATTGCTTCCACCCCTTGAAATGCGTGATGAAGCGTCTGTGGCTTCATCAAATCTCCTTCCGTGATCTCTACCCCTTCTGGTAGCTTTGTCTTGGCAGTTTCTGAATTACGCGACAATGCCCGAACAGACACCCCTCTCTTCATCAATAAATCCGTGACATGCTTTCCTACCGTTCCTGTCGCACCTGTTACCAATATCGTCATCCTTCATCTCCTCCTCGTTTCTTTTTGTGATGCTGTCTGATGGCTTCAATATGAGCAATGAATTCATCATACAGCTCATTCGGTGATACAATCTCAACCTTCGTTCCATAACTAGCGATGACCGACAATGCATATTCCTTCGTATAAAATATGGTCCGTACTATTACGCATCTCCCTGATACTCAGATTCGCCAGAGAACTGCTCAAAAACACGCGTACTCACCGACAAATCAAAGCGTAGGCAAACCGGTATTCCCTGCTCTTCTTCCTGCGCCTCATCTGGGATTATACGAGGAACGAAGGTCAACGCCGACACGGTGAGTTGGGCGATTCGCGACACGCGAAAATAACGTTTTCCTTGACGCAAACGGCAGTATCCTTCCAGATACCAAGCCCCTTTATCCCAAAGCAGATTTAGGGGTTCAACGCTACGTTGTGAGGTCGAGCCAGAAGCATCCGTGTAGTTGATCTCTACCACAAGGTTTTGCTTGATCGCCGAAAACAAACGCTGATTAATTTCCCGTTCGCTCTCCGGAACGCTCATGCTGAGAATAACTGTTTTATGGCTTTCCTCTTCCAGATCAGGGTGTAAACTGGTCAGCTTCCGCATAGCCGTATTTACAGCGGATCCCATCGAAGCCTCCATCGCCTTCAAAAGCGTGTAGATCACCGACAAGTCATCAACAGAAAAGTATTGCCTTGTGAGAAAAAAACCGTTCATCAGCTCAAAGCCTCCATCAGCTCCAGTGTAAGAAGCAACAGGAATCCCAGCCTGATTAATCAACTCGACATCACGGTAAATCGTGCGAACAGACACTTCAAATTTTTCGGACAATACTGTGGCGGTCACTCTTTTTTTAGCCATCAACTCCAATGTAATGCCGAGCAAACGATACAATCTCATGGCAATCTTCTCCTTTGTTGATGAACCTTGGGTCATCTTATTTTGATCATATTACATTAATCCTGACATAATGTATGTCAGGATTCAAAAAATATTGTTAATACCATATATTCATCACGCATACTTCTTAAAATAGTGATAATACACCCTTACAATCAAGGCAAGAACAATTGTTAATACCAGAAAAATGTTACTGTAGACCGCTCCTGTGTCATAGAAATTAGCCGGATTCCATTGATTAACTCGACCTTGATCTAGCAATTTACCGTAAATAACCGTTGCCATCGCTCCAGCAATGAAATTCAACATGCTGAGTAGCCCCATTCCCACTCCGCTTTGCTCTTTTGACAGCATCATAGAGATCGCGTTCGACATTGCAATCATGACGAAGGTTAAACCTACATGACCCAAGATTAATATAAGGGCGATGTAAATGGCTGAAACCCCAATGAATGTGGACAACAAGACAAAGCAGCTAAGTAGTAAACCGGATGCGATAAAAAACAGGTATGAATTTCCCTTCAAATCAGCCATTCTTCCCCCCTTCCTACCCAAGAGCGCAGAAGCGAGAGCTCCTGGGACAAGAGCAAATCCGATCCAGCTTGCAGAGAGCTCATTGACTTGTGCTAATAACAGAGGACTTAAGAAATGAATCGAGAAGCCGAGCCCGCTAATCAGGAAAGTCACAGTGACTCCTAGTGTATAGTTTCTATTGCGAAATAAATCTGGCGAAACAAAGGGGGCTATAGTGGAACGAATTCGTACAATGAACAACATCAGGGCAATGAGCCCTCCTATTGCAAACCAAATGCTTCCCCATGTTATACTGAGCAGCAATAAGGTTACCGCAGCTGCGAGCAAACCACCGCCAAGCCAATCAATCTTGCTTGGAGATCCGTGGTCATCTCCCAAATAACGTCGATAGAAGGGAAGTGTAAGAAGGAGAACAAAAGGAAAGCAAAACAGCCATTTCCAGTGCATAACGCTCAATACAAACGCAGATACCACTGGTCCAAGTGCACTGCCTATTGCCAACCCCATGAATGCGGTTCCCATGGCTGTGCCTCTGCTTTCGGGAGGAAAGTAACGTAGGGGTATCAGCATCGCAGAGGCAGGAATACTAGCAGCTCCAATTGCTTGTATGCACCTTCCCGCAAGAACCATCCAGAACGCTTGGGCGGATAAACCTACCACTGATCCCAAAGCAAACAGTAGTAACCCAAACGTAATTAGATTTTTTAGTTTATAACGATCTGCCAGCTTCCCATATATAACAGTTCCAATCCCGTAAATGAGCGTATATGCCGAAGTCACCCAACTTACTTGCGCATTGGTAATGGAATACTGTTCACGAATTTGCGGAAGAACGAGGCTAAACATCAACACACTCATCGCTGATAGAGCCAAAGTAACCATGACGACGTACATCAGCTTATTGGCAACCTGCTTCTCTAACTTCATTTCCATACAAAATCATCCTCTCTTATTTGACCGTCAGTACTAACTGACATAATGGGTAAAAAAATTAGGACATTAAAGCCCTAGTAAATAACTGCACATTCCCTTCAATGAATCTATCGAATGACATATTCTGAAGCATCGGGTCCTCGTTCATTCTCCCCATGCTGCACCGAAATTCATGTAGATAAATGCCAGAGCCATCGCTTCAGCATCCGTTTGAATCATTTTCTCTTTAAGCATCATCTGTTGAAAGTAATCAGTCAACAGCACTTTAAGCTGCTGCGGATGTTGGTGAGTCTGTTCACGAAAACCAGGAAATTTGCCGCCGTCCTTGGATGAAATCATAATTAATTTTCGATTCTGGTACATGATGTCGTGATATCTTCGAGAGATCATCAATAAATCTGAATAAAGCTCCCATTGAATCCTGTTCTCAAATAGTATCTTCATTTCTTCGGCATAATGAAATCGCTTGAAGGCTGATTCGAGCAAACTCAGCTTATTTTTGAAATGCCGAAATAATGTCTTCTCACTATACCCGGCTTTCTCAGCTATTTCTTGAGTTGTTACTCCGTTATATCCCTTCTCTGCCATGAGATCAATAGCGGCTAGCATAATCTTATCGGAAGTATCATTTTTCAGGTTCTTCTGCATATTATCTCCCTTTCCACACCATGAACGTCAGTACTTACTGACATATTATATCAAATTCTATTATATGTAAATAACTTTTTTTATTGGAATCAATTAAAAAGATTCTCGGAATTTATTATCCCTCATCAGTTCTTATCCCTTCTTAATTAAGGGGGAACCACCTATGAAAACTTTAGTTTACAAATAGAAATCTACGTGAGGTTATATATTTTGTAATATAATATGAAGTTAACATTAAATAGTAATTAGATCAACATTTTTAATATTATGGTTATTATTGTATTATAGATTAGGAATTGTTATTCTATTAAAGAAATAAACTCTAGCAAAAAATAGTAGTTTATTCACTTAAGAGTTTTATCACACTAACTTTTTATAGAAGGCGGGGGCATAATGAAGAGAATATTGGTGTTTGTATTGATCCTAAGCTTGTTACCTGGTTGTATACATAGTACACCAACAAAGAGTGTACAAGAAGAGAAGCCAGCAGAACCTATCATCTGGGAGGAAATGAAAATTACTGAAGAAAAGAAAAATAATTTAGCTTTACTCGGCAAGATATGGGGCTACTTGAAATACTATCATCCTACAGTGGCAAAAGGAGAAATAGATTGGGATCAAGAATTGGTGAATATGATTCCACAGATTATACAAGCAAAGAACGCAAAAGAAAGAGACCGTATATTTACGAAGTGGATAGATGGTTTAGGAGAATATATGAAGAAAGGGAAGTTGGCAAATTCGGTAGCAGGGCTCAAGACAGAGGATTATAAACAGCAACCTAACCTAGAATGGATTTCAACGTCAGGTTTAGATACAGAATTAGTAAAAAAATTAACAGGCCTTAAGGAGGCAAAAAGGAGCAATAAGAACCACTATGTTACATTGGAACACCCTTTTAAACAGCCAAATGTTGACAATGAGAACCCATATGCTGAAATGAGGTTTCCAGAAGTTGAATATCGCCTGTTGTGTCTATTCCGCTATTGGAATATTATAGAGTATTATTTCCCCTATAAATATCTCATCGATGAGAACTGGGATGATGTTCTGGTAGAGTTTATTCCTAAATTCATAGAGGCTGCCAATGAACAGGAATACCAATTGACCACACTGGAAATGATTGCAAGAATTCAAGACAGTCATGCTGGATTATATGATTTTTCTGAGATTGATGCATTATTATATGTTTTTGAGATTGAAGAGTTTTGGGGAGTGCTTTATGCACCAGTGATTCTAACCTTTGTGGAAAATAAGCCAGTTGTTACTGGTTACTACGATAAGCTGATGGGCCAACAATCTGGCTTGAAAGTAGGAGACGTGATAACCAAAATAAATGGTAAGAGGATTGAAGAAATAATAGAAGAAAAACAGACATACATACCTGCATCTAATTATCCAACTCTATTGCGGTATTTATCTGACAAGCTACTACGATCAAACGATGAGACGATTGACATTGAATTCATCCGTGATAATAAGCTTCAGCAAACCACGATAAATACATATTACTTTAACAAATTTAACATAGCAGAGTATAACCATCAGAAAGATTATTTTAAGAAGATCGATTCTGATATTGCTTACATTTACATTGGTTCACTAGAGAAAGAGCACCTACCTGAAGTTATAAAAGAAAGCGAAGATACCAATGGAATGATCATTGACTTAAGGGGTTATCCAATAGACCACATAGCTACTTATACCTTAGGTACTTATTTACTTCCAACTAATAAAAAATATGCTCAGTTCGCAAATGGGAGTATCCAAAATCCTGGAGTATATAAAGGAGATAAACTAAGATACGGAAAGAAGAACGAAAATTACTATAAAGGAAATGTTGTCATTCTAATAAATGAAGTAACGATAAGTGCAGCTGAAACGTTAGCTATGCTACTAAGAACAGCCCCTAAGGCGACAGTAATAGGGAGTACAACAGCTGCAGCTAATGGGGAAGTCTTTTTAGTTCCTCTTCCTGGTGGTATTGTAGCGACGCTGACAGGCAATGGTATGTACAACCCTGATGGGAGTCAAACACAAAGAATCGGGATTATTCCAGATATTGAAGTCAAACCAACGATTCAAGGGGTCAAAGAAGGTAGAGATGAAGTGCTTGAACGAGCTATTGAAATTATTAACGAGAAGTAGTCATCCTGATCATGATCTACTAGGGAATCAGAGTGAATAATAGGAATCTCGTTCCTAGGGACATTAAGGATTAGACAATTTAAAAGAATATTTATAAATAGCTAATATTTATCTTTTTCGTTTAGATAGAAAGCTGGTTAGGGAGGAAGCGAAGTTGAAAAACAGAAAAATAATATTCATGGGTGGCTCTATTGCTTTATTACTTATACTTTTAGGTGGTCTATACACTTTTAGTATAGTCACAAATAAGGAGGAGCCAGGCTCAACAGAGAATACGCAACAACAATGGTATACATACGATAGTTTGACTAACTTAAATGAACTTGATGAAATCACTATATCAATTGAGCAACAATTAGAAAATATACGTATCTTCGCAAAGCTATATGGGTATGTTCGTTACTTCCATCCAAGTGATGAAGCCTCTTCTATATCATGGGATTCATTTTTGTTCTTTGGAATCGAGCAGGTAAGAAGAGCAGAGGATACAGAACAGCTAAAACAAGTGTTACTGCAGTTATTTAAGCCCATAGCTCCCACAATTCAAATCTTATCTAAGGGAGAAGAACCTATATCTAACCTGCACCAGCCTGATAATCGTGATGAGTATAAGCTTGTGGGCTGGGAGCACTATGGTGTTGGGCTTTTGAACCCTCCCTATTATAGTAATAAGGTAAAAAGCAAACAAAATCATTATATTATGATATCTGAGCAAAAGCTTGATTCAGATACAGTTTTGACAAAGGAGATCGGAACAGATTTATTGGTGAAAATCCCCTTAATTCTCTATCAAAATGAAAATGGGACATACGGTACAACTTTTGATTCCAAGAATAAGCTCGATCATCTACAACAAATGCTTCTAGAATCGAATGAATTTCAGCTTGGATTATATAATCTAGAAGCTGATCGATTAGCCGATATCATTTATTCTTGGAATATTTTTCAGCATTTTTATCCATATTTTGAGGAAGTGGATGCAGATTGGGAACAAGTGCTATCAAAGTATTTAAACCTAGCCTATCATGCTTCAGAGAGAAGTGAATTTAACAAGATCATAGATCTATTTCTGGCGGAATTGGAAGATGGACACGCTATGAATCTAAGTAAGCGAAGACATAAGAACTATCTACCCTTTCGCATCGATCTAGTGGAGCATAAGGTTGTAGTGACAAGCATCAAGAAGGGGATGAGTAAGCTTAAGGAAGGGGATGTCATTGTCAGCATAAACGGAGTAGATATGATTAACCTTCTTGAAGATGAGAAACAACGGGTATCAGGGTCTGCTCAGTTTAAGGAGTACTTTGCTTTAAAAATGAGTATGATGGGAAGACTTAATCAAACGGCAAAAATAACCATTGAAAGAGATGGAGAGCAGATTACATTAGACATAGAGTATTCAGAAAATGTGCAGCCAATAAATGATTTTAATTTTCCTACATCTGCTATATATGAGCTAGAACCAGGTATCTTTTATGTGAATATGGAAAGCGCTTCTGCCACAGAATATCTAGAAAAAATAGAGAAACTTCAAGGAGCAAAAGGTATTATTTATGATTTTAGACTATATCCAAATTGGGAACTAAGTAGGTTAGTCATTCAGCATCTGATTGAAGATAAGGTTTATTCACCCATATTTGAGGTGCCTTTAGCTGTATATCCAGATCAAGAATCATTACAATGGAAAAATGAAAGTTGGGCTCTAGAACCTTTAGAAACTACATTTGCTGGAGAGGCAGTATTTTTGTCCTATGGTGGTTCGATAAGTAGACCAGAGGTATTTTTAGGCATGGTAGAACATTATGGATTAGGTGACATTGTAGGTCAACCATCAGCGGGTGCTAATGGTGATATTAATCCCTTCATCTTACCATTTTCAAAACTTGAAATAAACTGGACAGGGCTGAAAGTAAGAAAGCATGATGGTTCACAACATCATAATATAGGAATTCTTCCCACTGTGCCAGTGGAGAGAACGTTGGAGGCGGTAAAGGAAGGCCGAGATGAGTACATTGAGGCGGCTATTAGAGTAATTAAAGATAAGAAATAAATCTGAATTAATATCTCTGAATCATGTATGCTAAGGTTAGCACTTTTATATAGAACCTGATGATTAGATAAATGGAAAAAGCATGCTTATAACAAAATAAACGCTCCAGCAAATGAGTGGGTTCTCATCTGCTGGAGCGTTAGTGTTTACATTTTTAACTAACTCATTACCTTTCTTTTTGTCTTACCTTCTTGCCTTTACGCTTATCCAAAACAAAAACGCCTCCTATTTCGAATTTTCATCGAATAGGTGGCGCATGATTTTCCGTTTAATTTACTTCCGCTACGCTGCCAGCGTAGCGCTCTCCCACCATTGTTACTTTCACTGCTCCAAAAACCAATATACTAAACTGATAATGTGTCAATAGTAATCAGGTATTCTCAAGAAATGACCCTGTATCTACAGTTTCACATTTCAGGTTATCCCTATATTGTAACGGCGTTACCCCCGTCCATTTCTTGAAGGCGTTGCTGAATGCGCTCGGTTCCGAGAAATGGAGAGCGTATGCAATTTCACCTATAGATATATGCAATTGTTCCAAATAGCAGATGGACAATTGCTTTCGCACACGAATAGACAATTCGTTATAAGAAGTTTTCTCCTCTTTCAATCGAAGTTGTAACGTTCGCACACTCATTTGAAAGTGTTCCGCAGTTTGCCGTAAGGTCGGATAATGGGTCGGAAGACAGTGTTCCAACCATTGCAATACTTCATCCGAGAACGATCCTGTCACTTGTAACTTCTCAATGGCTTCTTTGGCAATCGATTCGAATACGAATAACAATCTTGTATCGGAATATAGAACCGGATTCTCCAACAAGTCCTTACTCATACACAGCATTGTGGAATTGCCTCCAAATGTGGGAATCACTCCGAACACAGTTTCATATGGATGTATTCCCCCCGGTGACTCATGCATAAACCTGACTTCATGCAACAGAACCGTTCGATTACACAGAATTTCGATCAGACGGTAGAGCGAAGCAGCCATACCCTCTGCACAATGGCGGGGAAAATTCCAGTTAGATTGGGTAAACATGCGTATTCTCACATCTTCATCTACGATCTCCCAATCCAGATTGAATCCGCTGCATAACACTTCATTGTAAGTCTGAAACGACTTAAGTGCAGCTTCTATGTTATTGCAATGCATCATGACGTATCCGAGCACGCCCAAATCGGCAAATTCCGTAAACGCCCCCATCTGCAATCCGAAATAATCATCCTGTGTATAGACCGCCGCCGCGTTTGTCAATCTCTCTAACTCCATTGTTGGGATACGCGCATCCTGTTGCGTCAGAACAGTGCTGTCAAACGATACATAGCGGAAAAACGAATCTGTGTCCATACCCTTATGGACAAGCGACTTCATAATTGGATACAGCATGGTAACAGAAACACCCGAATCGATCACCGTATTCTCCCCTTTGCGTGATTTATCAAGTAAAAGTACGTTGTTGATCATTTCATTCCGCCAGTTGCCAGTATATACTAAGGTTGCTTTTTTACTATTATATCACAATGAAATTACCGGGGAGGTAAAAGCAATGAAATCGAAAATGCTTGTCATTAACGGCCATCCGGATGCACAGAGCTACTGTGCATCCTTGGCAAAAGCATATACGGAAGGAGTTCAAGAGAACAGCAAAGCCCAAGTCCGAAATATTGACTTAAGCTCAATCTCCTTTGACTTGAATCTGCAATATGGATACGGTAAGCGGATGGAACTGGAAAATGAACTTCTTGAAGCACAGGAGATGATCCGATGGGCGGATCACCTGATATTCGTTTATCCGATATGGTGGGGGAGCACGCCGGCAGTTCTGAAGGGCTTTATCGATCGGGTATTCTTGCCTGGGTTCGCATTCAAATACCGGCAGCATTCACCGTTATGGGATAAGCTTCTATTGGGTAAATCTGCGCACCTAATCGTTACGTCCGACACCCCTGCCTGGTACAATCGACTCGTGTACCATCGGGCCGGGCTGAATGTCATGAAGCGAAACGTACTTCATTTCTGCGGTATCAAACCAGTACGCATAACCGAGATTGGTCCTATCAGACCATCTACATCTGACCAGCGGGATAAATGGATTTCTCACGTTAGAGAGCTTGGTGCCAAACTCTCCTGATTTTCATGTATGCTATTTAGCCCCCAAATGAACGCCATGAGAGGTTCAATAAAAAAATAAAATATAATTAATTGGACGGAGGGCATTATGACTATTAAAACAGTAAGCTTTATCTTTATAAGAGTTTTTTTGGGGTTGATGTATTTATGGGTAGTTGCTGACCGTTTAGGCATCCTGGGTCCAGTTGGAAATCTAGGTGTGGTCTGGGGAAACTTTGATAGCTTTTTGGAGTATACAGCTACTTTGAACCCTTGGTTCCCAAGAGTAGTGTCTGATATCCTAGGTTATTTTGTAACCTTCTTAGAAGTTGTGCTTGGTGTTTTATTGGTGAGTGGTATTCGCTTAAAAGAGACTGCTTTAGCTAGTCTTGCCATGCTTTTGGTATTCCTATTGAGCATGATTTTCTCGATCGGTTTTAAGGAAGCTTTTGATTACATTGTTTTTACGGTAGTTGTTGCAGCGGCTTCGGCACTTCTTTACAGGGAAGCAAAAAAGAGGAGTCCGAGGTGGGTTTAGCCTATTTCGTTTTGAATCGCGGGATGCGATCAAGCAAGGGACCGTGAAGCCGAAAAAACTTAAAGTGTAGCGCGCAAAAAGTCATGCCTGCAGAGGCTCCATGTCAAGTCGGCACACAATAATCGAAAGAACGAGTAAATTCAAGCAATTGTATGTATTCGCTTGAATAAAAGGTGCTGTGTCCAATATAAAGGGGTTTAACCGTATGGGAATGGGAAGTTACACGTCCAAACGAAAAGCTTGATCTATCCATTGTGAAAGCTGCTGGATGTACCGCTGAAGATATTGCTCGTCTTCTCATAGGTGAGTGCAAGCTGCTCAACATCAACCTTTTCATGAACTTGTGAAATAAGCACTTTCTGAAACGGCAGCACGTACGCTTCATGGCATCCAGCACCTGCCTCAATTGCATCTGTGTGTATGCGGTTCCCATCCCTAACGGTGTAGCACCGATGATCCCCTGAAAAAATCAAAAAGCACCGGGAAATCCCGATGCTGTAAGGTTTGTTTATGGTGGACCCTAATGGGATCGAACCGTCGACCTCTACGCTGCCAGCGTAGCGCTCTCCCCAGTGGTGGATTTAACTACCCAAAATTTTAAAATATTGTCGGCACCATCCCTCCATCCATTCGAATAGGGGAACCTTTGAATGCAGATGCATATGGGCTGCATATGAATGTAGTGAGTCTACCTATTTCAATTGGCTTAATAAACCGTTGTAATTCAGATTGAGGCAAGCTTGATTCCATGAATTTCATCTCTTTTTCCGAAAACGATAACCCTTCATTAGGGAACATCCCCGTAATGATTTGATGCACATTTTCAGAGAGTGTCGGTCCTGGCATGATCGTATTCACTGTCACTTCTATACCTTTTGTCATTTTAGATAAGCTTTTTGACAAGGATAGCAGCATTGATTTCGTCATAGCATAGTGGGGCATTAATCCTGAAGGCATCATTGCTTCTTCACTTGCAATAAAAACGATACGACCAAATCCGTTTTTCAACATTCTCGGCAAATAATTCTTACATAATCCATTAGCTGCAAGAACATTCGTACGAAAGTACTTTTCCCATACTTCATCAGTAAGGTACTCATATTGCATCATTTCGTAAGTCCCCACATTATTAACTAAAATATCAATTTCGGGGTGGTTTTCAAATAAGGCTTCCCTTTGCTGAGTGTCCGCTATATCAGCTGCTGCAGGTAGAGGCGAGGTAGACGGGAATTGTGTTTTTATCTCCTTCACTGTCTGCTCTACCTCATTCCAATTCCGTCCGTTAATCAGGACATTGACACCTTCTTTGGCAAGCTCTATGGCTATTGCTTTCCCTATTCCTTTCGTTGATCCAGTAATTAAAGCCGTTTTTCCACATAATCCCATATCCATTAATTGATTCTCCTCCTCATCGTGCAATACACCAGATATGGAATTATTATATCTTTTCTGATAGGTTCCGTAACTAGCACTATGCGCCAGAATACTTGTTCTTCGCGCCAAACGATGAACGTTCACATACCCGCCGTCATTGCGAGATCGACAATGAATCTAAATGTGCATTGCGCCAATTGGATGGAGTGTCCCCCTCCCAATGCCGGAAAGCTCGGTAGAAGGAGCTCTGGTCTTCGTATCCAATCAAAAAAGCCACTTCTTTCATATTAAGAGAAGGGTTTGCCAAGTACATCCGTGCCTGCTCATGTTTAGCTTCGTTCAAAAGCTGCTTGAAGCTCGTATGTTCATCAGTCAGCCGGCGCTGCAAGGTTCGGCTACTCATCCCAAGTTCACTCGCAACAGTCCGGATTTCAGGTTGACCGGCTGTGAGGCTCCGTTTAATGATCCATTTGACTTTCTCCGTAATGGAGTGGCTACACTGATACTCATCCAATGATTGGTCCAAAACGGGGGTCAAAATTTCCAATAGCTCTTGGTTGTGCGTGACAAAAGGTCGATCCAGATCACTTCTATGCAGAGTCAACCGATTATTTTGGGCACCCATTCGGACTGGGCAGCTAAAGTAAGCTTCGAGGGCTTGCCTATCGCCTACCGCGTGCGACAATTCGACAAGCCGTGCTTTCAAAGATTCCCCTGTTCCTCGGCGTCCCAGTTCCAGAACTTGTGCCAGTGTTGCTCCTAGCAATATGGGTGGACCGGACTGCTCGGTATGCTGCCACTCCAATTCGATAGTACAAATTTCGCCATCCTCGATAATACGCAAGAATTCGGGAGGACACTGTTGTTTATACTTGGCCATTCGGTATATAGCCTCGCGGTAGTCGCGAGCGTGGTAAGTAGCTAAAACAGTGGGCGGATATTTATTAGTTTCATACACGGTAGCAAGCTGAATGATTCCTTTAGCCGTATCACCAATCAGATCGGAATAAGCTTGCCAAATCGCATAATATTGAGTAATGGAGACTTCTCGCCCTGTGATTACAGTAAATGGCAGTTGTGCTTTACGAGCTATCTCAGAGGCAGTAATATCCAGTTTACACAATCCCTCCCAGAACCCTTGCGGAATTTTTATTCGATTTGAAGTCTTCATCCATTAAGGGCTCCTTCAGCTGCCTGCTCACAAGTAAAGGATAGGCTCGCGAATTATTTTATCTAAATATTATACCACTCCCTCAAGATGAAGGCTTCGATCGATTTATCTAACTCTAAAATCTTGATTTATTCACCTTTCAAGTTTTATCTAAAAAGAAAAAAAACGACATCTCTGTCGTTTTTAATAGTATATGTATGGTGGACCCTAACGGGATCGAACCGTCGACCTCTACGCTGCCAGCGTAGCGCTCTCCCAGCTGAGCTAAGGGCCCATGTTATGCGAACAAGATTTATTTTATCAAATTTTTTTTTCAATACGCAATATGAAATTAATCCTAGTTGAACATACTAACTAAACATGGATTATTTTAAATACAAAAAAAGGCTTGGTGTTACCCCTTGAAAAAAAATATTCTGATCACTCTGGTCCTGCTGCTCAGCATTAGTTTCCTTAGCCCAACACAGCAGATACAAGCAGCCCACCTGACGTCACCTGAGATAGAAGAGGAAGACCTAGAAGATTCACTCCTGACATTGCTTATGCCCAAAATTGAAGATGAGGTAGAAAAGCATTATGGGACCTCTCGGCTTATAGATTGCTGGAAGGTAACCCATATCAAAAGGCTGGTTAGCGCAGAATCCTTCTTTTTTGAAATCAGTATCCAATTTGTTACCTTAGGAGAACAGAGAAAACCTCCTTATGATCTCATGCACCTTACCTTTTCTAACTTTCCAGTTGAATGGAAGGTGACCAATAAGAAGGTTGTCAATCTTCGGGAAGAACAGCTCTCACAATACTGCGAATGAAGTAAACTATCATCAGATGGAGTTTCTACTGCACTGATCTAGAAAAATCCCTCTCACTGTAAATTTGGAGGGATTTTTCTTCTATGAACGTTTTCTGCGGTTGATTCCTTTAACTAGATAAGAATCGGTGTAATGGCGTATTCGCTCCATAATGCGCATCGCCTTCATTTCTTCGATCCCGCCCTTTTGCGAATAAGAAAGATGCTCCTCTAATTGCTCGTAGCTATAGTTCGATGTATAGAGGGTGGGCAGCTTCTTCATCACTCTATATTGCAGAATTGGTCCAAGTACCTCATCTCTCGCCCAAGCAGAGATAGATTCCGCTCCAATATCGTCGAAGATCAGGACAGGAATATTTTTTAAGGCATTCATTTTTTCTTCTACTCTCTGCTCGGCAATGGCATTCTTGATCTCCAAGAAGAAATCTGGAGTATATACCATATAGCTGGCAATCCCTCTCTCTGCCAGCTTATTACAGGCTGCACCTAATAAGTAGCTCTTCCCCACTCCAAGCGGACCATAGAGATAAAGTCCAATGGCATTTTGACCTGGATTGGCTTGAAGACAGAACTGGAGAACCGCTTCAAATGCATCTTCTCTCTCTGGAGCAGAAAGGTCAAAATCTCGGAAGCTGCCTTCCAGAATATCTTTAGGAATATGGTGGCTATTAATTAGCTTGGCTCTCGTTTCTGCCGCTTCTGCTTTTTTCAAGTAGGTACAGGGAGTATATTCAAGATCAAGCATCTTCCCATAGGCAAACATCTGAGGATAATGTCCCTGTAGCATAGTTTGACATTGCTCTAATCCACGACAGGCTTCGCATTGCTCCAGATCAGAAACATACTGCCGAACCTTGATGAGAAAACGAGCCACTTCTTCCTTAGACCATTCGGGATGGTCCTGCCACCACCGTAGAAGTAAAGGGTGATTCAATAGCTCCGCTTCCTTACTTTCTATTTTCTTGTGTATTTGTCTTGATTCTAAAAATTGTTCAAGAGAAGAACGTAGAGCCTTCACGATCACTGACCTCCTTCATCCCATTCGCCCAGTGCTTTAAGTAATGATTCGATTCTTTCTCTTTTTTGATGATCGCTTATGGATTGTGATTGCACTTTTTCTAAGTTGTCTTCCGGCTTATGGTCATATTCTTCTTTTTTCTTTTGCTCCTCAATCCAGCTAGGGAGCTTATCCTTCCTCACTGCATTCTTTTGAGGGACTTTCTTATTACTATTTTTTACGCCTTTTTCTTCTGCGCTTTTCGATTTCCATTCTTTGTACTGCTGATGCTCCTTCTTAGCTAAATCCTGAGCTTGCTTCACTGTAGTTATATTTAATCTCTTCCAATGTGCTGCAACTTTAGTTACAAGGTTTTTCGGTAGTTTATAATCATTTGTTAAAAGGATATATTCTATAAGAAGGTTCACGACACCCGGTAATAGCTCATAATCATACAGGAGCTCCTCTAAGAGCTTCAAATCGGCTTCCGCTACCTTTCCCCCACCTTGATAAGCCTCCAATAACTCTAATGGAGAAAGGTTTTCTAAGCGTTGTAAATGCTTCTCTTCCTCTGAAAGCTGGGTGCTTTCTAGATGAAACATTCTTTTCGCCATAGGCTGAACCATATGGATCAGCTTCGGCGGTTTTCCTCCGTGCTGTGTACGATAGGCTTCCTTTGCCTTTTGGCGAAGCTGGATAAGGTCAATTTCTTCCTCAACCGTTAAGGAATCATGAATAAGGCGACTCACATTCCATTCATCTAACCCATAGAAAAAGGAAATTTTCTTCAATTCAAGAACAACCTCGTCTGTCAGAAGAACCTCACTGTTAATCCCCTTCATTAAGAAGCCTCTAAGACTGTCCAAATCAATAGGATAACGTGCGTAGGAAGGCGAAATAGGGAGATCTGAGGGCTCACTTGGTAATGGATATTCGATCTCCATCTGTTGCAGCTCTTGGTCACTTTCCGTTCCTCTTAATGCCATCAGCTCCGAAGGATGAACAGAATGAAAAACTTCATGGAACTCCTTCGTAATCTCCGTTTTCTCACTCTCACCTTCTCCATAGAGATAGGCATGGTATTGCGCTCGCAGTTCTTTGTAGCGCATTGTTCCAATTTGGTTATATAGGTAGATACTCAGAATATCATCGCCAAAGAATTCTTTCGGGGTCAGGGGAGGTAAAAGCTCATATTCAATAAAAGTATAATAATCCTCTTTCGTCACTCGATACGTTTTCACTAAACCCAATGCCTCTAGACGAATGCGAGAATGGAACAGCTTGTCCAAAGGAGCATTCATCATATTCATTAGCCATTGATGGTTTCTTTCAATAGAATAGTGATGCAACCCATCCACTTCACTGGCTAAAGTCACATATAGAGCATAGGATATGGAGCCCATAAGTGGCTGATAAAGCTGTGTTAATGTTTTGATTTGAAATAAGCTTAAGGGTTGAACAATATGAACACGATACCGATCCTGGGGCCGCAACTCATTCCAAACTAAAGTCATACGATTCACCCGTTTTCTGTAATAATCTGATTAAGATTAGGTTATCTTAAGCCTACGTCTTCTTTAAAAGATCGGTTAATTCCTTAATAAATACAGTAATATCCTTAAATTGGCGATACACAGAAGCAAAACGAACATAGGCAACTTCATCCACCTTATATAGTTCATTCATGACTTTTTCTCCAATTTCTTGGCTTGGACACTCCTGCATCCCTGAATGACGTAGATCATTCTCTATAGAGTTCACAATATTTTCAAGAGTTTCAAGTGCAACTGGACGCTTTTCACAAGCGCGAATCAATCCGCGGAGCACTTTTTCCCGGCTAAATTCTTCACGCATACCATCTTTTTTCACGATAATGATCGGTGTTTCTTCCACTATTTCAAATGTTGTAAAGCGCTGATTACAGGATTCACATTCTCTACGACGACGTATGGACCGATTTTCATTAGAAGGTCTTGAGTCTAATACTCTTGAGCCAAAGTGTCCACAATAAGGACAACGCATCATCATCACTCCATCTATTTTACTATCCTTAGTGTCGCCTATTCTACAGAATACGTCAAGGTGTGAATTTGTGGTTTTTTCCCTTCCCAATTAGACATTTATACTTTATAATATGGGACGGTATGCGTTTTTTGTCGGAACTTCGCAGATCATTCTTTTCACTTATTATTAAGGGGGATTTACAAGCTTATGGATTGGCAGGATCTGATATTTAAGTTTGTTGGTGGTTTAGGTATCTTTTTATTTGGTATTAAGTACATGTCAGATGGTTTACAGAAAACAGCAGGGGACAAAATGAGAAGCTTATTAGAGACCTATACCTCTAATCCTTTCATGGGAGTCGTCGTAGGGATTGTTGTCACCATCTTACTTCAAACCTCTACTGGGACAACCGTCATGGCGATTGGGCTAGTCAATGCAGGTTTAATGACCTTGCGTCAAGCAATAGGAGTTATTATGGGGGCGAATATTGGGACAACCATGACAGCCTTCATTATCGGGATTAAGGTTGAAGATTATGCGTTACCGATCATTGCCCTAGGTGGATTTTTCTTATTCTTTACGAAGAAAAGAATGTATCAATACATAGGTCAAATTATTTTTGGTTTCGGGATGCTCTTCCTCGGGCTAAAAACCATGGGAGGCGGACTCAAACCACTGAAAGATTTACAAGTATTCTCCGACTTTATTGTAGATCTCTCACATAACCCTATTCTGGGAGTACTTGTAGGAACCGTCTTTACCATGATTGTCCAAAGCTCTAGTGCAACAATCGGGATCTTACAAACCATCGCTGATGAGGGTATGATTGAACTATTCCCTGCACTTCCAGTTCTATTTGGGGATAATATCGGGACAACGATTACAGCGGTGATTGCAGCGATTGGTGCTTCTGTTGCTGCCAAAAGAGCTGCGGCGGTACACGTTATTTTCAACGTGATCGGAACTACTTTGTTTATTATTGCTTTATACCCCGTGTATCATTTGATTGTCTGGCTGGGTGAGTTTACAGGAGCCAATATTCGTATGCAAATTGCCTATGCTCATGGATTCTTTAATGTAACCAACGCGCTGATTCAATTGCCATTCGTCGGTGCACTTGCTTATATTGTAACAAGAATTGTTCCTGGGGAAATGAAGGAGCTTGAGTTTGGTCCGAAATATTTAGATGAGCGTCTTTTGACAAATCCATCTGTAGGTCTTGGACAAGCTCAGCATGAAATTATTCGTATGGGAACCTACGCGCGTGAATCATTAAATGATGCAGCAAATTACTTCTTCACCAAGGATGAAAAAGCAGGAAATCTAGCCTTACAAAAAGAAGAAATTATCAATGACCTGGATAAAAAAACTACGGAGTATTTGGTGAAGCTCCAACAAAACTCCATGAATGAGCAGGAATCTGGAAAAGCTTCAATTTTAATGCAAACGATCAACGATATCGAACGAATTGGGGATCATGCTGAAAATATTGTTGAACTATCTGAGTTCTCGATCACTCATAAAGTAGAGTTCTCATCTCAGGCGATTGATGAGTTGAAGAAAATGATTGATTTAACAGATACCACCATCGCTAAGGCTCTTCAAGCGTTAGAGCATGATAATCAAGCGATTGCTGAACAAGTCTTAGAGCTTGAAAGTGAATTAGACCAAATGGAAAGAGAATTTAGAAAGAGTCATATTACTCGTCTAAACAACCAACTATGTAACGGAAGTTCAGGTTCTGTTTTCTTAGATATATTAAGTAATCTAGAGAGAATGGGAGACCATTCCAAGAATATTGCACAATATGTGATCTGCGGAAATAATCTATAACACAGAATTAAGCAAAATATCCCATAGCTATTGCCGCTCCTTTCTAGTATGATGGTATGTATGAATGCTAGAAAGGAGTGGTTTTTTATGTTGTTCACTGCATTAGCCACTTTAGCGGGGATATCCATCCTAAGTAAAGGATACTGGAACACATTTCGTCCGGAATTAAAAGAAATTCATATAGAAGTGTTAAAGCCAACCTATCAAGGTGAGCTGAAAATATTGCATCTAACTGATATTCATATTGAAAAGCTATCTGTTTCACCTGACAAAGTAAAGGAATTAGTGGGAGATCAGACCTTTGACTTGATTGCTTTAACAGGAGATTATTTGGATCGCGTAACAAGTATTGAGCCCTTCCTAGCTTTTTTAGATGGAGTGGTTCAAATCCCTAGTCGATTAGGGATTTACGCCGTTTGGGGAAACCATGACTGGGTAATCAAAGGAGACATGCTTTCGGTCTTGAAAAAAGAAATGGAAAAAAGAGGGGTTGTTGTACTCTGTAACCAGTCCAAAACCATACATGATCATCATGAAACCATTCATATCATTGGAATCGATGATCACTATTCAGGGCATAGCGATGTCGAAAAAGCGTTTAAAAACATTCCAGCACATGGTACCCGTATTATCCTCACTCATGATCCTCTTGTTGTCAACAATATGAACTACTCTTTTGATTACCTCATTTGCGGCCATTTTCATTCCGGTCAAATTTATTACCCTATTCCAGTTCATTCCTTAAAGATGGGTTTAAAACCGTTTAAAAAATATTTATGTGGTCTTCAGCAGCATGCCAATGGAACGTACTATATTAGTGGCGGTTTAGGTCAAACAGGGGCAAACATTCGTATAGGGTGTCGTCCTGAAATCACGATTCACACTTTAAAAGCAAGAAAAAGAAAGGAACAAGTGGCTTAGAGAAGCTACACTTGTTCCTTTTCACTTAATGAGGTTCCAACAAACTCTAGGTGCTTGTCCAGCCTTTCATACAGCGCAAGCGTTTCCTTCTTACTATAGCCAAAATCCATTGGCAGCGAGGTTTTCGTGATAATGGCAAAATCAATGGCTGTTCGATAAGGAAAGACGGTAATAATATTGACTACAAGATACGCTCTTTTTGGTTTTATAAATTCCGCATTGATTTCGCCGCGGTCCTCAGATACATCTAGAAGCGTAATTCTTGGTTCTTGTTCAAGCATTTCTTTCACTACTTTCATTGCCTGGGTCTTTGTTGTTTTGTAGTATCTTGTTCTTAACTCTTTCACTTGGTGGTTTTCACTTGTTTCTGTTCGATTAGAAAAAAACTCTTTTAATCCCATGTCACAGCTTCGCCTCC
>NZ_BAMO01000028.1 GCF_000615945.1 Caldalkalibacillus mannanilyticus JCM 10596
GGAACCGTAGGAATCTACGGGGATAGCTTGGTCAATAAGAGAAACCTCTGTTGGCGAAGAAATATGCTAACAAGTACGCTCTATTCCCAAGAATCTCCCACTTCAAACAACCCGAAAGGGTGTTAAGTGGTGAGTAGTTCAAGTAATAGCCTAGGAGGATAAAAATGAGGAAGACATTACTATTGATTCTCTTGACTGCGCTGCTTTTTTTGGGGTGTACCCATCCCGAAACGATTTCTTACAACGGCTATATCATAGCGTCCGATAGCATTAATAATGGAGAAAGAGTCTACTTATTAATGTGGGATGTTACAAAAGAAGAAGTTGAAACTATTCATTACGAAACATTATTAGCGAATAATGATCAATGTATTTTAGTCGTATATGATCCAGATGATAAAAAACTAAATAAATTCAAAGTTGGTGATAAAATTATTGTAAGTACAAGAGATAAATTAGATGAAACAAGAGAAGTCAGAGCTACTAAAATTGAATTAGACACTACTACTGATGTTACTTTAAAAAAAGTTCTATACTAATCTGTATTTTGGGGTATAAAAAATTAAAGGATGCTTAGTACGATGATTCAAAGAAAAAGTTTGAACAATATACTAAATAAATCTTTTACTTCCCTCTATTCCCAAACAGGAATAGAGGGATTTTTTTATTTCGGGTTTACCTTACATAATAATGTTTATGTAAAAATTCAGTTTCTAAAACTATCAACTTTTTTATAAACGATTCACTTTTTTCAAAACGGTGCAACTTTATTTTAAATCTACATAGGATCAATTGCTGCGCAGTAGACCCATACTGCGAAATAAAATATCTGCATACTGATACAACTTATCAAAGTCTAGTTAAACGTTTTTCAAAATTCACCTTAAACAACAGAATAGAATCAATATTTACAGCAAAATTGTGGTCACTGATATTAAAATTAGTTACAAACTCGTCAGATCTTTCACGAGCCATAATGGTCGGACGGATAGTGTCTCCAATAGCGTCCTGAGTTACAGCACTTCCATAGAAATACCAGTTAGTTTCAGTAGGCTCCTGTCCCCACGAACCTCTTAAACTCTTGGGGGAATGCTAGGTCTACTGGTTCGTTTATGTTTTACCACCCTGCGACAGATGCTTATATCATCGGAAGCTTAAATCAATCGGGTTATGGTCAAAAAGGAATTAGGCTAATGCTTCGAATTGCGGATAAACTTTTTAAAGCTACAAAGAACTCGGCTTTAGTAGTGTGAAATAACTGGTGTCGGTACTTATACTTCTTGTAAAGTGTAAGTACCGTCTCTTTGGTTGAACAGTACAAACATACTGTTGAAGAAATTCCTTCTAGAGAGACGGTTACATTTAAAGTGATCGTCTTTTCGCATTTGACTCTTACTGCGCAAGCAAGTGTATTTTTTGTTAATATCCACTAATGATATAATGAATTAATAAATTAGAAGTATTTGGAGGAACTATGCTTACATTTGATCAAAAACTTGCAATTATTGAGTCTTTCCCAGAATTAGAACGCCGCGATGTATCGCTAAATCGTGTTAATTTTCATTATGTGGGAGGCGACAGTGATAAAAAAAATGTCGTATACCATTTGCATCCAAACGGAAATGGCTTTATTTATGCTGCAACACTTAAAGTGCCGAAAAAAGACACTAAAGGGATGGTTAATATCCGTGATTTTTCAGAAGAAGAATTACGTTCGCTCATTAAACGCTCAATTGACTCTCTGCGATCAAACGCAGTTAGTGAAGTAGAGGAAACATTTCAAAATATTGATGAAATATGGATGGACAAAGAAGGGCATAAGCTTACTATTATTCTTGAAGATGACATGTGGAACGTCTATGCAGGTGAACAACTAGACGGAACGTTTCCATCGTATAATGAAGCGAAGCAATATTTACTTGAAGAAGGATTTAAGCCGAAGCGAAAGTTTGATAAACAAACGAATTAATATTATTAACAAGGAAGAGATGGCCAGCATTGTGACCATCTCTTCCGTCCTTACTCATTCTTTCGTGTAAGGTTTTTTTATTTGCAATAAATCACTACATTAATTTTACAAGCACAATAGCTGAATAAGATTTTCGCTTTTTCCCTATTAAACAGTAGACTAATACTGCGCAAGCTAGCTAACAAACTACTCATAGATACGAGTAGTTTATCAATATCCTCACACCAAATTTGTTATTTTCTGGCATGATTTATTTATGAAGGTTCACAAGATTGTGAAGGATTTCACTTAAACTAACGAAGCAGGAATGTTGAGGAAGAACATTTACAAATTGATAAATCAATAATACAAAAAAAAACAGGTATAAGCATTTTTTTGTCGAAGTTAATTTGGTAAAAAATTCGAGGTGGGAAAGAAATGGGCGAGCTTATAATTAAAAAATTCGAAAATGAAATAAATGATTTGGTCTCATTCATGACCAATAATTCTTGGAATTATCATTCAGACCCAAAACCTTCATATGAGCAAATTACTAAAGGATTTAATAATGGTTGGTATCAAGAAGAAAGAGAAACTTATTGGATTGAATATCACAATGAAAAAATTGGATTAATTATTATTCATGACATAAATGACACTATTCCTTTGTTTGATATTCGCTTAGGAAACAATGTAAGAGGAAAAGGTTTTGGAACAAAAGCAGTGCAATGGATTGTTGAATATATTTTTAGTTTGCCAGATAAAAAAATAAGGATTGAGGCATACACTAGAAGTGATAACTTAGCTATGAGAAAACACTAACTAATTGTGGGTTTGTTAAAGAAGGATACCTACGATACGCATGGGAAAATAATGATGGTAGTGTTTCAGACTCAATGTGCTATGCAATGATTAGAAGTGATTGGGAAAACAAATTAGTAACCCCTATAAAACTTCACGATTTACCTTTCTAAGTATCTATCTTGTTAAGCTAACGAATGCTTATATTCAATAAGAAAAGGAAAAACAACAGATTCACTTGCTGCGCAGTACAACGATACTATGCAATAGAAAAAGACTATTTCATAATCGAGTGCGATTATTGAAGATCATTAGTCTAGTTCCTCGGAAAAACACAGAGGTAGGGAGTATAAATAATTTTGCCTGCAAAACTAAAAGACCGTTTCATAAGCCCTAAATTAAGAAAAGCTTCTACTGAAGCCCTTTCGAAGATGTCGTCTAGTACTTTCTTATTCAGTAACAAAGCCTAGTGAAAAAGGTTTCTTCTTCACTAGGCATTTGCCTTGTTTTTTATTGTGTTGTTCTTTCGAGTACGTTTTTTCTTTCAATTCCTTACTTCATTGTTTATCAACTATTCAAACATCATTATTTTTGGGTCTTTGGCACAACAGTGTACAAGAATTGCATGCAGTTGACCTCTGTGGTGATAGATGTGAGATAAAATTTCTAATAACCATTCATAGCGTGAGTATGTAACACCCCAAAAAGAAGTAATTTCTTGTTGGAGTTCTTGCTCCGTGTAATTCAAATACTTTTCTTCAAGCAGTTCAAAATTCTGGATTAAACCGTTTTTTAGTTCACTTCTAGTTTTATATGTTACAGATGAATAGAATATATTCATCTCTTCCTGTGTTGCACCGTTTGCGATTAGCAAATCCGCTTTACAAATAATTGCAATATGCTCAAGCAGCTCGCCAATGGATCGCTTATCAGCTGACGGTTTTTTTTGCAAATCGCTCTCTTCTAATTTGTCAATAATCTCTATCGTCTTTGCTAAAGCTATTTTAATCTGATTTAACGCACTTCTACAATATATATTCATAGCTCTCCCTTATACTCTTTAGCTCTTTTTTCTATTTTAAGCCCCTTCATGAGAACTTCTAACCCCTAGTCGACCAAATTCTATAATATAGTTAGCCACCTCTTTCATTGGCTTTCTATTCTTCATACTGTAGTTTCTCAGTTTCTCATAGGCTTCTTCTTCACTAATCTTATAGGATTGCATAAGAATTCCTTTTGCTTTCTCTACTTTTTTCCTCATTTCCATTTTTGCTTGGAGATCCTTAATGTTACCAGACAAGGCTTTCACTCTTTCAGATTGACCTAAAGCAATTTCGACAGCAGGTATCAAATCACGTTCAGAGATTGGTTTCACTAAGTACCTACGATATTGGCATTCCTAGCTTCCTTAATAAGCTCTGTTTCACTGTACGCCGTCAAAAGCAAAACGGGGATTCCGAAGGAGGACTGAATAATTTTGCTTGCTTTAATCCCATTCATTTTGGGCATCTTGATATCCATCACGATAAGATCGGATGATGCGTAGCTGCCAATTCAATAGCCAAATCTCCCGTATTGGCTTCCCCCACAACATCATATCCAGCTTCGCTGAGCATTTCCTTAATATCCATGCGTAAGATTGATTCATCATCGACTACAAGAATGCGTGGTCTACTCACAGTATCTCCTCCTGTCTAAAGGGGAAGGTGACAGAGGCTACGGTTCCCCCTCCTCCCCATAGCTTCCATTCGAATACACCCGATAAATCGTATTGTGTTAGGTTTTTGACAATTTCCAAGCCTAATTGATCCGCTTTTTCCGTTTCTTGCATTCCAATTCCGTTATCTCGAACAAACAAATGAATTTGCTGATCAAGCAAATAGAGTCCCACTGAAATCTGCCCTGTTGCCCTTCCCTTGAACGCATGCTTCAAACAGTTTTGTAGCAATTCCGTTAAAATTAAGGCAAGGGAAACGGCTTGGTCAGAGTGTAGTGAAAGAGGTTCTGTTTCCAGTTCAAGCTGAATCCTACATTCAGAGTGGGGTAAATTGTGAATGACCGTTTTAGCTATTTTGTGAATAATTTCGTCCATATTGACTCGCTCTATCCCACTGTACGAAAGCACCTCATGAACTGTCGCAATGCTCGTAATACGATTCAGGCTTTCCTGATACGATTGCTTGGCTTCTTCGCTCACTCCACGTCGCATCTGTAAGCGAAGAAGGCTCCCTACTGTTTGTAAGTTGTTTTTTACTCGATGATGAATCTCTTTAATCACGGCTGACTTAACCATCAATTGGCGTTCTTTATTACGGAGGTCGGTCACATCCCGAAAAGCAAGTAAGATACGATCTCCCTTGTCGCCTTTTTTCTTCAGACAAATGGCTCGAAGAATAAACACTTTCTCTAAATAGTGGATTTCCCTCTGGACAAAAGCATCATGTTTGTAATCGCTGATATCAATAAAGGGCAGGCACTCATGGATACGGCTATTCATATAGTTTTTCAATTTAAGTTGACCGTAGCCCTCAATCAAGCCGATGGCAAAGTTATTGGCATACAGGATGCATCCATCCTCACGCAACAGGATAAGCGCCTCTTCGATAATGTCTGGGATTGCCTGCTCCTTGGTGATAAAATCCCAAAATGTGCGGTAAAATTCCTCCGTGGTTTCTGATAAAATCGCCAGTTCGTTCTCCCGTTTAACCTGCAAAGTAATTTCTTGCTCTAGAATAAGTAAACCGATTGTTTTTCCAGATTGGTTGCAGATGGTCGTGACATTCTGCTTCACATGCTTTCCCTCATGGTCAATGCTCGATGTGCCATCGTCGGCTTTCCTGAACGGTAGGCACGAAAGACAGCAGGCTCATAGGGTTCAAAAATTTCCTTTCCTACCACACTTGTCTTATACAAGGAATCAATTGTGGTGGGCACAGCTTCTGCCACGACGATCATCGTTTTCCCATTCCGCTTAGGACAATCGATAAACACATTCGCTTGAGCAAGGTCAGCGATGTTTTGAAGCATTTCAAATTTGATAACAATTTGAGCAATATCTTCTTTCGTCAAGGAAGTATAAGCGCGGCACAGTTCTTCAATCCGTTGCTTAGTTTCCATCGGCATGACTCCTTTTGTCAGGATCGCTATGAAAGAGCAAATCCTTCACCAATTCTAGCTCCTCTAAAAAAGACAAGCCAGTTTTGGACTTAACTATACTAAATAATCTGACAATTGTAAACGGAATCTTTGCTTTACTGTAACAGGGTCATCACGTTTTTGACCGATTGAGCAGAACGATTCAAGCCCTCTCGCTCCTCTGCTGTCAATTGAAGTTCTAAAATCCTTTCTATCCCCTTACCACCAAGAACGGTTGGCACACCCAGATACATATTCTCATAGCCATATTCTCCTTCCAGAAAAGCAATGGCAGGGAGAATTCTCTTTTTGTCCTTCAGAATAGCTTCCGCCATCTGAACAAGGGAAGCGGCTGGTGCATAATAGGCACTCCCATTCCCCAACAGGTTTACAATTTCTCCACCACCCTTACGTGTCCGTTCCACAATAGCATCAAGACGCTCTTGAGGGATTAGCTTCTCTAGAGGAATGCCTCCTGCATAGGAGTAACGCACAAGCGGCACCATATCATCCCCATGTCCGCCCAGCACAAAACCAGAAACATCTTCAACCGACACATCCAATTCTTCCGCTACAAAAGTAACAAAACGAGCCGTATCCAAGACCCCAGATTGACCAATGACACGATTTTTGGGAAAGCCCGTTTCTTTATAGCAGACATAGGTCATCGCATCTACGGGATTACTCAGCACAAGAATATAGCTATTGGGGGCATACTTGGCCACATTTTGGGCTACAGTACGCATAATCCCTGCATTAATGGTAACTAGATCATCTCGGCTCATACCCGGTTTACGAGCAATTCCTGCTGTAATAATGACTAAATCCGCTTCGTGAATATCTTCATAACAAGAGGTTCCCCTAATCCGACTATCAAATCCTTGAACCGGGCTCGCTTCTAGCAAATCCAATGCCTTTCCTTTTGTCGGATTCTCTTGTTCTGGAATATCTAACAGAACGATATCACCTAATTCTTTCTGTGCTAACATTAAAGCCGCTGTAGCACCGGTAAACCCTGCTCCTATGACAGCGATTTTTCTCCTCTTAAACACCATGCTTCCCTCCTTCTAGAACATTTTGTCACGTACAAACCGTCGGTAAGACTCCTTCCTCTATGCTGAAGCACTCTCATCCTTTGTTTCAAATTCATCTGATAGGGGACGTAGATTCTTTGATCCGACTAAAAAGTAATAGAGAATAGATAGAGTGAAAATAATAACGATCGCAGAAAGTAACGAGATTTCAACACCGAAAATCGGTAGATTGGTTGTTAGAATGCTATACTTAATGACGCAAAAGAGGGAGAAGAACCCCAGAGCCAAAGCGATACCAGGAACAATTGGATACATGACTTTGAACGGACGATCCATATTTGGCTCTTTTCTTCTTAAGACAAATAATGAAAGCAGGCTCAGACAATACATTAGCACTGCTCCAAAAACAGAAATGATGATCAAAGCATCGGCAAAGGTAGCTGATCCTGCACAGATTACACCGATCGTTCCAGGGACAATCAATCCCCAATGAGGGATCCCCCTATTGGAAAGACGGGATAAAAAACGAGGGAAATACCCCGCTCGAGCCAAGGCATAGGTTTGACGAGAGTATCCGATAATAATCCCATGCAGACTAGCGATTAAACCGAATAGACCAATCACAGCTAAGAGTTTAGGTAGATAATGGGTGTCTCCATAGACGCTTGCTAAGGCTTGTGGCAATGGATAATCTGCTGGAGCTCCTGTTCCTCCGCCAAGACCGGCTGTGACCAAGAGGGTAAAGACCGTAGCAATCCCTAGAGTGATAATCCCTGAGATAAAGCCTTTGGGAATATCTCTGCGCGGATTTTCCACTTCCTCTGCCGCCATGGCTCCACCTTCTATAGCTAAAAAGAGCCAAATAGCAAACGGGATCGCTGCCATAAATCCTGTGGCTCCTCCAATAAAGGAGTGCTCATTAAAAATGTTTGCTGACTGAACATGGGGTAAGCCAGCTACGTAGTAGATGGACAAACCAATTAGGGCAAGAATGGTAGCTACTAGCTCAATCAGGGCAGCTCCCTTCACCCCAATCAAATTAACGAGGATAAAAAAGACAAACACCCCGACGGTCGCATAAACAGTTGATACTAGGGACCAGAAAATGAATATACGCTCCTGTCGCCACCGCAATGGCTGGAGGAGCAAAAACAAACTCAAGTAAGCAGGCAATACCTGCTATATATCCTGCAAAAGGACCCATTGCTTTGCGTGCATAGGCAGACGGGCCTCCTGCATTGGGAATCGATGTAGAGAGTTCGGCATAGCTAAAAATAAAGGTGGTATAAAAAATAGTGATAATCACTGCGGCAATGACCATGCCAATAATGCCACCTTGCTCGAATCCGTAATTCCAGCCGAAATATTGCCCTGAAATAACCATCCCCACTGCAATTGCCCATAGATGGATGGGCTTTAAGCTTTTTTTCAAGCTGTTTTGGTGATCCATCCGAAATCCCTCCTCTAATTACACATGATTTTGTTCATCCTCTTTTCCCGTTTCTTGATGTTTTTTTCTGCGATTTTTGGGTGGGTCTGCTTGTCCCTGCCCACTCTCCTTGTGAGTCGAAGCGACTTTATTTTTCACAATGACATCCACCTCGGCATCAGGACGAGCAATCAGATGCGAAGCAACAAGAATCCCCACTCGCTGAGCTGCTTCCTTTCCAGCTTCCAGCGCTGCCTGCACCGCACCCACATCCCCCTCGATAAGCACTGTGACAAGGGCTCCGTCTATCTTCTCTTGAGTGATTAAGCGAACATCTGCCGCTTTGACCATCGCATCTGCCGCTTCAATTGAACCAATCAAGCCTTTGGTTTCAATCATGCCTAGCGCTTTTGACATCTCAATCACCTGCTTTCTTCCTCTATACTATCTATAATTCCTATAACTACGGCATCAATGGGAAGATCCTTATCTACCATGATGAAGCGTGAAGCACTCCCTAGGGTGACCATTACACGATCTCCTATCCCCGCACCAATACGATCCACAGCAATAATTTGAGTATCCGTTCCTTTTCCTGTAGGTTCTTCTAATTGGACAAAAAGAAATTTGAACCCTGTTAGCCCATCCTCTTTTCTCGTTGCCCACACGTTTCCCGTGATACGACCCAAGCGCATCGACATCACTCCCCTTTATGTTCCCAGATAAGCTCCATCCCATTAGCTCTTAGGGCATCACGTGCTAATGGAGTCACAATTGTAGTTGGTGCAACTCTTATTTTTTTCACCTTCAATTGTTCTACATCTAGCTGAGTCAATAGCTTCTTCTGGTATATCATTGGTTCAGCTTCTCTTGTGAACACAATCCCTTCTAACAGCTCAGACTCTGTAATAAACTTGACTCCAAAAGAGGACAACGCCTCTTTTGAACGATAGAGAAGCTCTCGATACCTCTTTTTTCCTTCCGTTAAAAAGGAAGACCCTTGTTTTGGCTCAAGAATCCAGTTGAAACTACGCGAGGGATGTAGATAAACTTCATTCCCTGCCAAGAGGCTTTCCGCTAGCCATCTACTTGAGCTGGTTCCTGTCAGCCCTTGTGCTCCTCTGACAAGTAAATCCTGATCTACATCCAGAAAGAGAACACTCTTTTCACTCAGCTCTGGTGGATCATCTGATTCAGAATCGAATGCATAGAGAGATACCTCCCAATTATGAATCAATCTTTGTGTCAGCTCCTTTAGCTGATTCGGATCACGAGTCCCGTCATGGCAAATAAGTAAGGAGGGTTTGATCATCATACGTCTGGCTACCTCAAGCACGATTTGCTCAATCATCTGCCGCTCCATCCCTTTCACCCTCCTTCATCCCTTGAATCATGCCTCTTGAGCAGCAGACCGAACAATTCAGAGCGATACAGAGCCGCATTCGCTTCATCTGTGTCAATATGCATTTCCAGTTTATAGCGCTCAGACACACGAATAAGCACTCGGTCAAACACAATTGGACGATGGCTCTCTAGCTTCACCTGCACATACTCTCCATTCTTCACCCCATAAACCTCCGCATCTTCGGGCTTCATATGAATGTGACATTGAGCCACAATCAAGCCTTCAGGCAAATAAAGACTCCCCTTGGGACCTACAAGAGTAACGGGAGAAGAACCATGAATATCTCCCGATTCTCTTAACGGAGGCATCAAGCCTAGCTTAAGCGCATCCGTCTGACTTACTTCAACCTGTGTCTTGCCTCTAGCCGGTCCTAGCACTCGCACTCTCTCTAGACTTCCTTTGGGACCTACCACCAAGACCGTTTCCTGCGCTGCAAACTGACCCAGTTGGGATAGTTCCTTCTTTCTTGTCAACTCATATCCTCTGCCAAACAAAGCTTCAAGATGGGACTGGGACAGATGCACATGTCTTGCCGACACACCGATCGGAATTGCGGGTAAGGCTTCCTGTAACGCTTGGTACTGTAGCATCACTTTATCGATGATGGTCTGAATGATTTCTGTGTCCACCTTCATCCTCTCCTTGCTCCAGACTGTCATCCTTATTCAGCTGGCAGCTTAGGTAAAATGCTTTCTAACTCACTGTGTGGACGAGGGATGACATGAACAGACATCAATTCCCCTACTCTTTGCGCGGCGGCGGCTCCTGCTTCTGTAGCCGCTTTAACGGCTCCCACATCACCGCGGACTAATACCGTCACAATTCCTCCCCCAACATGCACCTTTCCCACCAAATGAACATTCGCCGCTTTCACCATGGCATCTGCCGCTTCCACTGAGGCAACCAACCCTTTTGTTTCAATCATTCCTAGTGCCGTAAGTTCTCTTGACATTCTACATTCCTCCTCAATTCATATCTTGTTATAGTTTAGAAACTACTTGACTCACCAATGTAGCAATCGATTCTTTGTTCACACTTTTCAATGTTCGTGCCTCTGCCAATACTTTTTCAACGACCTCTTCGATTTGCAGAGCTGACATTATAGGCTCTTGTTCAGGAGGGGCGTGGTGCATCCCTGCCTTAGGTACGTCAATATCCTTAACCCCATAAGCCAAGCGCTTGATATTCAGTAAGTGACGAGCGGTTACGTTGTCTGACGTTATATTGCCTCCAAACGAACCACAGCCTAGCGTCATAGATGGCTTTAGCTTCGTTGTCGCTCCAACTGCGCCCAGTGCCGAGGGGGTATTGACCAAGATTCTGGAAACAGGCATGTTTTGGGCAAATGACCGTGCCAACTCTTCATCCTTGGTATGAAGAGCAAGTGAATGTCCCCTCCCTCCCAAATGTAATAGCCTTTGACAAATCATCTCTGCCTCGTTCCTGCCTTCCACCGTGTAGAAAGCAAATACAGGTGCTAGTTTTTCAATGGAAAAGGGAATTTCCTTTCCTACTTTCGTTTCATCCGCTATCAGTAAGCTTGTCTCTTCTGGTACTTGGATTCCAGCTAACCGGGCAATTACCTTCGCACTCTGTCCAACTATTTTAGGATTTAGCTTCCCAGGGGAGGGTGAGATCACTGGTTCGACTTTCTTTTTCTCCTCGGGAGTCAGGAAATGAGCCCCGTGTTTTTTAAATTCCCGAACCACAATCTCTCGAATGTTGCGGTCTACGACTATGGATTGTTCAGAGGCACAAATGGTTCCATGATCAAATGTTTTACTATCCACAATCCGTTTAACAGCCAATGAAACCTCTGCTGTTTTTTCAATGTAAACCGGAACATTGCCTGGTCCAACGCCATACGCAGGCTTGCCTGAACTATAGGCTGCTCGGACAAGTCCACTTCCCCCTGTGGCAAGGATCAGATTCACATCCCGATGCTTTAACAACGCTTCTGTCGTTTCCATCGTCGGTAAGCTAACCCATCCTATCAAGCCCTCGGGAGCTCCTGCCTGGATCGCTGCCTGCAAACAAATTCTAGCCGCTTCCACCGTGCATTTGGCGGCAGAAGGGTGGGGACTAAACACAATAGCATTGCGGGCTTTTACGGCTGTTAAACTCTTGAATATAGCTGTGGATGTCGGGTTGGTTACAGGGACGATCCCCGCTATCACGCCAAAGGGGGCAGCCACCTCTACTATGTTTTCTTCTCTGCTCTCACGTATGACCCCAACGGTCTTTTCTTCAGCAATCGATTGATAAACCTCTCTTGAGGCAACCTGATTCTTTATCGCTTTGTGCTCGATCACTCCCAAGCCTGATTCTTCTACAGCCATTTGCGCCAAGTCATACGCCTTGTTATAAGCAGCCTCTGCCATTGCCTGCACAATTCTGTCCACCTGCTCCTGCGAATAGGATTCAAATTTCTGCTGTGCTTCCTTGGCTCTTGCTACGGCTCTTCTCATCTCCTGAAGAGATTGCAAATCTTGATCCAGCTGCATGTGTACCACTCTCCTTTCTATCTGTAAGCGATGGGGGTTTGGGCAATATCAATCACCTGCTCACGAAAAGCTTCTGCCGCGGATTGGCAAGCAGATTGACTCCCTGTGAGCAAACCCCCACCAAAATTCGTTTCTGAGGGAGGTCCAAAGAAAGTAACCAATTGAACATCCGCCTTCTTTAATGCGGCATCAAGTCCGTACATGGCTTCAAGTGGAGGGGCAATTAAGTAAGCCAAGGGCTCTCCCTCCTTGATTCCTGCTAAATGAGATAGATAGCTCCCTGTACGTGCTATCACATGGGCATACAGTGCGTGACTCCCCTCCTCATTCAGTGCTTCAAAATAAGCTTCGGATTCTATCGTCTGGCGTGCGGCATCAAGTCCACTGCTGACCTCATCAGGAGTCGGGCCTGCTAAAATACCAAGAAACTCTCCCGAAAGAGGACCTGAAGCATGACTCGCTCCTGCATAAAAAGATCGTGCGTACACCACTTCTACCTCCGCTCTTTTGGTCGCCTCATCCAAAGCCGTATAGCCCACATCATCAATAGTGACTGTAATCATCCTAAGCTGCGATAATCGGATTTTCCTTGCCACTGTTTCAATAAGGCTGTATCGGCATTAGGAATGAGGCGTGCTGCCAAAATCTCCGCTTTTATGGGTCTTAGTTTCATAGTCATCTCCTGCTACCCTCCTTTCTGTACAAGTGCAATTCCGCTGGCTTTGTATTTCAGAATCTTCTGAACAAGATTGCCAAGATACGCCCCAGCCTCCACAGGTGGAATTCCTCCTTCGTGAATATTAGAAATAACCATTCTCTCTGCTTCAATGGTTCCTTTTCTCGGCTTATAACATAGATAAGCACTTAATGATTCTGCACTCATTAAGCCCGGTCGTTCTCCGATCAAGAGAACAATCGCTTCCGGTTCCAGGAGTTCACCAACCTCATCCATAACAGCCACTCGCCCTTTATTAATAAAAAAAGGGGTCCCCTGCTGAAGCCCAAGCTGCTGTAGCGACTGCTGTAAGGAAAAGTACACATCCTCTACATTTTTCTCAATCGCCTGCGAGCTAAGCCCATCTGAAACAATAATCTGAACAAGGGGCTGAGAAGTACATCGTTCCCGAATGAGCCTTTTCGCCTCTTCACTAAGTCGTCTACCTAAATCGGGGCGCCGAATATATTCCTCCTTATCCCTGACCAGCGTTTCTACACTAAAAAATCCAAGGGAGTCTAGTAATTCTTGGGCAACTTCACCATAAACCGCATCGACAGCAGCAGCATGATCCAACCTAAAGCGCAGCCATGTCTCTGTTTTGGGTCTGACTCCTGCTCGTCCAATTCCAATCCTTGCCGGAGTCTTTGTCACCAGTTCAGATAACAGGTCAGCAGAAATGGGCTTCTCAACTCCCAGCCTCGTTGTCAATGGCGGCAGTTCCCTCTCCAGTTCCTTTGCTTGCTTCTGTGGCAGTGGGATGCTTTTACTCTCCGCTTGAGAGCTTTCAACCGCTTGAGAGCTTTCAACCACATGATCCCAGACCTTGACCATGCCACTTGCTGGAGAATCCATCTTCTCCAGAACCATTCGAGTCACTGTATCTATTAATTGGGTGTCCATCCTTCCTCCCCCTAACGTGAAAATATTGTAGGATCACCAGCTAAATCCGTCAATTGACCATTCTCCATTATTCCCATCTGCTCTAGCCATTTCTCGAACAATGGGGCAGGTCTGCGTCCAAGTGTCTGCCGAATGGTTGCCACATCATGATAGCTCAGGGACTGGTAGTTCAGCATACAATCATCCCCCATTGGAGTAGCGATGATGAAATTAACCCCAGCTGCTGCCAGTAATACTCCCAAATCCTCCATATCATTCTGATCCGCACGAATATGGTTGGTATAGCAAACATCACAGCCCATAGAGATGCCATGCATTTTCCCCATAAAATGATCCTCTAAGCCTGCTCGTATCACCTGCTTATGATCGTACAAATATTCTGGTCCAATAAAGCCCACAACAGTGTTCAAAATATACGGATCATACTTTCTAGCAAAACCATAGTTACGGGCTTCCATCGTCAGTTGATCAATGCCATAATGACATTCTGCTGAAAGCTCAGATCCTTGACCTGTTTCAAAATACAATCTTTGAGGTCCTGTACCGGTTCCCCATTTACGGATTAAATCATTCGCTTCATCCAGTAGAGAGGCTGTAATTCCAAAGGAACGATTCGCTGCCTCCGTTCCCGCAATGCTTTGAAAAATCATGTCTGCTGGTGCCCCCTGCTCAATCGCTTTCATCTGCGTTGTGACATGTGCCAAAACACAGTTTTGGGTGGGAATTTGCCAAACCTGCATAAAATCATGGGTAGCATGAAGCAATCTTTTGACGCTTTCTACAGAATCATCAACGGGATTAATTCCTATGACAGCATCTCCTATCCCATAGGCCAACCCTTCTTTTAACGAAGCAAGCACTCCTTCTACATTGTCTGTTGGATGGTTAGGCTGTAGGCGAGAAGCCAGTACTCCCTTCTGTCCTATGGCAATATTACACTTGGTAATTACCTCAAACTTATGAGCGGCATGGATGAGATCTAGATTGGACATGATTTTGGTGACCGCCGCAATCATTTCACTAGTTAAGCCTCTACTGAGCCGAAGCAGATCCTCTCCTGTCGTGCGGTGATCCAAAATTCGCTCTCGTAATTCTGATACTGTCCAGCTCTTTACCTTTGTATAAATTTGTTCATTCACTTGCTCCTCAATCATACGGGACACTTCATCTTCCTCCGCCGGCAGTAAGGGGTGATCACGAATAGTAGCAAGTGTTAGAGAGCTAAGAACCTGCTTTGCCGCAATTCGCTCCTGCACACTCTCAGCGGCTAGTCCTGCCAAACGATCTCCGGATTTTTCTTCATTTGCCTTGGCAAAAATCTCTTTTAGATCTTTGAATTGATAGCTTGTTCCTAACAAATTCGTTTTTAAAATCATGATCTTCTCCTCCTTTCTACGTGTGAAACGCCAGTGTTTTGACAACCACAGGTACAACATCGCTATGCAGTTTTTTACCTATATCAAGATAATCCCCGTTCTCGACCTTAATCTGGTCAATACATATAACAGGTCGTTGGGGCTGTATGCCTCGCAGGGTTTGCCCAATAACCTGAGCTAGATCAAGGTCCATCAGGAGAACTAAGGGCTCCTCTTGGTTGGGCTGTTGGGCAAAGGCTTCAGCTAACCACGCAGACAATTGCTGAATCTCCCGAAAGCGAAGGACAGGAAGGTCGGAAAGATATAGGGAAAAATTGTTCCCCTCTCTTGCTGTGTCAAATAGGGAAATCGCCTGCTCCACTGCTTCCATCAAGAGTTGCTGAGCATGATCAATTCCACAATCCAAGCGGATAGAATAGATTGGTAGATTTCTAAGCGGCAATAGATCCGCTTCCACCTGAATGGTTGCTCCACTAATTTCGGTCGTTTGCATTCCAGCTCCAAGAACGGTTGCACGTACCGTTTCCAAAGGGGATACCCATTGCCATCTCTTCAAACCCTCGTGCGCTTTCAATGCTTCCGCCAACCACATGCCGATGTCATGAAAAGAGGTCCCTACTAATTTCCCTTCGTTCTCATTTGCTTGCTGGATACATTGACCTACTCCTCCTGAAAACATGATGACATCCACTGTATTCTGCCAATTTGGCTCCTGCCCCAGTAAGAGCATATGGTCGAATGGTTCCATACTTCCTGTCAATACTCTCTCTATAGCTTCCGTCATATACCGAATGAGCGGCATGACTTGTGTCTTTTCAATCCTCTCCCCTATAGACAGTGAACATCCCAGCTTCAGAGCCAATGGTTCTATGGACAAAGCCATGTTCTTAAGCCGTCTGTCGTCACCCTTACCATCAAATTCGATTAACCTTCCTCCAATATGAAGGGTACATGTTCCTTTGAGCACTCCAGCTTGATATACCGCTATATTGGCTGTTCCTCCACCAATATCTATATTGGCAACGGTTTTTCCTGATTCTTTGGAATAGTGATACGCTCCCGATCCCTTTGCCGCAATGATCCCTTCAAGATCGGGTCCGGCTGTCGCCACTAAAAAATCTCCTGCTTGTTTAGATAAGAGGTGCACCATCTCTTCAGCATTCTGCTTCGTCGCTGTTTCTCCAGTAATGATGATAGCTCCTGTCTGTATCTCCTGTGGCAAGATACCCGCCTTCTGATATTCCTGCTGAACAATGGACAGAACCGCTGGTAAATCAATCAATGTATTGGAGTGAAGGGGTGTCTTGTACATCGGGCTTTTGTAAATCACCTCTTTGGCGATAATTTCAATCCGTGGCACATGAGTCATGCCTGCCGTATTGGCTAATGTAAAGCGGCTGATAATTAGCTTCGTTGTACTTGTTCCGATATCAATTCCCGCACTCAGTAGCTGTTCTCTTCCCTGAGTATGAACTTGCATCTGGCTCAACCCCCACTTATCCTGGCTTTCACCCTAACTCCTCCGTCTTTCCTACACAAAAAAAGCTTGGAGTGATCATCAGTAGATCCTCACCCAAGCACCATTGCTTACTCTATTCTTTTTTTCAGTGTTGAAGGAAACAAAAAAAGCCCCTTCAACAATAACTCTCGTATTGCTGTTAGGCGCCATTGCCTTGTTTTATCCATTTGTTAATTTTCATAATACTATGTCTTTTCAGAAATGTAAACACTCTCATAGAAAAAATAAAAAATTTGATTTCTTCGAATCTATATACTCCTTCATCTCCTCCAATGTATTTTGTAAGACAAGCTGACGTATCTCTTCAATTCCTTGATCCCTAAAAACCGAGGAAACCACAACAGGTCCTCTAGGTACCGTCTTCTTTACTTCCTCTATGGCTCGTTCAATATGGGCTTCCTTAGCATCTGCTTTCGTGACAACAGCAATAGGTAGTTTGGGAATACCAGTGGAGAATCCAGGAGGGAAACTAGACTTGGTACGTGTGGCATCCTGAATATATAAGACATGGGTCACCTCCAGAGACGTCGCCATGAGCGAACGATAATACATGGGGTTTTCGATATATTCTCCTGGTGTATCGACAATCCAATCCTCATACCTGAGAGATTGTGTCTTCACTGCTTCTTGCCTACGCCCTACTAAGGCGTGGGTCAGCGTCGATTTCCCCGCACCAATGGAACCAATGATCATTGCTCGGTTTCTTGTTTTCATAAGCGACTCCTTACGATTTCGTAATGCGGGCAGGAGTATACCCCAGTTGCCCCGCTAAATAATAATTAATATGCTCCATTGCCATATCTACTTCTGCCACACTCCCCACCAAAACAAGACTACCCGTAAAGCGGTCGAGAAAACCAATCGTCACATGCGCCGCCTTGGTCGCTAAATCCCCTGCAATAATAACGGTTTCACTTGGAGTCAGAGTTAATATTCCAATGGCTCCTTCCTGCTGAATCCCCAGCTTTTCAAACATTTGAGGATCTGGGTTCGCGATCAGATGACTTAATGTCACTTGCTTTCCTGGAACAAACTCTTGAATAAAACGCTTTTTCTCCTCTGCCATTTAACAACCCTCCCACAATAAAAGCCTCATTTTCCTTAATGTTTCCTTAAAAAACGCATAAAAGCCCCTATCCCGTAGATAGAGGCCCCTATGCCTAGTCTATTATTTTTCGTTATTATAGCACATTAAAATCGATCCTACAAAGGAAAAAATAGCCGACCCTTTGCTTGGTTTCCACTCATTGTACTTTAAAAAAAATTCTAGAAGCTTCGTCCGCCTCCACCATGCGTCCGACCGCTGCTAGAGGTATGGGTCGTTGAACGAGTCCCTGATGAAAATCCACCAAAGCTGCCAGATCCGCCAGATCCGCGCGAGCCACCTGACCCTGTGTTCTTAGGAATTTTTGTTTTGGTCACTCTTGTATCGTAGTGCCTATCCTCTGAGAGAGTGAGCTTAAAGCCTTGTAAATAGGTATCCCTATTCACGCTAGGCATTCCTCTGTTAAACATCGCCATCACCCCAACAGAAATAAGACCAATAATCACAGAAGCAAGGAAAAAGGTTTGGAGCCTCGTTGGCAAGTCTACCTCTTCTTTTACAGGTGTTACAGTCTGTGATCCAGATGATGAGGGAGCTACTCGTTCTGCTGCCACGTCCTTTTCGTGCACTGTCTGTTGTCCCTCAGGCACACCATCCTGCACATATCTTTCCACTTCATTCAAGAAAGCAAAGGAACCCTCACTATAGTTCCCACTTGGTAAGTGATGATAAATTTCATCTAAGACTGCCTCAATTCTGGCCTCAGTGAAGTACTCAATGGCCTTCCCACTGGTAGAAATATGTACCTCCCGATCCTGCATGTTAATGAGGAGCAATAAACCATCATATTCCTCGCCAAATCCAAAGCCATTTTCATCATAAAAATCATCGGCATAGTCCCTCGACGTTTTTCCAGCACTGTTATTCATCGTCACAATAACAAGGTCTAGCTGCAATGTTTCCCTTAATTCCATTATTTTATTTTGCAATTCTTCCTTTTGCGACTGTGAAAATAAATCAGCTTGATCATAGACCTCTGATTATCGGCCATGACAGAAAGAGGGACCAAAGAAAGGACCAGCATAAGAACGAAAAACAGGGCAATGTTCTTTTGTTTTAGTTTCATAGATATAGACTCCCTATAGACCAGATCGAAAACAAAGCAAACGCTCCACCCGAAATCATACCAAACCATGTCGCCATTCGCTTCGGACTAATCGGCAGACGACCCGCAATTTTGCCAGTCTGACCATTCATCGCAAAAATATAGGTCTTCCCCTTGTAGTTATAGGTAAACACCCATACTGGAAGCAAGGCATAAGTCGCCTTAGCCCGTTTAATATCTATCTTGGTGCTCTTAATGTGTACACTGCTATATCCGCCAATCGTATCACGCAAGAGCGACTTGGAATAATCACGTATACGGTTTGAAACCCCACCGAATACTTCTTTGTGATCGAGATCATATTTCTCGGCATAATAGCCTGATAAGTAGGACATGGAGAAATCAATCAACTGATTATAATCATAAGGCTCTAAAATATGCATGAGCTGATCATCCATCTTTTTGGAGCCATCCGCAGGGAGTCCTCGAAAAAGAGCATTCCCCTCTCTAGCCACTCTGTAATATTTAGTTTCTGTATATTTATAATCTCCTCTTGTGTAGGAGCGAACATTCTTCCCTTCTCCTCGCATAGAGCCACGAATGTCGCAGTCGAATAACCAGAATGGAACATAAATTCCTGTCAGCTTCTCTAGCTCAGAATGTGTGGTAAACGTCTTGGATAGAAGTGGTTTGGACTTGCACCAGGATATGAATTTTTCCGTCGCCTTTTCCTTGTCTATTTGAAAGGGGATGAGCTTTGCGGGCCGATTCGTGTCGGCTAATCGACCCGCAATGATCGCTGGATTATGACAGTAATAACAGAAGGTCGCTGTCGTCGTTTCATCTGTGACAATCTCAGCTCCACAGCTATTACAGCTATACATCTTCGCCTGTTGGACAAATTCCGCATCTATCTCCCTTGTCTGCGTTTCAGAACTGGCGGCAGCATTAATTTCTTCTTCAAGAAACACACTCCCACAGTAATCACAGGAAAAATCTTGTGATTCCGCCTTAAATTCAAGTCCTCCGCCACAATTCGCACACTTATAAACGATAACCGCCAAGTTGATTCACCCCGTTATGTTAAGATTTGACGATATCGTCTTCGTTGAATGGATCTCCACACTCTGGACAGAATTTCATCACCTTGCTTGGAACAAATCCACACTTATCGCACTTATAGTTCACTGGCTCGGGCTTCTTGCTCCCACATTCTCCGCAAAAATTCCCTTTATTCTCTTGACCGCATTCGCAGGTCCATTCAGTTGATTGCGGTTTAGGTGCCCCACATTCCGAACAAAAGCGTCCTGTGTTGCTCTTTCCGCAGCTACATATCCAGCTGTCTTCAGCAGGAGCTCCTGCATTTGAAGCTCCTGCTCCTGAAAGCCCTGCTTGCTGCGCTCTTTGCTGTTCCATCTGGAGTCGGTTCGTTTCGGATGCCGATCCCATGAAGTTACCAGCACCCTGCATTCCCATACCAATTCCCATAAAGCCCTGCATCGCACCACCTGTATTCGAACCAGCAGCCTCCATCCCTCTTGCTACGGCTCCTTGGACGTAACCTTCTCTTAGTGAAGCATCCTGAAGCATGGCCCCTTGGTTTCTCAGATTAATCATTTTCAGCGATTCATCGTCATAGGAAATGCTTCCTAAACCAACAGCCTGCACCTGCATTCCACGTGTTTGGCTCCAATTCTCGTCCAAAACAGTAGACATATATTTGGCTAATTCCATCCCTTTAGAAGTTACATGAGAAATTCGAATCCCATCCAATGACATCTGATTGATTGCCGCTTGCAAGGCCGTCATAAACTCAGCCAAGTACTGGGCATTAATTTCACTGATTTCAACATGGGCTTTATTTCTTGGAATCGCCTCTGCAAAAAATTTAAGTGGGTCTACTATTTTAATTGAATACGTTCCATGAGCTCTTAAAAATAATTCAGCATTATAAAAGTTATCAAAATAGTTGATAGGATTACGAGTTCCGAACTTAATCCCTTTGATTTCCTGTAAATTGATAAAAAACACTTTTTGTACTTTCGATGGCACACCACCAAATTTAATCCGTTGAAATGTTTCCTTGATGGATTCAGCAAATTCACCATTAAACATGGAAGGCATAGCTAAATCATCAACCTTGTAGTAGCCTTCTTCCATCGTATAGTCGACAATTCTTCCTCCATCTACTAGGAGCATACATTGATTAGGGTACACATGAATGACAGAACCATTGGATACGGTTGTATCTGTTCCTTTGAAGTTTACATTCCGAGCATCCTTAGGTCTTACCTTCACCCCTGGTGTCATAACTGTTGTATCACTCATCGATTGTGGCTCAAGGACTTCTAACCACTGATCGGCTAAGCCTCCCCCAATCGCACCTGTTACCGCTTTAACAATTCCCATATTTCCCCTCCGAAGTTATAGTTAAAATGGAACTTTCGACAAATTCTTACTAATTCCATGATAAAGCAAGACTCAACTCTGTACAACAACTAATTAAGGACAATTCTAGAAGAGTTTAGCCAAATGCAAAAGGGTGATACAACTCCCTTACATCCACATTACATATTATTACATTAAAAAAAACATTCCTGTAACCTTATGTTAATATTTGTCTGCTAGACTAGCTGTAGAGGAACCTCTCCGCTCCATACATCTTACTCATTTTTGCACACGTTTTAATTATTATTGATGAGAGGAGTTTAAGCATGAAACGAAACACCTTCTATAGCTTCCCTGCACATGCAGCATACAGTGCTTTTGATTCCAGCTCCACCGAACAATCTCCCCTTCTTGTCTTTCCCGTCATCAGCGACATTCATATTAAAGCAAACGATACGGCCAATCTAGAGAAGTTTACCATGACACTCGATCAACTAAATGAGGTAGCTCCTAGCCAAGATGCCTTTGCCATGGTCGGAGATTTAACAGACTTAGGCACGGAAAGGGAATATAATCAATTGATGTCTGCCTATCTAGACAGAAAGCAGCCTCAAGCCATATCCCTTATGGCGATCGGTAACCATGACTACTGGAGCAGTTTAACCGCTCACATCGCCCAAAGACGATTTATTGAAAAAACAGGAATGGAGGGCATCTATTATCATACGGTGATTAAGGGCTATCATTTTATTGTTCTGGGTACAGAGGATCGGCTAAAGGAAGGAAGATTTAGTGTCACACAGATAGAGTGGCTGGCAGAACAATTACGAGCGGCAACAGAAGATGATTGGACTAAACCTATCTTTGTCTTTCATCATCAGCCCATCAAAGGAACCATCTATGGCAGCGAGTGCGGTTTTTGTGCCAATCGAGACCTTTTTTACAATACCTTAAAGGAATATCCTCAGGTTATTTCTTTCTCTGGACACACCCATTACCCACTAGATGATCCAAGGATTATTCATCAAAAGGATTTTACCTCTATAGGGACTTCTAGTGGATCTTATATGTGGCTAAATGATGGGAGAATACAAGGGGAGGTTCCTGAAGGAGCGGATATTCTTAACCAAGCACTTGTAGTAGAGGTATACAGTAACAAGGTCCTCATTAAGCGTCGAGATATTCATGCCAACGCGTGGACGGGGGACCCTTTCGAAATCCACTCCCCTGCAAACAAGAAACTGTTTACTTATACGGAAGATAAAGATCACATCCCTCCTTTCTTTCCTTCGAATGCCATGCTCTCTATCCTTTCAGAGTCGTCTACTACTACAAGCTTAGCGATCATGTTTACTCAGGCTATCGATAATCTGCTTGTCCATACATATCAAATCCGTGTTAAAAACATCATGACTGGCTCGGTCAGTCAGCCACTTCTCGCCTTCTCAGAATTCTACAAAGACCCTATGCCCAATCCTTTAATATTGACTATTGAAGGACTACACCCTGATACACTGTATGAAATTGAAGTACATGCTCTTGATTCATATGGCAATATGAGTACTAATTCATTAAAGGTGATGGGAAAAACACGAAGCGAACAGCTTGTGGGCAGCCCTTAACTGATTCACGTCTAGGTGGGGAATGGTTGGTGTAATATGAGCAAATGTCGAGCCAGAAAAAAAGAATGAGGTGCTTCACTAGCACTCATTCTTTTTATCCTGTTCATATCTTTTTTAATTTAACAAACTTGAGGATGGACATAGGTTTCATTTCCAGTGCGATTAAAATACGTTGTCACCACTTCATCAGGAATGTTTCTCCAATCCCCCCCTTGCGGTACGTTTTTGATCATCTCAATATCCAAATCACTCAGGGTTCTTTTCCAGCTTCTCCATATACTCAGCCAAAAGCTTCTGAACCGTACGTTCATGAAAAGCAAGGAACAGGACCCTGCTTATATAGCTTATAGGCTTCTGTAGTTCAGTGAGAATATGAAGCACTTCATCGACATCACAACGAAATAATCTAAACACTTCTGCATCAATCGCCGCCAGATGTGGGGCATCGAAGGTTGATACATACCTCTCAACCTCCTCCTGTATATGAAGATAGCTGGTACGAAAGGTATGCGGATCAGGTAATGGAATCTCCAGCAGCTCATAGTTATTCACATGATTATTACTGCTCGTCATTTTAAATCTCCAATCAACGAAGGAAGAATTCATATATCCTAGCAGAGCATCTAAAGCCATGGTATCCTTTTCAACGGTCATAAAATTACACGAATTGGCTAGGATATGATTCGGTTTCACTTTGGAAAAACTAATTCTCTTCCTCTTTTTCATATTAACGATTTGCTGACAAGCGATTCTTTCCCTTGTAAATAGCTTCGATTTCTGCGGACTCTTCTTCACAAACTCGTCTACAAGAACCCATTCTTTCTGCGTATCTCCTTTTATCGTATAATCCGACCCTAGAATATTTCCTCTAATCAATGGGAGACTGTTCTCTCTCTTTTTCTGATCGTCGACAATAAATGGTTTTCCTAAGGTAAGATCCAATTCTCCTCGTAACACCTGTACCTCTTGATATTTTTCTAGATGCTGGTGATGCAGAGTCTTTTCTAAAATGGATTTTTCTATCGGTAGCAACGGAATAATGGAGTTGGAGGTGGTTAATCTCGTAATTAAATCAACAGGAGTTGTAATATACTCTGGATCAATAAAATCATCCATATTCGAAACCTGATGCAAAAACTTCACATCTACTGTCTGACCGACCACTTCAAGCAATAAATAGCATAAGCTTTGTGTACTGTCTTGAAAGAAATCATTATTTTCTTGAAACGTAATCACCTCTAGTAGGCTATGCCGTTCAAGTATTCTATTTCTTAGTTTCTGGCACTGTAAGTCCATTAAGATATTATAAGGAATCAGTACCCCTACGATAGCTTGGGCTTTCTGATCTGTATATTCCTCTAAAATCGACTCCGTAAATAGCTTGTACAGATTTAATGTACCTTCGATCGAGTATGTGAACTGGCTCTCTGTTCTCAATCTGGTAGTGATTTGATGAAAGACTTGTTTTGCCGTTTCAAATTGAGAACTATGCTGAAATTGCTGTTTTTCGGCTTTTAATTTTTTATATGGTGGATTGGTGAGGATGATATCAAAGGATTCCTTCAGCTTAAAGTACTCCTTGACCTCTTCAAAATCAATCCATTCCACATCCGCTTCATTGACTCTATAAATCAAACCGTGTGACCAAATATTTCTCTCTACCTTCTTGATATCTATGTCTAAATCGAACATAGAACAAAACGAAGCAAGTAAATCAGCATACGTCTGAAGTGCCTCTTGATCAAAATCAGCAACATACACATGACTCAGCTGTTCTACTACTTTTTCCTTCCAGTTTGCTTTATACTCTTTTTCAAAGAGCTTCTGGCTTTCTATTAAATAGGCAAAGGTAAAGATTCCGATCCCATTACAGGGTTCAAAGAATTTGGCGCGGCTCAGCTTTTCCATTCCGTGCAGCTCTACATATTTTTGTATCGTTTGGCTAGCTAATTTCTGGGCTAGGTAAATATCCGTATAGTAAATCCCGTTATCTTTCCGATCATGAATCATGGTCGATAGGCATTATTTCCACTACATTCTTTCGATTTCTGATACTTTGCGGAAGTTTCAGCCAGGGTTTCTAGAAATAATGTGGCTGATTTTCTATAATCCATTGTAGAATCTTTGTGACTGATATTTTTGCTTTGTAATTTCTCCAATGATGTAGACATTTATCTCCCCCATGTCTTCATTATTATTTCGCCTCTGTCGAATTCTTTATAACAGGCTCATATTTCCCAGGCCAAAAAGCTTTCTCTCCTAACCAAGCTGTAATAGCCGGAACGAGAAAAGGTCGTACCACGAACGTATCGATAAACACTCCGATGGCAGTAATTAAGCCAAAGTGAACCAATATTTGGATAGGCAATGTAGCCAAGACGGCGAAGGTTCCTGCCAGAATAATTCCTGCCGAGCTAATGACGGCTCCCGTTTCGGTCGCCCCTTCTTTTATCGCTTGCTTAAGCGGCATATAACGAGCTTTTTTCCAAATGCTCGATTTAATAAACAGATTATAATCCACTCCAAGTGCCCCTAAGAAAATAAAGGCATATAACGGAATAAAGCCTTGAATCGCTTCTGCTCCCAGCATATGGTGAATCACAATCCAGCCTAAGCCAAGCGCTGAAAAATAACTAACAACTACCGTCACCATTAAATAAATCATGGCTGTTATAGATCGTAGATAGAGCAAAACCAGAATAGCAATGGTGACCAGAATCAATGGGATTAAGATCTTCGCGTCACGGCTGGAGGTTTCCCGGATATCAAATTGCTCCGCTGTTTGCCCTGCTATCCAGACATATTGGTTCGCTGCTTCTATTCCCTCAGCAGAAAGAGCCGAGATCGCTGCTTCACGAAGTTCTGGAAGAGCATCCATTGCTTCATTGGAGTACGGGTTGAGTACAAGCTCCACATCGAAAGCGAGAATACCTGGCTTCACCTGACCCTCCTGTGGTCCCGAAACATGCCCAACGAAGGACAATGACTCTAGTTTTTCTTGTATGTCTACCTTCTTTCCATGAGTATCAACGATCAGCTTAACTGGTGCTAGCTGACCAGAGGAAAAAGCACTCTCAATTAAGGAAAAGCCTTCCCTTGAAGGCATCTCTTCTGGAAAAGAGGATAACGTATCATATGTATAATTGATTTGAAAGGCAAAGCCAGCTAATCCAATCAGCACCAGCGTTGTCACAATGGTAACACTCCGTGCTTTTTCAACAACAAATTGGCTTAGCTTCTCGCCTATTTTCAGCCCATCACGTTGTTTAGGGAGAGGTTTTCCCCGCTCCTTAGCACGCTGTTCAATCATTTCCTGCGTTCTCGGGATAAAAGGAAAGAACGAGGCTCGACCCAAAATAGCTAATAAGGCAGGAACTAAGGTTAAGCTAGATAGGGCTACTAAGAAAATCGCCATGGTAAAAGGGATGCTAAAGCGCTGAATAGAGCCAAAATCAGCCAGCAACAAGAAGAATAAGGCAAAAATCGTTGTCAAAGCACTCATGGCAATCGCACCACTTTTATCACTTACTGTCAGTTTGAGAGAAGTCCAAACACTGCTTTCCAGCTTTAGAAATTGACGAAATCTAGCGATCAAGAATAGGCAATAATCTGTACCCGCTCCAAATAAAAGAACCGTCATGATCGATAAAGCTTGCGAATCATAGACCACATAGCCTTCCTGACCTAACCAGCCAGAACTGGGCTTAGAATAGAGTAAGCAAATGCCACACCAATGAGTGGAATAACAGCTAGAAGTGGAGAGCGATAAATGAGAAGTAACACAATTAGCACAAACAGAAATGTGGCTACCGTTAAAGAAAAATCTCCAGATGTAAACAACTGTGTGGCATCAATTAAAATCCCCACAGGACCTGTTACTCGGGCACTTAGGCTTCCCGATTCGATCTCTGCTTCGAAGGGATTCTCTCCAGTGATTGATACCATGCGTTCTTCCATTTCCCCTAGGTTGAGCTTTAGTACCTTAGCATCCACCTCGGCATGAAAAAACACAGGCATGATCAAGGTCGTTCCATCCTCGGATACTTGTTGTTTGAGAATATCTAACGGAAGCTGATGCAATGGAGGATCCATAGACTGATCCGGTAACGGTGAATCGGTAAGCAGAGAAGCCAGTTCTGTGATACTCTGTAAATCAGCCTCTTCAAGCCCTTGTTTTTTATGCCACACTATAAGGGCAGGCAACCCTTGCTCCTCGGGAAATTCACGTTCAACAATAACCGCTGCTGTAGAGGAGGGTTTCATATCGACAAAGTTACTCGCACGATCATCCACCTGCTTGTTGGCTTGTGGCAAAGTCATATTCAGCACGACGGCTAGTGCAACCCAAACAAGTAAAGTCACCCACTTCCCTCGTTTTCCTGCCACCCATTCTATATAGGAATTCATCAACCTCTTCCTTTCTCTATCGTTTCTTGACTTAAAAAATATACACAAGATGATCTCCTCTCCAATATAGCGCTTTTTGGGGTTATTTAACAGTGATAAGTGATGTATGCGATTATTAGACCTTTATCTGCTGTTTTGGCTTACATTTTTTTATAAAATGTATTTTTAATATTTTGGTATATATTTTGACATACAGAAGATTTCAAGATTTATAACTATTTTACTGTACAGACATAGATGGTTATAGATTATTTACAAATCCACAAAATCCGCTATAATAAATCATATGATATATATCAATTGATATTTTATGAGAAGTAAGCATTAATCGTTGAGCTAGGAGGATCTCACAATGCCCCCAAAAAACAAATTTACCAAGGAACAAATTATCGATGCCGCATTTGACATTGCTCGGCACGATGGCATTGACAGCATTACCATTCGCAAAGTAGCAGAAAAAATGGGGAGTTCCATTGCCCCCATCTATGTCAATTTTACTCATCTTGATGAGTTGAAAAAGGAGGTTGTAAAGAAGACCTTTGCTGTAAGCCATCAATTACTGGCAGAAACAAATACAGGGGACCCCTTCCATGACATTGGTGTCGTCAGTCTTAGATTTGCCAAAGAATATAGTGTCCTTTTTCGAGATTTAGTATTGGTGAAAAATCAATATGTTCCTGATTTCCAAGAAGATACTGACAAATTGATCGAACTCATGAGAAAGGATGAAAATCTAACAGGATTTTCAACGGAAGAACTACAGGATCTATTATTTAAAATGCGAGTCTTTCAACTAGGACTTTCCGCTATGGTCGCAAATGGCTTGCTTTCAGAAGAGTACACTGAAGAACGTCTTATCAACATACTGGATCAGATGGCAACCGATATCATCCTAGCTAAACAATCCCACAATCAGAAGACTTAGGAGGATGCAAAACATGAAACTGATCAAACAATTATTGATATGGGGTTTAATCATTGCTTTAAGTCTGGGAACTTCCTCTTCTTTGGCACGAGCTGAATCTAACAGCTTATCTCGTTCTGAAGTAGATTCGATCCCTTCCTTTTTGGATCAGGCTATGCGAGAGTTTATGGTGGAAGAGCATATCCCCAATGCTGTCGTAACCATCGTCCATAATGGAGACATCCTTTTTAGTCAAGGTTATGGGTTGGCTGATATAGAGCAGCAAAAGCCCGTCGATCCCAGCCACAGCCTCTTTCGCATTGGCTCCACTGCTAAAGTATTTACTTGGATCGCTGTGATGCAATTGGTTGAAGAGGGAAAACTAGATCTAGACACAGATATTCGTGAATATATCGACTTTTACATCCCTTCTACAATACATGGCAGCAATGAAACAGCTTCTCCGATTACATTAGCTCATTTGATGACACATACACCTGGTTTTGAGGATTATCCAGACCAAATCTTTCGCCTTTCCCCTACAGAAATGCCAGAACTAGATCGCTATGTGCGAGAACATCTACCTGCCCGAATCTTTCCTCCCGGTGAAGTAGCCGCCTATTCCAACTACGGTACCGCACTTGCTGGATACATTGTGGAGAGGGTGTCTGGTCTATCCTTTGAAGAATATATTGAAAAACACATCTTTACTCCCCTTGAAATGAATCATAGTACGTTCCGTCAGCCTGTGCCCGAGCATCTGACAGAACAACTTGTTCAGGGCTATCGTTATGTAGAGAATGAATTTAAAAAAGGGGAATTTGAATATACACCTGTACCTGCTGGAGGCATGAGTACCACGGCGACAGATATGGCTTTATTTATGCTCGCTTACCTACAGCCAGAACAAGCGGAGGAAAAAAGAGTATTAAAACAAGATACCCTCCGCTCCATGCATCTTCAGCAGTTTACTCACCACCCTTATCTAGGGGGATGGCTTATGGCTTTAAAGAAAGTAGCTTTAATGGGTATCGAACCTTATTCCATGGTGGCGGGACCATGTTATTTGATACAGGGCTGTATTTCCTTCCTGAGCATCAATTTGGATTTTTTATCTCTTACAGCGGAGCCAATCATCTGGTACACACAACCTTATTTCAAGCACTGATGGATCGTTATTTTCCGGCGGACGAAAGCTGGAAACATGGCTCGGATGCAGATGGTCTTACAGTTTCAACAGAAAGCATAGAACGCTCCAAAGCACTGGCTGGTGAATACCACGCTAATCGCAAAAGTTTGACAACTGCTGAAAAATTTTTAAGCCTGATCATGGGAGTCATTCAAGTGAATATAGACAACGAAGGCTACCTCTTAGTTACCCATGTAGGGGAAACAAATCGCTTTGTCGAAATTGAACCAGGGATATATCGCAACTTGCGCGAAACACGCACTCAGGATTACTATGGGGCTTTTCGAACGCTTGTTTTTCAAACTGACCCTTTTGGACACATCATGCTGATCCCAGATGGTCCAATGACCTATTCTAAAGCACCTTGGTACGCAACCAGTCTATTTACTATTGCGACTCTTCTAGTGAGCATCGCCTTTATAATGGGAACGTTTCTCTTTTGGTGCATTCGTCTTGCCATACGCCTAGTAAAACGACGTGAAAAAACATCCATTAAAGCTTGGCAAATCTCCAAAGGCTTAGCCCTTGTCTTCAGCCTGATGCTTCTCCTGCTACTCCTAGGATTCATTGCCAATGGAGAAACAGATCCTGTCTACCAATTGCCAAATGATGCTTATATACCTATAGAAACGCCATTCTTGGATGCCCTGCCATACGCCCTTGCTCTATTATCTATCCCTATTCTGATGATGGCTCTCTTTCTTTGGTGGAAAAAATCTGGAGGGATTACCGCCCGACTTCATTATGCTCTGTATACTTGCTCTGTTTTGACACTTATCGTACTCTTTTATTATTGGAATGTCTTTACTCTTACTTTCGGGCTTACAGTCTATGTTTTCTTCTGAAGTATTTTTAGCCATAAAAAAACACCTCCAATTGTTAGTTGTTGCGTCTAACAATTGGGGTGCAGTTTAAATCTGACGGCTGCCACTAATTAAAAAGAGCTTTCCTAATAATACAATAGAAAATGAACTATCGTATTGGTATCTCTACCAATACTTCTCCCGAGTTGTATACATTATTACTTAGCTTAATTTTTCCATTATGTTGCTTGATTACCCTTTCTGTAAAAGTTAATCCTAATCCATAATGACTATTATGGGTTCTTCCATGGTTCTCTGTAAAGAATAGCTCAGTTCCTCTTTCTAATGCTTCTTTTGTAAAACCAGGACCTCTATCAATAATAATAAAATGTATCAATTCTTTATCTTGCCTAACTAATAAGCGCACTTTTTCTTCAGGAGGGGTTCTTTCAATTCCATTCATTAGTATATTGATGATTCCTCTTATAAATAACTTTAGATCTATAAAAATTGTTGCCTCTTCGTCTACTTTATTTTCTATAATAATATGATGGTTCCCAAAATTTCTTAATTTATCCTCAATCTTTCCTATGACATCAATAACAGAAACTTCTTCTCTATTTAATGTTATTTCCCTCTGATTTAAATTGATATCTATTACTTCTTGAATGTAAAGCTCTATTTGCTGAATTGCATTCATTATATCACTATAACTTTCTTTCTCATTCTTATTCATACTCATTTGCAGAAGTTCAACATTACCTTTTATTACAGTTAACGGTATCTTTATATCGTGTACCAAATAACTTATTTGTTCTGCTTTCGACCTATTGCTTTCTATTTCATTCTGAATGGACTTCATTAAGGCTTCAGATAAACTCTTCATTGCTCCCATTACATCTTTATACTCATTAAAATGAACAGCTGGAAATTGAATGTTTAGATCTCTTTCTTTTATTTTACGTGTCACATAGATTAGTTTCTGGTTCTCTTTAATAATAATTTTTGAAAAGTCCCTTATATTATAAACTAGATAAAAACAATAGATCCCTAAGAAAAAAATTGATAGTATTACACCAGGACTTGGAATAACCTTTCTTAATTCTTGTCTTGCAAATTGAATTCTAAGTGTATACTGAATTAATATTGTTTCATATTTGCTATCGTATCTTAAATAAGAACTTGATTTTCCATTATTGGTGTCTAAATATACCTTTTTTGCCCTTTCTATATCCCTCTGATTCAGGTTACTACTAACAATTTGTTTGGTTTTTTTATCAAAGATTATATAATCTAGCTGTGGAGGAAGAATTTCCGTATTAATATAATCAGAATCTTCAATTGTATTTTTAACTTTTTCCGCCCTTTTTATGGGCTCATTTGCTGGGAGAAAAATATTATTATGTAAACCCCAAGTAATAATGACTATGTTTAAGAGTAGTATAACTATACCAGCAAAGCTGACTTTCAAAATCCATTTAATAAAATAAACGGATATGGTATTTCTCATTCCCATATGTATCCTACTCCCCAAACCGTATTAATAGGAGTTAAATTATATTTAACAAACTTCTTCCTTATCACCCTAATATGCTCAATAACTGTAGAGATCTGAGAATCACTATCTACTGAATAGATTGAATCGTAAATATATTCTTTAGAAAAAACCTTACCTTTGTTTAGAGCTAACAATTCACAAATTCTATACTGTGTCTTGGTAAAACTAACTTCTTTTCCTTGGATTACAATCCTTTTTGCTTCCAAATCAAATAAGATGTCACCATCAATAAATTGACTAATTTGATCCTTTTTCGGTCTACTTTCCCTTCGTAAATGTGCCTCAATTCGAGCATTCACTTCATGAATACTAAATGGTTTAGGAATATAATCATCTCCACCTATAGATAAACCTTTAATAATGGAATTCTCATCACTCTTCGCTGTCATAAATATGATGGGAGTATGTATTAAAGGTCTTAATCTTTCACATATTTCAAACCCATCTTCTCCTGGCATCATTACGTCAAGTATAATTAGATCAAACTTATTTATCTCCTCGAGGGTAATATCATTAATACTTTCTAATGTTGTTACTTCATGATTTTTTATTTCTAATATTTTTTTAGTAATCTTAAGATCATTATATCTCATCAATCGTTAAGATTTTAGCCATATTGTACACCTTTCAAATATATAATCTTTCGTCTATCATAATTTAATCATTTGTCCTTCTACCATACCAATTATTAAACCAATAAATACTTAATAAGATTACTATAATTGTAATAACACATGCTATTATACTCGATTTAAACAATCCTTTATCATAATCAGTTATAGGAATCATTGACGAAGACTCTAAAAAAAATTCTGTAAAACGACTTGGCCACGACCACGGTAAATACACCCAAACTTTATCTCCTATTGATGTTAAAGATAAGGCGGCTATAATTAATCCAGCAAAGCCACTGATACTACACATTCCTATTCCGTAATTGTAACCAATAACTAAGTAGAAGAAGTATTGAAAACTTACACTAACTGCAAATATGAATCCAGTTAATAAATAGAGGGAAATTTGAACATCCCCTATGCCTACTATATACTTTAAAGCTATAATATAGGTAAATATAGTTAAAAGTATAGCAAAGAAATAAGATAAAATCATCATGCTCACTTGACTTAAAAACGCTATTGTTTTATTTTGAATTACCCCTAATATATTTTGGAAATTACCTGCCTCATTCTCAGTATCTGCTACAATCCCACAAATAATTGAGATGATCACTGGCGTTCCAACTCCGATTAACTCAAAAAACATTGTATAGCTTGACTGTAAACTTATCCCACCATTGCGTGCTAATATATACATTACTAGAACCCCAGATAAAGTGATTGGCACAAAGAGGTGTATATATAAAAATAAACTCCGTTTTCTCTTTTTAAATTCTGCCTTAAAGCATCTTATAGCTTGATTCATCTACTTCACCTCTTGTTTCGCAAATGATCTAACGGCAATAAAAGTAAAAAGACAAAACACTAAAAGACTTAATATCACTGCTATAGGTATAATAGAGTAGCTTAATAATTCACTATCTTGCGGCAATGGAATTCCATTTGAGTGAAGTTTAGTAATAGGCATTTGTACCCTTAAGTGCCAGCTATAAGGAACCATCCACCATTTATCTGTAGGAGCAAAAAAAGTTCCTAAATTTAAATTTAGCATAGCATTTACTAATAAGGTAATAAATAGATTTGTCTTTCGGGATAGCCATAAGCAAAATGGAACTTGCCATAATGATGTAATCATTGTTAAGAATACTGCTAAAATACAAGCAGACAATGGGACAAGGTATGGGCTTGTCTGGAGGAGGAAACTTGAAACAACCATAAGTAATATTAGAATAATAGAGGCAAAGGATGTCAACCCAACCAAGAATATTACTCTACTCATTTCCTTTTTCTCTAAATTGATTGGCAAACCTAAAGTTGTTTTAAATCCAGTTGATTGTTTCTCAAGTTTATTTAAAAGTCCTGCTGTTATTGCAATAAACACTGAAAGCCAAATGATTCCCCAATGATTAATTATTGTTTCTATACTAAGTCTTACTATTTCGGGCCCACCAAGAAAACTAAATTCAAGAGCTAAAAAAGAGCATATTAATGGTATGGCTAATATCATTCTTCTTATATTTGTTCTTTTCGTCTTAATTATCTCTGATTTTAGATAAGCTTCCATTTATGTCGCCTCCTATTGTTTTCTATTTTTTTTTACTATTTCAGTAAATAGTGTTTCTAGATCTTGAGATGAATCAATTTTTCCTTCATAACCCAATACTCCATTACTTATAATTCCTATATCATCAGCAACATGCTCTACTTCACTTAACATATGGCTAGATAAAAGCACTGTAATCCCTTGTTTTGGGAATGAACTGATAAGTTGTCTTAATTCTTGTATCCCAATTGGGTCTAATCCATTAGTAGGCTCATCTAAAATAAGGAGCTTAGGGTTATGTATCATAGCTAGTGCAATTCCTAATCTTTGTTTCATCCCCATTGAAAAGTTCATGACTTTTTTACTACCTGTATCAGTAAGTCCAACCACCTCTAAGACCTCAAGGTTCCGTTTTTTAGGCAATCCTAAAATAGTTGTAATAACGTCTAAATTTTCTTCAGCTGTTAAATTCCCATACAGAGGCGCATGTTCGATTAAAGAACCAATGTAAAATAAATCAGTTCTACTCCATTTATGACCATTAAAAATAACCTCTCCGGATGTAGGCTTAAGTAAACCTGAAATAATTTTTAGAGCTGTCGTTTTTCCTGCTCCGTTAGGTCCCAATAAACCGTAGATCGTGTTCTTTCGCACATTTACAGTCAGTTCATTTAATACCGTATCTTTTTTATATTTCTTAGTTAACTTTTTAATTTGTAAGATATATTCATTTTCCATGTCCACTTCTCCTTATTTATAATTTAAGTTGAGTTTAGCAGTTAAAAATCAAGAGTAAATCAAAATATACAAGAAATAATTAAAAAAAATTCACCGCAAACATTAGAGCATCTTTTATCTGGTCTATCTGATGAATGGTTGCACTGCAATGAAGGGGAGAATACACCATTTCCCCCATTTGATCGTTTTAAGTATATGAGGGAAAAATTGGAGAAAATCATAGAAAGAAAAACCATCTACTGGATTTTCTTCAGCTAGATGGTTTTCTTTCTCTACTCCTTGATTCTAATTATTTCTCCGTCAATCTCAATACTTTCTACCTCTATATTATTAAGAAAGACAACCTGGTTGTTTTCATCCAGATGGTATTGCCATTTAAAGCCACGGTCTATTTCACTAGTAGTGCCCACTCGAAGTTCAATCACTTTTCCATCAGTAGCTCTTACTTTGACCACGGGCGTATACTCTGGAAGCTGATCTCTCTTTCCATCGAGACGCTCTCCTTGAATTTCAACTCCAAGGGCAGACACATGAAGCTGTTTCAGCGCTAAATCTTCCTTACCCTGTGTAATTCTTAGGTCGATCGCTTTATTCTGTACCCCATTTGTAGCATCTACTTGAAACGAGCTTTTCCACGGTCCTTGGGCAATGATTTCCTGTGTTGTATCATCGTTAATCACATCTGCTTGAACTGTCACCAGTTGTCCGTTTAATGTATCTACGGTATCTACTTCAAAGCTTCCAATGATCTTCATGCCATCCTCTGTCACTTTTTGGTCCACCATATACGAGAAGCTTTGTGCCTTCTCTCCATGGATTTCTAAGGTACTTATTCTTGCATCCTGAGGAAAAGGCGTCCCATCCTCTTTTTCAAAGGCAACCATAATGATCCCACTCTTATCTCCAATAATCCCTTCTTGTACGGTCATTTTAATGCCTGAAGCAATATGTGCTTTATTGATCATCGTTTTGTCATCTTCTGTAATATGGACTTGTTCACCATAGAATAGCTTAAAGTTGTCTAGGTAGTTGGCGGCAACAGCGGTTCCTCCTATGGTCAACACGGCGGCGGCAATGATCAGTGCTTTTTTCATCTTCCCCTTCTCTTTTTTATTCTTAGCATTTGTATTTATACTCATATTCATTTTCTCCCCTCTAGTGGCTTCCAGCGCCTTCGATTTTATATTGTCAAAATTAAGGGTCTGTGTAAGCTGTTCGATTTCTTCTTCTGTCAAATCTAGCTCCTGCATTTCCTGTTCATTGATCTCTGTTCCCTCGAAAATGCTTCTTTTCACAATCAAAACTCCTTTCTTCTTGGTATCTGTAGAACCTGATCATCTCTCCTTGCTCTCATTCTTTTCTGATAGTGCCATCTTTTTGTCCTATTAGCATTTTCATTTTATTTTTGCTTCTTCCGAGTCTCGCACTCATGGCTTTTTCATTAATCCCTAGCTTTTGAGCAATGTCTTTTACTTTTTCCTGATAAAAATAACGCCTGACGATGATTTCCTGCTCCGCTTCGGGGAGCTGCCCAATCAGTTTCTGAATTTCTTGCTGCTCTTCTTTCTGATACACGTATTCTTCTGTAGAATCAGCTGTAGCCACATGCTCCTTCAATTCCTCTTCAATCCGGTTGCCTCGTTGTCTTAATACATTCAAGGTAAGGTTTCTTGCTGTCATGGCTAGATAAGCCTTTAAGCTATCCCCTTGCAGTTCAATTCTGTCTGCCTTTGTCCATATCTTAATAAACGTATCAGAGCTTATTTCTTCGATATCGTAGCTATTCAAGCGCTTTCCCGCTATTTTGGCAATAATTGCTGCCACATAGCGCATATATTTATCGATTAATTGTTCATAGCAATCTTCATTTTTTTGCTTGATGCCATTTAATAACGCTTGGTCATTCATTCTTTCTCCTCTCTTTCTGATGTAGTAAGATCTTACCCAAGTGGACGTCCCTTTTCTTATCCCCTCACTCTAATAGACACCGGTTTGCTAAAAAAACCTACACACATTTTTAATTTTTTATAAAGCTCTAATCGAGCAATTCCCTTGTCCATTTGCTTATTGGGGAAATGAAACATTAATAAAGATAGGAGGACATTAATACGCTGATAGAGAAGCAGAATTATTTAAAGGAGGGACGAAATGAATTACTTTATTGGTAAAAACCAAGATAATCATGCTCCTCTTTCAAATGGAAATGTCTTAGCTTGGCTTCAGCAATATGATGCTGGATGTCATCCAGTAGATAAAATAAGCCAGCTTTTTTTTCGGTATTTTGACATGTCTAGCTCACTTTTGGAACATCCAGGCTCCTATGTACTAGCGAAGGATCTGCATGAAAAAGTGTGGTATGATCCATATGGAATCGTTCAAGAGGAGCTAGGTCAAATTGGTGAGATTATATCAATTAATAGCACGAGATATATCCAAGGCTACGGAATATATGAAGTGGTTTCTCATAAAGGGAACACCGTCGTCAGAACAAAAACATGGGCTCCTCCACATAGAAACTCTATCATACGCTCTATAGAAGTAAAAACTCTCCGCGGCAACCCTTCCGCAGCTAGAATCTACCCTGTTGTACATATGAAAAATATTGTGCAACGAATCGAAAATATCTTTATTTCTCGGTTGGCTGTTAATCAATGGCTGGCAACCATGGTTTCCCCCTCCGCTCCAGGAGTAGCAGGCAATATTTCCAAAGCAGTCACTGGAGGACTGGTTACGATCTTTGAACACAGCTTGCTTCCTACCCCCTTAGTCTTTAGCATTCCTGCTCAAGAAATCCCTGGTCTCGAGTATAGCCAACCGGTCTTTCAGGTGTTTGCAGCTGGGTCCTCCAAGGAAGAAGCCCTCTACGAATTAAAAAGCTCCCTTGCTCAAATCAATCAGAGCGAACAAGAAACATATCAATTTTGGCAAGGCTGGCATAAGAAATCAATCACACTAGATCTCCTCCCACCTCACCTAGACTACTTTTGGAAAGTTAGCAACACACTACTAAAAATGAGCCTACAGCAAGATGGAACGCCTATTATTATTGGATTTAGACCCTATCAAGGCAATGTGTGGATTCGTGATAGTTTGTGGATTGCCTCTACTTTAGCCTTAGCAGGACATAGAGAAGAGGCTGTTCAAGCATTATACGCCACACTTGGTTATTTACTCGAACGACCTGATGGTAACTATTATTTTGCCTATAATGTTGTCACTCGTTTACCTAATGAACATGCTTTCGAGAATGATACGACAGGACTCATTTTATATGGGATATGGCAGGTCTGGTCCATAATTAGAGATCGTACGATCATCGATCAGACATGGCCAATCATTCGCCAATCGACCGAATGGATTTTGAAGAATCGCGATGCCAGTGGACTCATTTTTGCTGATGCTGGAATTTGGGAAACATTTGGACCACATTTAGGGGAAGAATTTGAGCACATGACATGGACATCGGCTATCTCAGCATTTGGGTTACTCAGAGCTGCTGAAATGGCAGAGGCTATCTCTAAACAAGAAGAGGCGAACCAGTATAGACAAGGAGCTACAGAATTAATTCGAGCTATTCATAAACATAATGTTCATAAGGGTGTTGTCGTTCGTTCTATGGAAAGCAAATTATTAGATGCCTCCGTTACTCTCTTCTTTTCTGAATTTCCGATCTTCCCAAAAGAGTGGCTGGCACCGACACTAAAAGCTATACAGCAACGGCTTGAAGATCCTTTCATTGGAGGTATCTGGAGACATGAAAGCTTGACAACAGAAGAAGGCGATTTAAAGCCGTGGACAGGACCCACCTTCTGGCTCGGTGAGGCATTTTTAGTGAACAATGAGCTTAATGAAGCGTGGAAGTACTTTCACCATAATTACAGGAACAGTTCTTTTTGTGGTCTTTTACCAGAGTTGCTCTACAGTAGAGGGCGACCGAGAGGGATTGGAATGCCCAGCTATTCTCAATCCGGTGTGATTCGATCTCTGTTACTTTACCAAAATCTTAAGAAAAGGGTGAAGCTATGAACGGAACATACATTGGGCAAGGAAAAATGCTGATCTTAACAGCTTGGGGCAGTAAACTCATCGTTCCCTCAGAGGATTTAAGTTTGACCCCTGACCTCGTGTTGCGTGGTTCCATTGAGGCGCCTCTCACCAACTATTTTATTAAATCCGTTAAGCCGGGCGAGCGCATGATTGACGTTGGCGCAAATGTAGGCTACTACTCGGTACTCCTTGGTCACCTTATTGGTCCCACAGGAAAGCTATTTGCCTATGAGGCTAACCCTTATGCCTATGCTTATCTCGTAGACAATCTCTCCCTCAACTATTTACACGAACGAAGTACTGTATCTCAACAGGCTGTGCATTCCCAAATAGGCACTATTCCCTTTTTTCAATGCAAAAAATTCATTGGAAATAGTTCAATCTATCAGCATGATGTTACCTACGAAAAAAACTATCATGACCAAATAGAAGAAATGAACGTCCCAACGGCTGTTTTGGATCAGGATTTTAAGGATATAGATCAGATTGACTACTTAAAAATGGATATCGAAGGAGGAGAGTTTCAGGCATTTCAAGGAATGAGGAAGCTCCTCACCAGCGGGAGGCTAAAAACGGTTGTCTTTGAATTAAATCCAGCGATGCTTCAAGAGGATTGGCTCCCATTTGTTCAACTACTTTTGGAATACAAGAATAGCGGGAAGCAATTCTATACTTTAACAGATGAAGGAAGCCCGCTGTTGATCAACCTTGAAAGTGTCATTCAAGGAAAAAGCGGGCTTCCCTATATCCTGATGAAATAAAAGGCTATTTATAATTGAACTTCAATTGTTGTTCCCTGACCCACCTCACTGTAAATAGTAATTTCTCCATGATGCTCCTGAATAATCTCCTTAGCGATAGCCATTCCGAGTCCAGAGCCTTTATGTGCATCTCCTGTGTTGGTTCCGCGATAATAGCGCTCAAAGATCTTATCCAGCTCCTCCTTCTTTATTCCTCTGCCATTATCTTTAATTGTAATGAGAGTACGTTCCTTCTTTTCAATACCAACCACTATTTTTACATGAGGGGCATTATGGATCATGGCATTATAAATGAGATTGGTAAGCGCTCTTCGAATCAAAACAGCATCGACCTCGATAGGGATATTTTCTTGGCTTACTTGGAATTCAATATTTTGTTTAGCGTATTTTGGATCATTCAGGATATCGATCGTCATGCTGCGTAGCAGTGATACAATATTGACCGTTTTTTTATTTAATACAAATTCCTTATTCTTTAGCCTTGTAGTTAAATTTAAATCTTCAATCACTTCTTTGATATAAACTGATTTTTTCTCAATTATCTCTGCATATTCCCTTACCTCTGTCAAAGAAAAATCATAATCTGGGTCCCTGATCATTTCAGCATAGCCTTGAATGGAAGCAAGAGGAGTCTTAATATCGTGCGAAATATTTCCAATCCACTCTTCTCTCATTTGATTCAATTTCTTTCTTTCTTTTTCATAGGCGATCAGCTGGTTCGATAAGTAATTGACATTATAAAAAACGTCTTTATACAACCCTTTTGGCTCATAGTTTATATTATAGTCTTTGTTTGCCAGCTTCTTAATCCCATTAATTAAAGAATGCAGTGGCTGTGTTAGCCTTTTGCTAAAAAAATACCCAATCAGTAAAGCTATGAAAATATCTGTAAGAAAGATAAGAACTCCTATCTTCAGCCATGAATCAAAGGACCGATAATCGAAAGTGATAAAGTATCGGTTAATATTGGGGTCCTCTATTCCAATTAAGTAGCTATACGTACTTTCTGTTCCCTTCTTTTCTCCAACAAAAATAGTGGTAAGGGCATTTATTTCTTTATATTTGTACATCTGAATCAGTTCCGATGGAATGTATTTCTCTTGTACTTCGGCTGGTGCTCGAAAGCGATATACCTCCTGACCATTCTCGTTTAGAATCTGTATCCATGCCTGCCTTTCAAGTAATTCTTCCTTCCCTTGTTCAGTAATACTCACATCATCCCTCATGATGCTTACATGATGATGGAACTGTCTTGTAAATTGTTCAGGAGAAGTTTCGTTTTTTTGAAATATAGGGGCATCAAAAGCAGATTGAGCGATTAACAGGCCGACCATGATAAACAAGTTGATAAAAATAACAAAGGTTACGACTAACACAATGGACAGCATATACCTTCCTGTTAATTTCCATTTCATGCCCTATTCATCCTCAACAGTCAGCTTGTAGCCCAAGCCTTTGATCGTAATAAGAAATTGAGGATGTGACGGATTTTCTTCGATTTTTTCTCTTAATCTTCTTATATGAACCATTACTGTGTTATCAATACCAATGCTGTCCTCACCCCAGACGGTGTCATAAAGCTTTTCTTTACTAATAACTTTATTTACATTTTGCAGAAAGTACTTCATTAAGCCTAATTCTTTTGGTTTTAGGTCTATACTATTCCCATTCTTTGATAATTCTGCTTTTTGTTCATTCAGGACAAAAGGTCCTGCTTCAAGTATTACATCCTTCACATCATCTGTTTGCATATAGCTTGCTCTGCGCAACTGGGCCTTTACTCGATAAGCCAGCTCTTTGGGACTAAAGGGCTTTGTAATATAATCGTCCCCACCTAGAGCAAAGCCAACTATTTTATCTACCTCTTCGGTCTTGGCTGATAAAAACAAAATAGGTACTTTCGATATGGCTCTTATTTGCCGGCAAACATCATAGCCTTCTTCATCTGGCAGCATAATATCTAACAAAACAAGAGCAGGTTCTTTTTGTTGAAATTGAATTAATCCTTCTTTCGCAGTCGTAGCCGTCACTACATGATCAATGCCTTCTTTGTTTAAAACTGTCTTAATAAGTCTTAAAATATCTTCTTCATCGTCAATAATTAACACTTTTTGGTTATAAAGTGACATCTATCGCTACCTCCACTCTCCTAAGGTTATCCTTCATTGTATATGAATATCCCTTGGGTTTCATATGCTGCCAGTCATGCCCTAGCTATGCCTCAACTTCTTGAGAGAGCCGTTATGGCAGCTTCTCAGCAGCCTTCTCAGGAATCTCCTGTTCATTCACCTCTTGATAAGAGGTAACGACTTTTTCATTCTTTACATAGAGGACTAAGTACGCTTTCTCCTGAAGCTGTTTTGGCGCCGTAAACGTTAACAGCTTTTGTTGACCGGCTTGATTAAAGGCTGGCAATGTATACTCATACCTCACCATAATCTCTCCACTGCTAAGGATATCTTCTAGCCTCTCTCCCTGCCCTTCTACCTGAGTATAATATTCATCGGCACCTAATCTATTTATATTTACGTTTTGCAAAAATACTAGGGCTCCAAAAACAATGGCGACTATAACAGCACTAGCAATGATTATTTTTTTCATTTTCTATTTCTCCTGACTTTTTTATTCATTTTGTTTTCGTGACAATCTTGTAATAGGAATTTACGGTTAAGAAATAATAGACGGCATATAGCGATACATACACACCTATACAGACTAGGACAGGCAGGACTAAGCTAGATTGGAGGAATCTTGATAAAGCAGTTAGGGCAACGACTGAATGTGCAATACCAGCGAACAACGGCAGGGCAAAAACAAAAAGAATTTGCTGGGATACTGCTTTCTTTATTTCCTTTTTTGTCATCCCAATTTTGGCTAATATGTCGTAACGAGCTTTGTCTGCATGGGCTTCTGTCACCTGTTTAAAATAAATAATGCTCCCCGTCGCCCCAAGGAATACTAACCCTAAGAATCCACCTATAAAAATCAATAAGCCCATGGATGCCAATCCCGCAGAATAATCCGAATAAAAGCTAGAAAGCTTAGCTTCATTTGGCAAAATGGATTGAAGTTCCTTTGTTAATTGATCTGCCTGATCCTCCGCGGTCATTCCATAGGCTTCCATGTGTACGATATCAGTTGCTTTCGAAAGTTTAGAAAATAGCTGATCACTAACCACCAAAGTTGTATTAGCTGTATATAGATTTAGAACGTTATATTCCTTCACTTCCTTAAATGTAATGTTCTCTCGTGTGTTATTGACCTTCAAGGGGATTGTGACCCCGACATATTTAGGGGATAATCCTTCGTAATAGGCTGCGTCTAATACAACGGCCTCGTCTTCTTCTAAGGAAAGGGATTCCTTTCGCTCTTGAACTCTTACTAATTTGTTGAACATGTTGTTTGGAATGATTGTATAGACTACTTCATCGCTTGAAATAGCACTATTCAGATTCGTCATCTCTGCACGAAGTTGTACTGTGGGGACACTCTCATGATAGAGAAGCTCATGATTTTCATCCTGCTCGATCCGCTCCCTTACTTGCTCTGTTATGTGCTGGTCAACATTGATCAACATGAAGCTATTTGGATTTAGAGCATCTACATTATTTCTGACGTTATAGTACAAGCTATATGCTGTGCCAACCGCTGTTAAGGTTGTCGCGCTAAGGACAGCAATTATGGTTAGGGTACGTGCATTTCCCTTGATACGATAGAGGAGCTGGGAGATGCTTATGAAGCTCGTTCCTCTCCAAAAGTTCTGTTTATTCTTTTTTGACACCTTCAGTACATACACGGTTAATGCACTAAAGAATAAATACGTACCTAGAATAACGCTTACCACAATAACAAGAGGGGTCACCATGAAACCGATGCTTCTCCAGAGTTCCGATTCCAGGATATTTTGAAGAGCAAGCCCATATCCTATTCCAATACATAGGAAGGAACATAGGGCGACAATCAAAGAAGCTTTTGGCTCTATTTCACCTTGCTTATCCGCTTGAAATAATTCAATTAATGTAAATCTGTATATCAATCTGTATCCATGTATCGAAGTAATAATGGTAATTAGGGTAAAGACAATCGATGTGTTCACAATCGCCTCAAGTGAAAACGATAAACTTGGAATGATTTCATACCCCATGACCTTCATTAAAATCGACACAAAAAACCTCGATAGACTAGAACCAAGAATGATGCCCATGATAATGGCGAGCGTCCCCATGATAAAATTTTCATAAAACAGCATCCGACCTATTTGTTTTTTGCGAACACCTAGCAAGGAATATAGACCCACTTCCTTTTTACGTTTCCTTATAAAAAAAGAAGTAGAATACCAGATAAAAACAGCTACAAAAATCAATAATACAACGGCGGCTACATTAAAAATGGAACTAATCTTTTCAGACGAATCAGATATAGCTTGAATCGTTTTATCATATTTTAAGGAGACGAACGTAAAGTAAATCACAATACTAAATATCATAGAAGCAAAATATAATAGATAGTTTGTAAAGCCTCTCTGTATATTTTTTCTGGCAAGACGAAATAAGATCATGAATCACTACCTCCAAATGAAGAGAGCGCAGCTATTATTTCTTGAAAAAACCTCTCACGAGAATGCTGCTTTTTATGAAGCTCAGAAAAAACACACCCATCTTTGATCAATACTATTCTTTGACAGAAGCTAGCAGCAAAAGCATCATGTGTAACCATCATAATCGTCGACTTATTCTGCTTATTCAGGGCAGCTAAGTTTTCCAATAAGCTGGTAGCAGACTTTGAATCCAACGCACCTGTTGGTTCGTCCGCCAATATGAGGCTCGGATTTGTTACAATAGCTCGTGATGCTGCCGTTCGTTGTTTCTGACCACCTGAGATCTGATAAGGATATTTATCAAGAATTTCCCTTATACCAAACGTATCAGCCATTTCCTGCACCCGTTTTTCAATTTCTTTTGCCGGAACCTTGGATAAAGCTAGGGGAAGTAAAATATTTTCCTTCACCGTCAATGTATCAAGCAGATTATAATCCTGAAAAATAAAACCAAGTTTATTGCGGCGAAAATCGGATAGCTGCTCTTCCTCCATTGCAATAATATTTTGATCAGCAATGATGATCTCTCCAGACGAAGGTGTATCAATGGTAGAAAAAATATTTAACAAGGTCGTTTTTCCAGCCCCCGAAGGTCCCATGATTCCTATAAACTCCCCTTCGCTAATCTCTAGATTAATATCTTCCAAGGCTCTATATAAATGGTCATTCGTCCCATAAACTTTGTGAACACTTTTGGCACATAAGATGGTTTTCATTCATTATCCTCCTGACTCAAGATATTGAAATTATACCTCCTTGAACCTTACACCGTTTTAATCCCTATCTTACATAAACCTTAAAATTTTTAATGATAAAGATACCAGCATTAATATTTTTCATCCATGAAATGTTCAGTTTTATATGGTCAAACAGACAAATAAATCCTTTACAATAGAAGTAAGAATCGTACAAATAAAGCTGAAAACATATACATATTTCAACAAAAAAGAAAAAAGTATTGAATATCCCTTGACAAAATAAACAATACTATATAATAATTAATATTGAATTATAATTATTATAAATTAGATGGTGATGCTGTCCTATACTCTGGGCTGACTACTCACTATTCTAAAAAATAACACTTAGGAGGAAGATGTAAAATGTCTCTAATTGGAAAAGAAGTACTACCATTCGCAGCAAAAGCGTACCATAACGGTGAATTTATCGATGTAACAGAAGCAAATTTTAAAGGAAAGTGGAGTGTTGTTTGCTTTTATCCAGCAGATTTTACATTTGTATGCCCTACAGAACTAGAAGATCTGCAAAACCAATACGCAACATTAAAAGAACTTGGAGTTGAAGTGTACTCCGTATCAACAGATACACACTTTACTCACAAAGCATGGCATGATCACTCAGAAGCGATTAGCAAAATTGAATATATTATGGTTGGTGACCCTTCTCAAAAGATTTCTCGCAACTTCGAAGTACTTAACGAGGAAGAAGGTCTTGCTGACCGCGGTACTTTCATCATTGATCCAGACGGCATCATCCAAGCAGTTGAAATTAATGCAGGCGGAATCGGCCGCGATGCAAGCACCATTGTTGGCAAGATTAAGGCAGCTCAATATGTTCGCAAAAACCCAGGTGAAGTCTGCCCGGCTAAATGGCAAGAAGGGGCTGCTACACTTAAGCCAAGCCTTGATCTTGTAGGAAAAATTTAAGGAGCCCAATCATGATACTGGATGCAGATATAAAAGCACAATTAGCCCAATATCTTCAACTGATGGAAGGCGATGTGCTCCTTAAAGTAAGCACAGGCTCCGATGATGTATCTCGTGATATGCTTGCTCTGGTAGATGAACTGACCACTATGTCAGCCAACATTAAGGTTGAAAAGACTTCCTTACAAAGAACTCCGAGCTTTAGTGTGAATCGCATCGGCGAAGACACTGGAGTAACGTTTGCCGGTGTTCCACTAGGGCATGAGTTTACTTCCTTAGTCTTAGCTCTGCTTCAAACGAGCGGAAGAGCTCCAAAAGTGGATCAGAAGGTCATCGACCAAATTAAAAATATGAGTGGTGAATATCGCTTTGAATCCTATATTAGCTTGAGCTGTCACAATTGCCCTGACGTAGTGCAAGCCTTAAACCTGATGAGCATTCTCAACTCTGGTATCACTCATACCATGATTGATGGTGCTGCTTTCAAGGAAGAGGTAGAAAGCAAAGAGATCATGGCTGTACCGACTGTTTTTCTTAATGGAGAACCCTTCGGCAGTGGTCGTATGACACTTGAGGAAATCCTCGCTAAGATGGGAAGTGGTCCAGATGCTGCTGAGCTTTCTGAGAAAGACCCATTTGATGTGCTTGTTGTTGGTGGCGGTCCCGCTGGTTCAAGTGCAGCCATCTATGCAGCACGCAAAGGCATTCGTACAGGGATTGTTGCCGAGCGCTTCGGCGGTCAGGTAATGGACACCTTGGGCATAGAGAACTTTATCAGTGTGAAATATACGGAAGGTCCTAAGCTTGTAGCGAGCTTGGAGGAGCATGTCAAAGAGTACGGTGTAGATGTCATGAACCTACAGCGTGCAAAACGTCTAGAAAAGAAGGATCTAATCGAGGTTGAACTTGAAAATGGAGCCGTACTCAAGAGTAAAACCGTCATCCTTTCAACAGGCGCACGCTGGCGCAATGTTGGCGTACCAGGAGAAGCCGAGTTCAAAAACAAAGGGGTCGCTTATTGTCCCCATTGTGACGGTCCCTTGTTTGAAGGAAAGCATGTGGCAGTGATTGGCGGAGGTAATTCTGGTATTGAGGCGGCGATTGACCTTGCAGGTATTGTCAAGCATGTAACTGTTCTTGAGTTCATGCCCGAGCTGAAAGCAGATGCGGTTCTTCAAGAGCGCCTGCATAGCCTTCCTAACGTAACCGTCCTTAAGAACGTTCAAACAAAAGAAATCACAGGTACTGATAAAGTAAACGGGATTTCCTACATCGATCGTGAAACAGGGGAGGAGCATCATGTTGAACTACAGGGTGTCTTCGTTCAGATCGGACTTGTACCCAATACCGACTGGTTAGGTGACGCGATCGAACGTACCCGTTTCGGTGAAATCATGGTCGATAAGCACGGTGCTACAAACCTCCCAGGAGTATTTGCAGCAGGCGATTGTACTGATAGTGCCTATAAGCAAATCATTATTTCCATGGGATCAGGAGCAACAGCAGCCTTAGGTGCCTTCGATTACCTCATTCGAAATTAAGCGATAAAAGAAACGATATTTTAGGATTCTGTAAGAGGTTTTACTATGCTTGCGTAGTAAAGCCTCTTTCCTTTTCATATTGACATTCTCAGTAAGGTAGTAGAAACTAAATTTAAAACGACCCTCATATACTGCCAACTGCTGATAAATTAGATTGTAATAAAGAATCTCTATACATATACGGGACTTAAGTAAAGAGTATTATGAATAAAGTAGACTTCCATCAGATTACGTTTTTACTCTACCTGATGGTTAGAATAGAACAGGATAAATAGCTTCAGCTTCGAATGGGAAGTAGGGGGAATAGAGAATAGAGGTGGAATATGAAAGTTATTGGTTTTATAGTACGACTTATAGGAATTATGTTGATTGGTGTCTTTTCTTTAATGTCATTAGTTTTTGTCATTTATATCCTTACATCAAAAGCAGCGATGGGGACGAGCATATTCGGACTCATCCTAACTGCTATCATCTTCGGTCTACCAGGCTTTTTGTTGTACAGATACGGGGGAAAACTCGCTAGAGGAACAGGTCATACCGGACAAGGACAGCCTAACGGCGAATTTAACGCCGCCTTTAACCAGGTATTCGACAAAGCTTTTTCAGGTTCTCCAGAATCATCACAGGATCTCGGCAAAGATATCAATAAATTGGTTGACCAAACACTATCTATGAAGCATAACAGTGGGAATACTCATACGACAACGAAAACAGTTCATACCCAAACTATTTCATCAGGTGAAATGCCTGATTGGGCAAAATCGTTAGCACAACAGGCAGCTGCGCAAGCTTCACCCCAGCCACGATCAGTAACCTGCAAAAGCTGTGGTGCAAACAGCGTGGTCAAAACACACGATGCCGTTTGCGAATATTGTGGAGGGATCTTAAGTGAGTAGAATGTGTATCGTGTAAAATAAGTTGTAAGTAAATTGAATTGATCGAAAACACCATTCTGTTTGATAGAATGGTGTTTTCGTTTGTTATCTCCTAGCTAGCTCTCCCATAACCCAATTCGTTCTCGCACCTGTCACTCCCGTACTCGGGCACTGGTTACTATTTGTTGTTAATTCAGCTACAATCGTTTCTACAAGGGGTTGATGAATGTGCTGAGGTCTTTCGAAATTCCATTGCTTTGTTTCATTCGCGGTTGTTAAAACAATGGGCTCATCTCCAAAAGTAGAAAAAGTTATTTTTCCCTTGCTACCGATGATTTCATTGATATCGACGTCTTCATAAGCAGAAAAACACCAACTTCCTACACCATGGACTCCAGATTCAAAGCGATAAGTTCCTGTAACGATATCTTCCGCCTGATAATACCCTGCTTGATTGGAAGCAATGCCTTGAGCCTCCTTAATCGGGCCCAGCAAGAAATCTAATAAATCAAGCGTATGACTGGCTAAATCAAAAAACAATCCTCCTCCAGACAATTCGGGTTGAACCCTCCACGGGAGATTTAGTGGATCCTTCACGTCTTCTGAAGCTTTTTTATATTGTGTTGTCATGACGAAACGAAGGTCTCCAATCACTTTATTTTCCAAGAGCTCTTTTATTTTAACAAACCGAGGCAACGCTCTGCGGTAATAAGCCACATATAAAGGGACACGAGCAGCCTGACAAGCAGCGATCATTTCTGTACATTCAGCAAAGGTGATTGCCATGGGCTTCTCTACATAGACAGGCTTTCCTGCCTTGGCAGCCTTTAGTGTATATTCCTTATGTGAATTCGGTGGTGTGGCAATATAGACAGCATCGACATCTGGATCATTAATCAGGTCATCGGCATCATCGTACCATTTTGGAACTCGATGTCTTTCGGCATAGTCTTTCGCTAGTTCACCGGTTCGGCGCATAACGGCAACCAACTCTGAATTTTTAACTTTTTGGAATGCAGGACCACTTTTCACCTCAGTCACAGCACCACATCCAATAATCCCCCAACGAACTCTATTAAATTTCATGAAACGGTTCTCCTTTTCCGCAAATTAAATATGTGAAGACTTCTTTCGCATAAAAAACTTTAAATCTAACAACAATAGAAGAGGAAGGAGGCGTACACGTTGAATAAAGATCGTAGCCAATATTACTTTTTAATCCTCACTACTATTATTGGATTGGTTTTATTACCGTTCGCCATTGTAAAGCGTTCATTTAAAGATTGGGTTATTGTCTACCTAGTTAGTTTCATTGGTAATTTTTTTGCAGATAAATATTTAGTATCCAAAGGGTATCTAAAGTACCCAATCAAACTTTTTCGAAAGTATAAAATCCACCTCCCTTTTGATTATATACATTACCCTTTATTGTTACTTTACTATAATCAATGGACACTCAACAGCAAACCGATTGGAATTTTTGCCAAGCTTATGCCTTTCGTTATTCCTCAAACCATTATTGAAACCATTGCAGCAAAAAAAACCAAGCTCATCACCTGGAAAAAGGGCTGGACTTGGTATCATTCATTCATAAGCCTTATGTCAAAATTTTTACTGTGCAGAGGGATCATTGCACTCATAAGAGTTATTAACAAAGGGAAAATTTCAATATAATTATACTTTTAAGCTTTATCGCTCTTTTCTATAGCCTAAGTCGAGTGAACAACCCGCACCTCATTTAAGGTGAATTTTTCAAGGATGTAAATGAAGAGCAGAGATCCTGCACGTATACAGATTAAATATATCAAATTCCAGCCATGTTGGAAAACCATTATATCAATTAACAGGAGGATAACATCTGTTATGATCACGATAATAAAAGGGGCAATCTTCCAGTATTTATTCTTGGGAACGTAGATAAAGAAGATGACAATAAAAGCCAGTATGACATGGTATAAAAAACCACTGAACAATGTACTGTCTCTATAAATGTTCTCAACCCAATGCACCCGAAAAAAGAGTTTGTCAAAAAGCATCAGCACGCTTGTTGGAGTCTGCAAAATGATCCAAGCAATTGTCCAAAAAACAAGGATTCGAGGAAACCTACTGTTGGTTTCATATAAAAAAACATACCATTTCCTCAAGATAATCAAAAATATAACGGCAAGGATGCCAGTCAAATAAGTCGGCCACCAATGCTGACTATAGGCACCTACTTTAAGAAAGATTTCCTCGGTTAGCATGTACCAGATAGAGATCAGCCCAATCCACAGGTAGGAAGTTTGAAATCTCATGACAAAAATCGCTGTCGAAGCCCAATAAGCTGAATTTCCTATAATATGACCGAGAATATTTTCTTTAAAAGGATCCGCATAAAGACCGGGCTTATAGGCGTATGCATCGAAGACAAAAAGTACGAAGGCTTCACCCACCCATACCCAAGCTGTCGTGAATAAAAAATAGGTGAGTAAGTCCCCCGCCTTTCCTTTTCGATACACAGTATAGGCGGTCATTATCACCCCAAAAACAATTAATCCATAATACCAGACTATATTCGGCATCATCGTCTCCCTCTCATACACGAAATTTTAGGATATATCAGCTATTATATCCATACATCGAGGCGATTCATGCATCTAATCCTATGTAAAAAAGCCACCCTAAGGTGACCTAATCGTTATCCATTTCTCGAGTGTATCAAGGAGGGCCTATGATCACAGTCTGATCGATCGGCTCGATTACTTCAGCCCATTGTGTTGCATTTATGCCGTACATCATCTGGAACACCTCAGGAGGCGTCTTCCTTAAGATATCGGATCCATAAACAATATCAAATTCTTTATTGTCAAAACTGACCACGAGGCGGGTGTGATCCATTACTGCAATTGTCCAATGCCACCATCCCATCGGTATATACACCGACTGATGGGGTCCAATGCGGTAAGTAAGCAATTGTAGGGTAAAGGGATTTAGAACGTATTCGATAATCCCTCCCTGTATCAAGTAGAGTAGCTCGTTCGCGTTTGGGTGATAATGAGGTTCTATGCCATGCCCTTTGCTTAAATATAAGTCCACCAAGCTTAAGCCTTGTATAACAGGCAACTGTTTGGCAGTTTGATAAAGAATAAAATTTTGATCGTCCTTCACAAAGTAGGGGGAGGTTCTTAAATCAAAGGACAAGTTCAAAGAAGGAGAGCTGAGATCGTTTTGATTATCGGAAGTTGACATGCGCATGATCACACCTTTCCTAGCAATGAGAGAATGAATTATCATGCCTTATATAAGAATATATTCAAGAATGCAAAAAGTTATGATTATCTGTCGAATGATTATAGACTCATACTAAACAACCTTTCATGTTGAAGTAACCATTCCTTCCTCCATAAGCCACCAGCATAGCCTGTCAAATTCCCATTTGAGCCAATAATGCGATGACACGGAATGACAATACTTAATCTGTTCTTCCCATTAGCACTCCCTACAGCTCTAACGGATTTTTCACTTCCTATGGTCATAGCAATCGCTTTATAGGATACTGTTTTAGCATAAGGAATACTTGATAATGCCTTCCACACGTTCTTTTGGAATGCTGTACCCTCGTAGTGATAGGGAAATGTAAACCCTTTCCGTTCTCCTCTAAAATATTCTTCAAGCTGGGTAGCGCATTCCATCAATACCTTTGGAGTTTGGTCTTGTATTTGATGCTCCAATCCTTCACGCTCAGAAAACATAATGGAATAGATTGCTTGATCAGTACCTACTATTTCTATCACTCCAATGGGAGATTCTAAATCTAATTGATGTAGATTATTCATAGTAAAGACCTCCAGAGATAAAAGGTTGCATAGGCTTGCCAGCCTTCCCACTTTGATCCTAACTCTTTAATTTCTTCTATTGTTGGCTTACATTCACGCCCTAACTGAAGTTTTAGAGCATTATGCAGCCCAACATCAGCTATGGGGAAAGCATCAGGTCGACGAAAACATTTCATTATTACATAATCTGCCGTCCAAGCCCCTATTCCTCTGCTATTCATTAATGCTTGTCTAATGTCTTGACTATCCTGTAGCTTTTGCAACTCTTCCTTTTTTAGTTCACCATTTGCCATGGCTTTAGCTACTCCAATAACATATTCAGCTTTCCTAGTCGAAAATTTAAGCTCTCTTAAATCTTCCACTTCTAAAGCGGCAATTTTCTCATGGGTTGGATATAACCAATACGTTTCTCCTTCGAAAACAAGGGAGTCTCCATGCTCTTCAATAAAACGCTGCTTTAGTGTATAGGCAAAAGTTAAATTGATTTGTTGTCCTATAATGGCCCATGTCAGCGCCTCGAATAAATCTGGAATACACATGATTCTCAATCCATGATATGTATGGACCAAACGGGACAGTATCTCGTCCTTTTTAGCCATTTTATAAAAAAGACCTATATCCTTATCCATATCAAACCATTCCCATATATATGCTGCAACAGTGTCGCGTGCCTCTTTTGATGGGGAATTGACTGGAAATTCAACTTTTAATGATTTTTGAGTGAAGCCAATTTTAGATAAGATCATTTCATCTCTCACTTTGAATAGTTTATATACATATCCATCGCTAATTTTATACAACATCTCCAATTCAGACCTACTTAGAAACGTTAAACACTCCTTAGCATCGAATTCGACTGGTGGACAAATCTCTAGATAAGATGGCTGATCAACTCCATTCATTTTCTAGCTCCCTTCATTCTTTGTGCTTGATGCACGACCATTGTTACCAGTATGACGAAATTCGCTAGGTGAACAATTTGTGATACGTCGAAACGCTTTATAGAAATTAGACGGACTTTGGAAGCCCACCTCATAGCAAATCTCAAGATTTGTTCTATTTGTGCTTCTAAGTAGATGTCCTGCCTTATCAATTCTAATTTTCTCTAAATAAGTACGTGGAGTTTCTGAAGTTTCCTGCTTAAATAATCTTTCCAGATAAAAAGGACTGACACCAACATGATTCGCAATATCCTGCAAGGTCAGCCTTTGTTTATAATGATTGACTAAGTAAGCAATGACTTTTTGGACAAGCTCCATATGCGGGGAATGCTCCACTTCCGGCTGACATCTTTTACACGCTCGATAACCCGCTTTCTCCACTTCATTCATATCAAAGTAGAATTCTACATTGGTTTTTTTCGGTTTTCTTGATCTACAGGAGGGACGACAATATATTTTTGTAGTTTTCACTGCGGTAAAAAATAATCCATCGTACGTTCTGTCACAAGCAATGATAATCTCCCACATCTCATCAAAAGAAAGCGTACTCTTTTCCACCATTCATTTCCCTCCTTTCTAGTTACCACTTGTATACGTTGTAAAATTCCTCATAGATCTATATTGCCCTTATTGTATCAAGTCACCTACATTCATTTCGTCCTCAAACTTGCTCTTATGGTCTATCAATAGAAAAAATGAGCTTGAAGTATCACTCACTTCAAGCTCATGCTTTAATTTTCATCTAATCTCTTTGTTTTCTACTTCACAAAGGATTAACTATGGACCAGCTCTTTTTCTCTTAGACCGAGCGTTTCTGCTGTTGAATGTTGAATTTCATCAAAAAGATCTGGATTTTCTGCTAGTGATAGACCATAAGAAGGAAGCATTTCTTTGATCTTATGTTCCCACTCGTTCATATGATGTGGGAAGCATTTTTCTAGTACCTCAAGCATCACATGGACGGCTGTAGAAGCACCTGGAGAAGCACCGAGCAATGCGGCTATCGAGCCATCAGCAGCACTAACAACCTCCGTACCAAATTGAAGTGTCCCTTTACCGCCGGTCTCCGTATCTTTGATCACCTGTACACGTTGACCCGCTACAACGATATCCCAATCCTCGCTTTTCGCATTCGGAACAAATTCACGTAGCTCTTCCATACGCTTTTCATTGGATAACATCACTTGCTGGATCAGGTATTTTGTCAATCCCATTTCTTTCACACCTGCCGCCAGCATTGTGATCAGATTATTCGGTTTTACGGAACCGATTAAATCCAAGTTAGAACCATTTTTTAAGAACTTTGGTGAGAAGCCGGCAAAAGGACCAAACAGCAACATTTTTTTGTTGTCGATGTATCTGGTATCCAGATGCGGAACAGACATAGGTGGAGCTCCGACCTTAGCTTTACCATATACCTTCGCATGATGCTGCTCTACCACTTCTGGATTGTTACATACCATAAATAGCCCACTTACTGGGAATCCTCCAATATTTTTTGATTCAGGAATACCCGTTTTTTGCAGTAAAGGAAGACTTCCTCCCCCACCGCCGATAAAGACGAATTTGGCTGTATGATATTCGGTTTTACCTCTCTCGATATCATGTACTTTCACTGCCCAAGATCCATCACTGGTACGCTTAATATCCTCCACACTATGCTTATAGTTGATCTCAACGTTTTTATTCTTTAAATAATCAAACAACATGTGTGTTAACGCACCAAAGTTAACATCCGTTCCATTGTCTATTTTTGTTGCTGCGATCGGTTCACTCAAGGTACGCCCTTCCATGATAAGCGGAATCCATTCCTTCAGTGTCTCAGGGTCAGAAGAAAATTCCATTCCTTGAAACAAAGGGTTGCATGATAGCGCTTTAAAACGCTTTTTTAAAAAATCTACATTTTTTTCTCCTTCCACAAAACTCATATGAGGAAGTGGCATGATAAAGTCCTGCGGATTACGAATTAAGCTGCTATTCACAAGATAAGACCAAAACTGCCTTGAAAGCTGAAACTGTTCATTAATGCTTATCGCTTTGCTCACATCTATAGAACCGTCTGTTTTTTCGGTTGTATAGTTAAGCTCACATAATGCAGCATGCCCTGTACCTGCATTATTCCATTCATTAGAACTTTCTTCGCCTGCGTTCGCCAGTTTCTCAAACACTTTAATTTCCCATTCAGGTGCTAATTCTTGCAGTAATGAACCCAAAGTCGCGCTCATGACCCCAGCACCAATTAAAATGATGTCTGTTTTTTTGTTTAAGTTACTCATTATAATCTTCCTTATCCCCTATATTTGCAACATGAGTAGACGCTTCTGCTTAGGTGTCATAAATGGCAAAGAACCATCAGAACACACCCTATCCGTCCCAATTATATTCATACATACTCTATTATAATTATTTAGACATATAAATATCTACTATTATTTAATAGTTTTTTATGATTAAATATTGGGAAAAATAAAAAACCTTACCACTTGACTTGGATATTATTTCACATTGTTAATACTCTTTCCAAAAATTCATCTGATACTTTATATTCTTTTGGTCTTAGACTGACTAGTTCAACATAACCCTGCTCGTCTAAATGACTCATTAATTGATTGATTTTATATCTTGATTTATTCGATATTTCCATCAGCTCAGTAATAGGAAAACTGTCTTGCTCATGAACAAATACACTAAGATGTGTCATCATTTTTAATAGATCTGCTTCCTCTATTTGCTCCCGCCAATCATCATGATTAAAAAATTCTTTGATTCGTTCTATTTTGGACAAGTTTATTTCTAAGTCTTCTATGATTCCTTAATTTTCACTTCAGTACTTACTCCAATATGAGTAGTATTTACCCCGTTGTTTACCTCTACATACCCTTTTCTAAACAACTTACCAACTATTTGTCCTTTTTTAAAGCAAATTTACCCATGCGAAATGATTCTTTATATATCTAAATAAGGTTTTTATTGTGATTTATTAAGTGTTAACGTACTAATAGCGTAGCATTAGCATACTAATAGCGTATTAATAGCGTATAATTAACGTATTCAAATTTTTAAATAACGTATGATTAGCGTATAATTGAACTAATAGTTAATATATTAAGGATGGTGAAATGATTTGTACCAGCCTAAATTTAGTTACTCGCAATCAATTGTAAAAGATTTGATGTCAATAGAACGTTCCCGTTCAATTGTTGAATTAATGCCTATACCAGCGCATATCGAAAGCGATCTAAAAGAACAAGCAAAATTAAAAATGACGCATTATTCTACCCGTATAGAGGGAAATACACTCGATTTAGAACAAGTTGCTCGAGTTGTTAAACAAAAACAAGATGATTTCAGAATTCCTGTTGAAGAAGAAGTAAGAAATTATTGGGAAGCTCTTTCTTATTTATCACAAGAAAAACAAAATCGAACTCCTATAACTGAAGACTTTATTAAACAACTTCATTCTATTATTGTGAAGCATGGTGCTGGTAGAAAATCGTCCAAAAGCAACTATCGAGGTGCAATGCCACCTGGTGTACTATTTGCTGTATATGACAATCAAACAAGACAACCAGAATATATTCCTCCTGAACATACTGAAGTTCCACCATTAATGAAAGCATTAGTGAAATGGATTAACACAGAAAAAGAAATTCCTGTTCCTATAAAAGCAGCTATTGCTACTTATCAACTACTCACTATTCACCCCTTTGAAGATGGTAATGGTCGAACAGCACGTGCTTGGCTTCATACATCCTCTCAATAGCTGATTATGATGTAAAAGGATTTCATTCAATGGAAGAATACTATGCAGAAGACTTACAAGGATACTATAAACATATACAAATGGGACTACCTGCGCTTTATTATAATGGACGTGACAATCCGAAAGATTTAGCTCCTTGGATTGAATATTTTGTAAGAATTATGGCGTTGGCATACGAAAAAGTGGCTAATCTTTCAATTAAATTTGCCACTACTCCGTCTGATCCTAGAATACTTTCTTTAGAGCCAAAAGAAAAAACTCTTTTAAGATTTCTGATTGAACGAAATAGACCCACTAAACCTAAAGAAATTGCAGAGTTATTTCAAGTAAAACCAATCACTATCACTAAATGGTCAACAACTTGGCTTGATAAAGGTATCATCGAAGGAGCAAGTGGTAACAAAAGAATCACTTCGTATCGCATTGGGGAAGCATATAAAGATATAACACTAAATGATTTAGGATATAAAAAAGACTAGAATCATAACCGCCCATTTTTTGAACTGCACCCTGTCAAGTAGACAGTGGAAATAATAAAATTGACCTAAACGGCCGTAGCTCTATATTCCATAGAGCTACGGCCGTTTAGTCGTTTTTGATATCGGTCATGATCGCTTCAACTCACCCACCATTCATTTCCAGATACATCTCCTCCCACCTTTTCTCCAACTCCTCTTTCTCGCTATATAACTTTTGCAGCATTTCCAATTCTGTACTCTCTGCTAGCAGCTGTTCTACTTCAGAAATCTTGTTTTCTATTTCTTCTATTTTTTTCTCCAAATGATGAGATTGATTGAGCTCTTTTTTCAGCGGAATTTGAGGCGATTGTTCGTTTCTCCTCTTCTTCTCGACTCCCTCTTCCTTCTTAATGTTTTGACTGCTTAACATCTTCTCAACTAGCTTCTTCTTAGCATAATCATAGTTCCCCACATATCCAGTTACTTGTTGACTTTCAATCCAATATATTTTCTCAAACAGCTTATTAAGAAAATAACGATCGTGGGAAACAGCTAATATCGTTCCTTTAAAGTCCTCTAAAGCATCTTCTAATACTTCTCGGGATTCGATATCGAGATGATTGGTGGGCTCATCTAAAAGGAGCAGGTTAATATCCTGATACATGAGTTGGGCTAAACGTAATCTCATCCGCTCTCCACCACTAAGCTGAGAAACCTTTCGATAGACGGTATGACCGTAAAATAAGAACTTCGCTAATATGCCTCTAGCTTCACCCTCCGTCACTCGTACCTCATTGCGAAAAACATCTATTAGGGTTTCATCCCCTATGTCGGCAAAAATATGCTGCGATAAATAACCAACCTTCACATTACTCCCCAACCGCACTTCTCCTTTATCAGGTACTAACTGATTGAGCATTAGTTTCATTAATGTAGATTTACCGGTTCCATTTTCACCGATAATAGCCACCCTCTCTTGGTACGTGACATGCATATTCACATCCTCGAAAAGGAACCTTTCACCAAACTGCTTTGCCACGTTTCGAAGCAGGATAACATCTTTCCCACTGCGATCCGCCGCTTCCATCTCAAGATTCATTTTCTTTCGGTTTAAGATAGGGCGACTTAGTTTCTCTATTCGTTCTAAGGCTCTCTCCATGTTACGTGCTCTCTTATGAAGACCTTCACTCGGTGGGTTCGCGCGATTTGCCCATTCGCGCAGCCGCTTTATCGCTTCCTTCATTTTCTTTATTTTCTTTTGCTGTTCTTCATAGGCTTGGAACTCTCTTAACAAGCGCTCCTCCTTCTCTTTTACGAACCCAGAAAAGTTGGTATGGTAGCAGGTAATTTCCCCGTCCTCCATATCCAAAATCTTGGTTGCCACTTCATCTAGAAAATATCGGTCATGAGAAATCACAACAACCGTTCCGCGATAATCCTGCAAAAAATGCCCCAGCCATTCTACTGCCATTAAGTCTAAATGGTTCGTTGGCTCATCTAGCAATAGCAACTCAGGTTCATGAAGGAGGGAGAGAGCTAAGCCTACTTTTGTTTTTTCTCCGCCACTTAATGTGGAGAAGGCTTTGTTTAATAACGCTTTTATATTTAACCCATTTACAATTTTTTCTATATTGGCTTCTATTTCATATCCACCTTGAATGGTGAATTGATCCTGGAGCTTCCCATACTCTTGTATGAGTCGTTGCATCTTCTCTTCATTTGCTTCCTTGCTCATGAGCTCCTCTAATTGCTTCATCTTCGCTTCTATTGCTACCAGTTCTGAAAAAGCGCTCAGTAAAACCTCATTCGTCGTTTGTTCATCATGAACATCTGGGATTTGAGCTAGATAACCAATTTTTAAGCCTTTTTTCCAATAAATTTGTCCGATATCAGGAGCTTCTTCTCCAGCTAAAAGACGAAATAAGGTTGTTTTTCCGCTTCCATTGCGACCAACTAAGCCAACTCGGTCCTTTTCTTTCATTTCACATGTTATATTTTCAAAAATGCTATTTCCTCCATACATTTTTGTTACTTGGTTTACACTACATATCATCATATAAATTCCTCCTTGATTAAGGGCTAACTAAAACAAAGAAGCCATAGAGAATACAGCTCCCCATGGCTTTGTTAACAAATTGAATGTACAAAAAAAGAGCGTCGGAAACGCCCTCTTTTGACCTTGTCTATTGTGGGTAAAGAGATGTTTTCACTGTTTTTGTTTGCTATTTAGTTGCTAAAAAGGGCATACGTATCCCGTTGGCAACTACCACAGCAAATTTTGCACGGACGAAATATAAAAACTTATTCCAGAAACCGCGCACAAAAACAGCATGTAACATCCTTTCCCACCTCCGTTCTCATTCTTTGCTTTTTATTTTAGCATTTTTTAGTAATTCTTTCAAATGGTATTGGAAATATCCTGTGTTGACACCTGAAAAAAATAGAATTATAGTTTAAACAAATGATATTGATAATCATTATCTTTTGTTTGAAGGAGACGATCAACATGAAAAAACGATTCATTCCATTGCTACTGTTATTGGTACTAATGATTAGTGCTTGTAGTAACGGATCAACTGAAAAAGAGGTTCACTCACAACCAGAAGGAAAGCAAGTAGAAAAACAATCAGAAACCATAACATATCAAGCTGAAAATGGCCCAATCGAAGTTCCTGCTGATCCGAAACGGATCATTTCCCTCTTTGGCGCCCCTAATGTAATTTCTTTAGAAGGAAGCATTGTTGGGGTGGACCAATGGACGAACATGAATCCACTTTTTCAAGAAAAATTAAAGGGTATTGAGGAAGTATCCGAGGAAAGTCTGGAGAAAATTATTGAACTAGAACCAGACTTAATCATTGTGGGCTCTTGGGCCAATAATATTGATAAATTAAGTCAAATTGCCCCTACTGTCGTATATTCTTGGGGGAAACTAGATTATTTAACACAGCAAATAGAAATCGGTAAACTTATTAACAAAGAAAAGGAAGCAAGAGAATGGGTGGAAGATTTCCAAAAACGTGCGGAAGCGGCTGGAGAAGAGATTCGAGCCAAAATTGGCGAGGATGCAACGGTTTCTGTCATTGAAAATGATGATAAGCAGCTTTACGTGTTCGGGAACAACTGGGCACGCGGAACCGAAATATTGTATCAGGCAATGGGCTTAAACATGCCTGAAAAAGTGGTAGAGATGGCACTGGAACCTGGCTATCATGCACTATCTATCGAGGTTCTTCCTGAATTTGCTGGAGACTATATTGTGTTTAGCAAAAACCCAGATGGGAATAGCTCCTTCCTCGAAACCGATACATGGAAGAACATACCTGCGGTTAAAAACAATCGTGTCATTGAAATTAACACGAAATCCTCTACCTACAGTGATCCAATCACTCTGGAATATCTACTAGAACTATTTAAAGAAGGATTTCTTAGCCATTAACACACTTCAGGAGGGATTCTTAGCTTAAGAATTCCTCTTCCCTATTCTATATAAGAAGAGATGAGAAACGATGAAGATAGAAACTCAACCTCAAACTCCTATCCTATTTAGATATAAACTACTTGCTAGTCTATTGATGCTTGTAAGTATGTTTTTTATTGCCATGGTGCTGGGGGCTGCAGAAGTAACAATGAAGGATGTATGGTTAGCCCTTACTTCAGATGCTACAGGAGATAAACTGTCCATCATCCGTGAAATTCGCTTACCACGTGAACTTGCCGCTATTTTTGTCGGAGCTGCTTTAGCCGTTTCTGGGGCTATTATGCAGGGAATGACACGGAACCCCCTTGCTGATCCAGGATTACTTGGATTAACTGCTGGGGCTAGTGCAGCATTGGCCGTCACAATGGCCTTCATTCCTTCAGCTAATTATTTTGAGATGATGGTTGCTTGCTTTATTGGAGCAACGCTGGGAGCCCTGCTGGTTTTTGGCCTTAGTGCGATGAAAAAAGGAGGATTTTCTCCATTTCGTATTGTCTTAGCGGGGGCTGCGGTATCTACCTTCCTCTTTGCCATCGCAGAGGGGGTGGGTCTATACTTTAAAATTTCAAAAGACGTATCCATGTGGACAGCAGGCGGGCTGATCGGAACCTCATGGAACCAGCTTCAGGTCATTGTACCTTTTATTCTAGTGGGGATCGTTATCGCCCTTTTTCTTTCAAAACAGCTTACCATTCTTAGTTTAAATGAAGAGGTTGCTGTTGGCTTAGGTCAAAGAACCAGACTGATAAAAACAATTCTTTTTATCGTTATCATCCTGCTTGCCGGTGCTTCTGTTGCCCTCGTCGGGAATATGGCATTTATCGGTTTACTCGTTCCTCATATAGCTCGGACTATCGTGGGGACGGACTATCGTTTTATCATACCCATATCGATTGTATTTGGGGCTACCTTAATGCTTATAGCCGACACAATGGGACGTACAATCAATGCACCCTATGAAACACCCGTTGTAGCCATTGTTGCCATGATGGGGTTACCCTTCTTTCTGTTCATTGTACACAAAGGAGGTAAAGCATTCTCATGATTCAACCAGCTTTGCTTAAAAAACAACGATTCATACTATCTGTTTTACTCTTCCTTATAGCCAGTACCGTTGTGATTGGAATGGGAATGGGATACTCCTCTCTATCCTATGACAGACTGATTCCTACTCTGCTGGGACAAGGTACGTTTAAAGAAAACTTTGTTTTATTTTCGATTCGGCTACCAAGGATTATTATTACACTGTTATCAGGTATGGCGCTTGCCTTATCTGGAGCTATATTGCAGGGAGTCACACGAAATGATTTAGCTGATCCAGGTATTCTAGGTATTAACTCTGGCGCTGGTGTTTCCATTGTAATTTTCTTTTTATTTTTCCCCATTAATGCGGGTTCATTTGTTTATGCTCTACCTCTTGTCGCTTTTGCAGGGGCTTTCTTAACGGCATGCGTAATCTATGCCTTATCGTATAGCCGAAGCACGGGACGCCTTCAACCCATACGATTAGTTTTAATAGGAGTGGGATTATCCATATCACTATCTGGAGTCATGATTGTTCTGATCTCTTCTGCTGAACGTACAAAAGTTGACTTTATAGCAAAATGGTTAGCGGGGAATATCTGGGGTTCTGATTGGCCTTTTATTTGGGCGATCCTCCCTTGGTTGGTTCTACTCATTCCCATTACGCTATACAAAGCGAATCGGTTGAATATCCTAGGACTTGGTGAACCTATAGCCATCGGAGTAGGACTATCCATTAAGAAGGAACAAATCCTATTCCTTCTCATCGCTGTTGCATTAGCAGCTTCTGCTGTTTCGGTCACAGGAGGAATTGCGTTTATCGGGCTCATGGCTCCACACATTGCCAAATCTTTAGTAGGACCTAGACATCAACTATTTATCCCTATTGCCATCCTGATTGGCGGTTGGCTATTATTATTTGCAGACACTATAGGACGCAATCTACTTGACCCCGATGGGATTCCTGCAGGGATTATGGTCGCTTTAATTGGAGCTCCGTACTTTATGTATTTATTATTGAGAAAATGAGAAGCCACTGTTGAAGAGAACAGTGGTTTTTTAGTACAATCATTCAGGCGATGTATGATAGAGCTTATTACAAAATGGAAGAAAGAAATGAAAAAGAAGCGCATAGAATGAATTTATTGGAAATAGAGATATTGATGGAAGGTCAACAAAATGAGTAGAAATCAAAAAACACAGCTTCAAAAAGGAGGGTTTGACTCCCCATGGAAAATACATCTGTCAGAACATCAGATGGGAAAAAACGTGCTATTTCATTAGACCTAGCTAGAGGTGCCATGTTGCTGCTTATTGCACTCGCACATGCACCCTTGTACCTGTACGCCTCTGAACCTGGGATTATGCATAGGGTGGAAAGCATCAATTTTTTTGACCAAGTCGTAAACCTTTTTGGTATATTCTTTCTTGATAATCGGGCAAGAGCCATGTTTGCCGTATTATTAGGGTATGGTTTAGTACTCTCATTTAAAAGTCAAATCTCTAAAGGAAAAAGTGAAAGAGATGCCTTAAAAACGATACGACGACGTTCCTGGTATTTAATTCTGTTTGGGGCCATATTAGCGGTCTTCATTGGCGGTCAAGATATTCTAATGGCATACGGTGTAGCAGGGCTTCTCATTAGTTGGATATTAACACGTGAAATCAAGACACTCATTCGCTGGTTTACCATTATCACTTTCATCTATTGTCTTCTTACCCCAATAGTATGGGGCTTCATTATGCAAGAAACCGGAAGCTATGGTTTTTCTCCAGATGTTTCAGCTGAAGATACATACCTAAGTACAACGAAGCTCAAGCTTGTTTTTTTCCCCATGATACCGATCATGGTTCATTTTTTGCTCCCTATTCTTCCTTCCGTTTTAATAGGAATGTGGATTGCTAGATATCAGTTATTAACAAAGCCTGAACAACAATTTAGAACACTTTATTTCATAACCCTCATAGGATTGCCTGTTTCTTTACTAGGAGCAATACCATTATCCTTTATAGGAAGCGTATGGCACCCTAGTTTCTTTGTAGCAGGTTTAATATTCGGACTCCACATATTAACAGGGATCTCTGGAGGATTAGCCTATGCGGCAATTTTTGGAATAATCGGGACCAAGTTAAAGAAGCTGGGGATCATTAGTCATTCTTTAGTGGCTTTAGGAAAACGTTCATTAACATTTTATGTTTGGAATGAGGCCATGCTCGTTCTATTCCTTTCACCAGTAGCACTTAATTTAGGAGGACATGTGAGTAATGGTATAGCTGCTATGATTGCAGTGGGGATCTGGATCTTTTCTGTCGTATTGGCGACTCTATTAGAAAAAAAGAATCTGAATGGTCCATTGGAGGTTTTATTACGACGATGGGTATATAAAAATAATTGATCCATCATAGAAGGCCTAATGACATAGCATCCCAATGTGAACCTCAACTTTCTATAAACAAAGGAAAGGTATTTGCTAGATTATTCAGCATACCCTAATTACTTTAATCTGTTTTCCTTAATAAACTTTTCAAAGTCACTTTCTTTATTCTGGGTAATACGTATTTGCTTAAACTTTTCATATTCCTGTGTTGCTAATCTTTCTGCTACTTCCTTTGATACTTTACCCGCATTTTCTAAGATATCATGTTCGTTAAACTGTAAGAATGCGTTCAGCTTGTCTGACCAATCCTTCATATACATCACATGATTTCTTTCTGCTTGGCTTTCGGCATAGTCTAAATACATCGTCACAATTCGATTTAGTTGCTTAATTTCTTTTTCCGTTAAATAATTCTTAGCAATAGTGATATCACTCTTACGGATATTATCACCTTTCCAATTGGTTAATCCCATATTTTCTTTTGTAGCGTCTGCTCGACTTACAACGATCTCTGAAGCGGTTTGCCCTGTAATTGCAAAATGTAACTTATTCTGAACGGTTGCAAAAAACTCCTTGGAAATTTCCGCTTTGGCATCATAATCAACAGCTGTAGCGTAAATATCAGTAATCTTTAGGTAAAACCTTCTTTCAGAAGCTCGAATATCACGAATACGTTCAAGAAGTTCATCAAAGTAGTCTCGTCCAAAGTTCCGCATCTCTTTTAGACGGTCGTCATCCATCGTAAAGCCTTTGACCAGATATTCATTTAAACGCTCTGTTGCCCATTGACGAAATTGAGTACCTCTGTGTGATCGGACACGATAGCCTATGGCTATGATCATTTCAAGATTGTAGAATGAAACTTCTCGTTCTACCTCACGATTACCTTCGATTTGAACTATTCGGTTTTTCCGAATAGTTGCCGATTCCAGTAATTCACCTTCTGCGTAAATGTTTTTTATATGTTCGTTAATTGTATTAACACCTTTTTGATAAAGCTCAGCAATTGCCTTTTGTGTCATCCAAACCGATTCATCTTCTAACCTTACGTCAATTTTTGTCTGTCCCTCTTCTGTCTGGTAAATAAGAATATTTGTTTCTTCGTTCATTAGCAAACCTCCCTGAATATTTTTTCCGATGTATATTGTAATCCATATCTGTGTATGTTTGTATTCCTTATTATTATATCATTTCCTTTACGAATAGGAGGATTAAGGATAAGAGTACATACCACTCAAAGGGAAAAACTTTATGAAACAATTACTTAAACACTAATAGCTATTTTAATATTGTTTACGAAATGGTATGCAGGTAACGCTAATAAAAAAAGCCCTAAATTAGGGCTAGGGAGTCAATCTTACATGCTAGTAATCCATTTTATGCATGTTTTATATATTTCTAGCTTATTTCTGGAATACCACTATTTGTGGTACGCTTCTCTAAGATGTATCTAAATGATTTACATATTTTAATTTCTAAATAACGTATCAATAACGTACAAATAGCGTATGAATAGCGTATGAATAGCAAAGAGCCCTGAAATCAAGGTCATCAGAGCTCCTATAGATATTCGTTTCCAACATCAAATCATCATCATATCATTTATTCTTTTTTTCAAGCTTCCTAAATCCCAGATAAATTAAACCAACACAAATTACTAGACCTATGATTGCAGGTATAAAGATGGACTTTCCTGCTTCGCCACCAAAAGCTACACTCCAAATCATTTTAGCTATCGCCATAAAGACAACAATGGATAATCCAAACCATAAGCTGCGCTTCCAGAATGCAACGCCTAGTGCGGTAAACGAAACGGGTACAAGGAGTGACATCAGTATTTTTGCTCCTCCCCAATCACCGCTTAAATATTCCTTTTCCATTTCCAAGAATTGTTTTACTTGGTCACTTACAACTTCCGGCTTTGGAAACCAGAACATACTCGTCAAGAGAAAAAAAATCGTTCCAAAAATGCCAGCCCAACTTCTTTTATATGCAAAATAACAAAAGGGTATAAGGAACAGTGGTCTTAAATACCAGCTTAATTGATTTTGGTGGCGTTCATAAGTCCAATCAAAAAAGCTCTTATTCGTAAATACCAAAACAAGAAATAATAATGTAAGTACTGTAAAAGTTGAAGCTAACACTTTGTCATAACGTCTTAATTGGACATTTCTCATAGTATTCACTTCCATCTTATATTTAGATAAACTCCCTATTTACCTAAGCCACCTTTCATAAAATCCACATAACAATCAAGATTTTCAATCATTTTTTCAAGTTCAAAATCCTCTGGCCTATAAAAAATCTCATCAAAATGGATAAATAGGTAACTTATAGTTTTTACAATAAACTCCTTAGAAAATTCCTTTTTAAAGTCCCCATTTTCTATGGCTTTGTCTATCATTTCTTCAAGCAATTTTTCCGTATCACTTCCTAATACACTCTTTGCAATATCGTATATTTTGTTGCCCTTTTCTCTCGTAAACATCTTACTCAACCTATAAAACTTGGGGAAAGCAACGGCAAATTCTGCACCAATCCTCGCTTGCATCTTAAATTTTTCAAAAATGTCCTTTCCCTCATATGCTTCTGTATATCCATCGATCCTACTACTCACAAATTCCCATTTGGTTTTTGCAGAAGACTCTAATAAAAATAGGTAAAGTGCCTGTTTATCCTGAAAGTGATAGTAAAAAGTGCCTTTACTAATCTCTGCATTCTTTATAATGTTATTAAGCGAAGCATTTTCATAGTTTTTTGATATAAATTCTTCTAATGCTGCCTCAAGCAATTCTGCTTTTCTTTCAAAAAACTTTTCTTTCAATTTTTATTGCCTCCTTTATTATTTTATATACCATACAGTCTAGACCGGTCAGTCTATAGAAAATCTAACACTGCGATCTAATACTGTCAATAGAGCATGAAACCAAATTGCAAAAGCCATATTTCTATGGTCATAGAATATGGCTTTTGTTTCATAGTTATGTAATTATTTTTCCTTTCTACGTTGGAACAACACTGCAAGGATAATAGTGATTCCTTTTATGAAAATGCAAGTGCGACAAGTGGTGACGGTTCTTGCTGAAGCAACTTTCATTAATATTGCTCTATCTCCTTATGAAACGCTTGAATCACCTTGCTAAATTCTAGCGGATACTGGAATGCAACATATGCATGACTCCCTCCAGGAATAACCACAACCTGACTTGACCTGAATTGTTTGTTTAGTTTTAAACTTTCATCATGCTACTGTTTTCTAAAACTTATTGACTAATAAACAGCTATAGGCCCATAAGGACCATCGATAATTTCTATTTTCGTTTCAAAAATATCTGTCAAAAGCTCTGGGGCCATAATCTCTTCTACTGTTCCAAAAGCAGCAATTTGTCCATCTTTCATAGCACAAATTCTATCAGAATACTTGGCTGCAAAATTTATATCATGCATAACAGTCAGAATGGTTCTTCCAAATTCATTAGCAACATGTCTTAGGTATTCCATCATTTGGACAGAACGAGCAACATCAAGATTGTTTAGAGGCTCATCTAACAGCACATATTCAGTTTCTTGGCACAAAACCATTGCAACATATGCTCGTTGTCTTTGACCTCCTGAAAGCTCATCTAAATATCTATCTTCTAGATCGGTCAAGTCTAAAAAATCGATATATTTAGAAATAATCTCCTCATCTTCTTTGGTTAATCTCCCTTTTGAATAAGGGAAACGTCCAAATCCAGCTAGTTGTCTAACAGTAAGCCTCGTTACAAAATGATTTTCTTGCCGCAAAATGGTCACAATTTTTGCTAAGTCATTTGATTTGGAGGAAGAAACATCCATATTTGCCACCATAATTTGTCCCTCATCCATATTTAAAAGTCTTCCAATCATCAAAAGTGTCGTAGACTTTCCAGCACCATTGGGTCCAATTAAAGATGTAAAACCAGCTTTTGGTATTTCAATATCCAAAGGTCCAATTTTCACTTTATCCGTATACATCTTTCTTGCATTATCGATTTTTATCATAGAGACCTCTTCCTTAAAATTACAATTAGAAATATTAATCCACCAAACAGTTCAATAAAAACGGAAACAGCTTGGGAATTGAATACATGATACATTAAAAAGTATGCACTTGTTAGTACAAAGAACCCTATAGCAAGGGCCATTGGAAAAATATATCTGTGATCATAAGTTGGCGCCGCTTGATAACTCAAAATGGCAACTAAAAATCCAAAGAAAGTAAGAGGTCCAACTATAGCCGTTGAAATTGACATCAAAACAGCAACTAATACAAGCGTATAAATGATACTAGATTGGTATCTAACGCCAAAAGTAGTAGATACATCTTTTCCAAGTGACAATATATTTAATTTCTTAGAAAAAGCAAAAAGTAAAAATGCTATAGCGATGACCATTGGAATGGCAATTGGAAAATATTCAGTATTTGCATTATTGACAGAACCAATCAATCTTGTCTGCAAAAGGTCAAACTCAGATGGTGCAAGAAGTCTTCTCATAAAAGCTGACACAGTATTCAGCCCAGTTCCAATAATAATCCCAACCAAAAGCACAAGCTGTAAATTTCCATATTTTCCGGAAAGTAGCCATCCATAAAGGATCAAACTCATTAAAACCATAAGACTAACTTGAAGAAAAAATGGTCCAATACCACTAAAATTCACCAATGCACTAGCACCAAATAAAAACATTGCACTCGTATGAATGGTTGAGTAAAGTGCTTCGTAGCCTAAAAGAGAAGGAGTTATAATCTTATTATTCGTAATCGATTGAAAAGCAACGGTCGACAAACTGTGGCAAATGGCAGCAATAAGCATTGCAACAACAGCTACGATCCTTCTTTCAACAACTGGGATAAAAGAAGGTGAATCTACTGGAACTGGATTGTTATAAACTAAAAGACCGTACGAACAAAGAAGACTCAAAGCAATCAATGTTATTAGCAGTATCCAATAACGCTTTTCATCTTTCTTAGTACGAAAAGCTCTAGCTGATCTATTTTCATTATGAAGGCTAAAATCGGTTTTAACATTTTCTTTATTTCTATACTCCAATTCCAATGCGTTCATATTAGCCTCCTTGATTTTCTTTGTCTCAATAAGATCGTAAGAAATACGACTGAACCCATTGTTCCAAGTATTAAAGAGACAGGCACCTCAAAAGGCATAATAATGGTTCGAGAAATGATGTCACAAAGAGTAATCGTCCCCATTCCGATCAAACATACCCAAGGCAAATTACTTCTAAGGTCATCTCCTCTAATCATTGAAACAATATTTGGGACAATTAATCCTAGAAAAGGCAAGTTTCCAATAACAGCCGCAACAATACCAACAGCAACAGCAATAAGACCATTAGCCAAAAGAATGAGGGAGTTATAATTTACTCCAAGACTCGTTGCAACATCTTCCCCTAGACCAGCTAAAGTCAATCTATTAGCATAAATAAAAATAATAATTGTAACGATCACAATGATCCATAAATATTCATACCTTCCAGCTTGAACAGCCGAAAAAGAACCTACAAACCAGCCTTCAATAACTTGCGACATTTGAAATAAAAGGCCCAAAAAAGTAGAAACTGCAGAAATGACCGCACCAAGCATCAAACCAATGATTGGGACAATTAAAGAGGAACGAAGTCTAACCCTTCTTAAGAATAAAAAGAAAATCATCGTTCCTACAAAAGAAAAAATGATTGCACCAGTCATTCTTAGCACTAAAGTCGGTCCAGGAAATAATAAATAAACAAAAAGGAGTCCCAAACCTGCCCACTCAAGAGTACCCGTTGTGGTAGGTTCAACTAAACGATTCTGTGTAATAAGTTGCATTACGAGTCCTGTCATTGCCATAGCAGCTCCGGTAAGCATTAGTGCAACCGTTCTTGGAACACGAGTAATGAAAAACATTTCCATTCCATCTTCTTGTCCACGTATATCGTAAACTCCAGTAAAGAGTGAGATAATACCTAAACTAATGACAACTATAATGGCTAATATAAAAGATTTTGTCCATATTTTATTGTGGTTACAAAACCGGGATTGAGAACTCCTCTCAATCCCGGTGATAATATTTTTCTGCACTATGTTAAACCCCTTTACACTACTTAGCTAAGGAATTAGCAATGTTTTCAAATAACTCTATAAAAGTTTGCACTGATTCATTTAAGTAAGTATTGTTTGGTGCATAAACAATCTGACCTTTGGAAACAGCCGTTGTGTTTTGAAGAGCAGGTGAATTATCTATAACATCCTGAGCAGGAACTTTATCAGTTACACTGGATAATGGAGCATCACGATCTAATACGAAGATCCAATCAGGGTTACTTTGTGCAATAGCTTCAACTGAAATTTCATCACCTTGATGATCTGTAGTAGTATTGTCAACTCCTAATGCCGGAGTCCATCCAAAAATTTCATACAGCGGCCCCCAAACACGTCCAGTTTGCGGAGCTGAAAAACCAATATTTCCGCCAGAAACGATAACACTCATCACTTTATCACTGCCATTATACGCAGACTTAGCTTTTTCAATTGCTTGATCTAAATCAGCTACCAATTGTTCAGCTTCTTTATTTTTATCAAAAATTTTCCCCAAAGTAAGTGTAGTTTCTTTAAATCCATTTACTAAATTTTCTCCAGGTGTACTAGCTTCCTCAGAAACGTCAATATTTAAATCAATAACAACAGCATTTGGTACTAATTTTTTGATATCTTCATAATATCCAGAAAACCTTTGACCAACAATGACAAGTTCAGGGTCTGCAGCGGCTAATATCTCAAGGTTTGGTTCACGATGATTCCCAATATCTTGAACATTTTCGTCATTTACATATGGTGAATCTGCTAACATTACCGCCTTTGGAACAGCAGCTAACTCAATTCCCCAATCAGCTAAAGTTTCAAACGTTCTATTATCCAAAGCAACAACATTCTTAGGATTTACAGGAACCGTAACAGTTCCATGAGCATCAGTGATTTCGACTGTTGCAGGTTCAGTAGACTCCTCTGTTTGTCCACTAGTTTCAGATTCATTAGCTTCAGGTTCACTAATTGCATTATTTGAATTTGAACAAGCTACCAACATCAAAACAAAAATTGCCAAAATGATAGTTAATTTAAACTTCCCCATTTCTCATACCTCTTTCCTTATGTATTATAACTTTAAAAAACTAAGAGCTTATTGAAACTGATAAACTGACTATCTATGTTTTATTTTTATGCTGATTCGAATCTATTTCACATAGTGCACAACTACAACATAAAACGATGATAATGATTATCAATCTCAACTTCACTATCATATTATAACAATTATGAAAAAATTATCAACTATTAATTTATTAAAACTTGAGTTCATCGTCCAACTAAATGATAATGATTATCGTTCTACGTTAGTAGTATACTTATTGTTAATAATGAATGTCAATAGTATTAATAAATTTAGTTGCAGTGACATCTATTTATAATTTGATTAAATGCTTTTAAATTAGTATTTTTTATTGTCGACAAATTAAATATTTACATATACAAGTATTTAATCACAAAAAAATCTAGCTCTAATTGCACGAAGAGCTAGATTTTTTAACTTAAGTTTTCTTTCACTTTATTTAATACTTTTAAAAAAACTGCCATTTCATTAGAATCTATTCCTTCTGAAATATCCTCAATCGTTTTCATGGCTTGTTCAATTAAACCAACTTGCAATTTCTTCCCCGTTGCTGTCAAAAAAATTAAATTCGTTCTTTTATCTACAGGATGAGCTATTCTTGTAACTAGCCCATTTTTCTCTAAACTATTTACAAGACGAGAAACACTAGGTTGGTCTCTTCTCGTAAGTGTAGCCAGTTTATTCTGAGTCAAACCATCCTCTTCCCACAATCGAATCATAATTGAATATTGTTCATGAGTAATGGAGTATCCTTTTTCTTTAAAATTTAAATTTAGACGATTGCTAACAAGCTTGGCTGTATCCGTTATTTGAAATCCAACAGAATCTTCTAAAACATAATTACGATATTCCTCCATAAACTCCCTCAATCCTAAACTTAATTTTTATCAAACTTTATTCAAAGCACCAATATAATTATTATTCCCTTCTTACATTAAACTGCTTCGTTTAAGAAAAAAATTCAAAATCTTATACTATTCCTACTAAGAGAATAACATTTATATCCACTTTTAGGTATAACAATTTTCTAGATTTGAATACAATTAATCTTCAGCAAACTGGACCGTTAGTGGAACAATGGATAGGTTACACTTAGTTGGACAGTTTCGTTAAGGTCATATACACTTGATTCAAATATCAAATGAGGAGAATCATAATGACCAAAAGAAGAACATTCTCAAAAGAATTTAAGGAACAAATCGTGCAATTGCATGCTGCAGGAAAGCCAAGAAGTGAAATAATTAAGGAATATGATCTATCACCCTCTGCCTTTGATACATGGGTTCGCCAGCATAAGTCAACGGGTTCCTTCGAAGCAAAAGATAATCGTACTCCAGAACAGGAAGAGCTCA
>NZ_BAMO01000027.1 GCF_000615945.1 Caldalkalibacillus mannanilyticus JCM 10596
AAATAATAGTATAATATGAGAACTGTTGAAAGTATAGTCTATAAAGAATTGTGAATTTGTAGTATAATGAAAATAGATAATATACGATTTGGAATATGGAACGAGTTCTCAATAAAAAGAGGGTCGTTCCATATCTATGTACTTAGAAGAGAATTATTTTCAGAGGGAGCATTTTATGAATTTCAAAAGAACTATTGGCATCTATATGCTTGTATTTTTAGTAAGTATTGTTATGGTTATCTTACAAATTAACTTTTATATAGCGTTAACGACAATTATTATGATAGTGTTCTTTGGACTAATATTCCCTTTTTTAAGCATCGTTTTTTGGGAAAAGGATATATACAAGATAGAAAAATTCCTGATCGATAATAAAAAGAATCCTAATTACCAACTTTTCTATGCATTAGCAAATAACATTGATGAAGAAGTAGAAGAGGTTATTGGCAAATTGTTGAGCAAGTATAAAGCTAAAAACAAGCAAGCATTATTTAAAGTGATTTATGCATTATACAAAAAAGAGATACTGAGTGCAAAACATGAAGTCGAACATATTAAACCAGTTAATTATATGAAATATTATAAATCGATAGTTTTGGTAGAAGAAGGAGAAATAAATGAAGCAAGGCAGTTAATTGAGCAAGTTCCAATTCCTTGGATGAAAAGTGCTCTTCTAGCTGAAATAGAGAATAGATTAAAAAACCGTGATGAGGCAAAGCGTTTTGCAAAAGAAGCACTTGAGCAGGCAAAAGGTTTACAGAAGTATATTCTGTATAAAACTTATCAAAGAGAGTTTGAAATAATGTAATAGTCAGTAGTATGAGTCAGGTCTATGTGTCTGTTTTAACTCTTTTTTACGATCGAAGGTCCAACCCGAGTAAGTACCAAGACGCTTGGTAGCTGACAGGCAACTGGTGGAGAGGTAATCTAAAATGGTATAATTAGATAAAATATTCATGGATGAGATGAATATCAACATGAATACTGCTAAGGAACGATTGCTTAAAATCATTGATGAAATTACTGAGTAGAATAATTCAGGAACATCCGGGAGTGGTGAGATGAAAGTAACAATTGAAGATATAGCCAAAGAGGCAAATGTCTCAATCGCAACAGTATCAAGAGTCATTAATAATACAAAAGCGGTTAGTCCAGAGTTAAGACAGAGAGTATATGATGTCATTCAAAAAAGAAATTTTAAGCCCAATGCGTTAGCTAAGGGTTTAATCACTAATAAAACACACATCATTGGTATCGTGGTCCCTGATATCTCTAATTCTATTTTTGGTGCACTGACAAAGGGGATTAATAGTGTATGTGAACAAAAAGGATATACGCTAATGGTTTGTGATTCAGGTGGCCAAAAGGAAAAAGAATTAGAATTATTAGAGATTTTGACAGATAAAAAAGTCGATGGTCTTTTGTTTGCTGGGGTAGAAATAAATGGTTCATTGGTAAAAGAAATGAAAAATAAAGATTATCCCATTGTATTGGTCACTCAAGAAGCGGCTGATGGTGACGAAGAAATTAAGACAGTCATTCATGATAATGTGAAGGCTACATATGATGCGGTTTCTTTTTTAATTAAAAATGGTCATAAAAAGATAGCATTAATAGGTGGTCCAGAAAATGATTTCTCTTCAGGTCAAAAACGTTTAAAAGGATTTCGACTAGCTTTAGAGGAACATAAGATTGACGTTCCAGATTCGTATATTGAACATGGGGATTTTTCTTTTAACTCAGGATTCAGATGTATGAAGAAGATTTATGAGGAAAATAGTGTATTACCGACAGCTGTTATGGTGTGTAACGATGTTATGGCGATTGCAGCTATACGCTTTTTGGAAGGTGCAAACATGAATGTACCTGGTGATATTTCCATCATGGGATTTGATGATTCAGAATATGCCAATTACTTTAGTCCTGAACTATCGACCGTACGGATCTCATATTTCGATGAGGGTGAAAAGGCAGCAAAAACGCTTTTTAAATTAATAGATAACAAGCATACAAATATACCAACAACTCAGTTTATTCCTCATAAAATTATCAGAAGAAACAGTGTAAGGAGAGTATAAGGGTTTAATTTTTTTATTAATATAGGAAAACCTTTTCCTAGTGCTTTCATTCATATAATAATAGTATTTAAGAAATTAATTGTGAAGAAAATATAGTTCATTTAGTAACAATCGTATTACTTATTCGTAGCAACTATTGATTTTTGCTCAAAAAATAGCATATAATTTTAATTAATCAGGAAAACCTTTTCCTAATATCTTAGAATTCAACTTTTAGTCTTTAACTGAGAGGCTGTGATAAATTAAAGCATTGAAGCTCTGGAGAAATTTGCATGATTTTTAACTTCTAAGGAAAAAATAGTTTAAGAAAAACTATAAAACATGAAATCAAATCCATGGTCAAAAGTTGAGGGATTATGATGTTTAATTTTAATGAAAAAATGGACTTGCAACATAAAAGCAATGATATCCTAACAATAGGAGAACTCCTCATTGATATGATATCGGAAGAGTACGATGACACCTTTGAGTGTCAAACATATAATAAGTTTTTTGGTGGTTCTCCTTCAAATATCGCCATAAACACCAAAAGATTAGGGATTAACTCATTAGTCGCATCAGCCGTTGGGCATGATGGACTTGGAAATTTTTTAATCAAGCAATTGGAAAAAGTTCAAATTGATACAAGGTGTATTCAAAAGGTTGATTATTCGACAAGTTTGGTAGTCGTCACGAAAAGTAAATTAACACCGATCCCTATTTTTTATAGAGGAGCAGACTACCATCTAGAATATACTTCCCAACTTGAGGAAGCGATAAGAAACTCGAAGATTATTCATTTTTCTTGTTGGCCTATTTCGATGCCGCAAGCAAGGCGTACGATTGAGAAATGTATAGAGGAAGCGAGAGTCAATAATGGTTTAGTGTGTTTTGATCCAAATTATCATCCGATGCTATGGGAAAAGGGCGAAGATGGACTAGAATATGTGAAATCGTTTATTGGAAAAGTCGATATTGTGAAGCTTCTGAAGTTGATGCAGAACGCATTTTTGGTCAGGATAGTTATGAAAATCATATTGAGAAGTTTTTAGCACTAGGAGCAAAGCTTGTCATTATGACGCTTGGGAAAGACGGGGCGTTAGTTTCAAATGGGAAAGAAACGATTAAATTTAATACACTTGCTGAAGAAGTAATGGATACGACAGGTGCAGGAGATGCCTTTTGGTCAGGATTTTATACTGCAATCGTTAAAGGATATACCATTAAGGATGCTTTACGTATTGGATTCGCAGTGAGTGCTTTTAAGTTGAGATTCATTGGGGCAGTGGTGGATTTACCAACAATTGAAGAAATTAAAGAAATCTATAGTTTGTAAGGAGTCGAGAGTATGGAGCTAAAAAATCAAGTACAGCTTATCACTTATCCAGATTCACTTGGAGGAAATTTAAATACGTTAAATAATGTGCTTCTAAAGCATTTTTCAGATATTTTTAAAGGTGGAATTCACATTTTACCACCGTTCCCATCTTCAGGTGATCGGGGGTTTGCTCCATTAACATACTTAGAAATCGATCCACAACATGGGACTTGGGAGGATATTCAAAAAATCGGAAAAAATCATGATGTGTTAGTGGATTTAATGGTTAACCATATTTCGAGACAATCTTCTTATTTTCAAGACTTCCTCAAAAAAGGGCGAAATTCAGAGTATGCGGATTTGTTTATTACTTTAGATAAGTTGTGGGAAGACGGACAGCCAAAGCAAGAAGACATTGATAAAATGTTCCTAAGAAGAGAAGTGCCGTATTCAACCTTCACGATTGAAGAAACGGGTGAAGAAGAGTCGGTGTGGACCACATTTGGAAAAACAAATCCTTCAGAACAGATTGATTTAGACGTCAAATCACAGCAAGTAAAAGACTTGTTAACGGAATTCTTCGTGAATTTTAGCAATAATGGCGTGAAAATTGTTAGATTAGATGCCGTTGGATACATCATTAAAAAGCTTGGTACGAGTTGCTTTTTTGTGGAACCAGAAATCTATCAGTTCCTGGATTGGATCAAGGAGTTAGCGGATTCTTTAGATATTGAATTATTGCCTGAAGTTCATTCTCATTATTCGATTCAATACAAGTTAGCAGACCGTGGATTTTGGATTTATGATTTTATCCTTCCGTATACCGTGCTAGATACAATGATTAATAAATCTAGTGTGAAACTGTATGAGTATTTAAAAAATCGACCTGAAAAACAATTCACTATGCTTGATTGTCACGATGGTATCCCTGTGAAACCAGATATGGACGGATTAATTGATACGAAAGAAGCAAGAAAATTAGTGGATATTTGTTTAGAAAGAGGTTCAAACTTGAGCCTTGTTTTATCAGATGAACATAAAGCAGAGGACGGTTTTGATGTTCATCAAATTAGATGTTCATATTACTCAGTTTTAAATTGTGATGATGACGCCTATTTAGCAGCAAGAGCGATCCAACTCTTCGTACCTGGTATCCCACAAGTTTATTATGTCGGTCTTCTAGCAGGAGAAAATGACGTTGAAAATGTAGAGAAGACAGGTGAAGGCCGTGAAATTAACAGACATAACTTCAGCCTCGAAGAAATCGAAGAATCATTACAAAAAGACGTTGTGCAAAGACAATTAGAACTCATCAGATTCAGAAATGAACACCCAGCATTTAATGGTGAATTTAAGGTTCAGAACTCTGCAAGTGATGAAGTCCGCTTGGCTTGGGAAAAGGATGACACGTATTGTCAGTTGTTTATTGATTTAAATAGTGGTAAATCCGTGATTGAGTATACTGATGGTGATGGGAAGATTGTTAAGTATACGGTTTAATGGGTTTGGGAAGTGCGGGGATGGTTCTGGCGCTTCCTTTTTTTCGTATTGTGGAATAAACTTGGTATGCAATGATTTTTTGATTATATTCTTTGTGGAGGGTAGACATAAAATGGTCAAGCAACTGAATAAGGTAGATAAATTAATTATTGTAATTCACGAAATTTATGGGATTAATCAACATATGACGAATTTTTGCGAAAGATTAACAGAAGAGGGCTTTGATGTTATCTGTCCGAACTTACTAAAACATGAGCAAACTTTCGATTATTCCGAAGAGGAGATTGCCTATCAAAATTTTATAAAGAATGTTGGGTTCACTGATGCTGTATATAAAATAAAAAATGTATTAGTAAGTATTAAAAAGGAGTACAAAAAAATATATATTATTGGATTTAGTATAGGAGCAACTGTTGCTTGGTTGTGTAGTGAGGAAGATGATCTTGATGGGATAGTAGGATATTATGGTTCAAGAATTAGGGATTTCAAAGACATAGTTCCATCAAGTCCCACAATTCTATTCTTTCCGCAAAAAGAACAGTCCTTTGATGTTAATGAATTAATTTCTAATCTTGATAAAAGTAATACAGAAATTCATAAATTTAATGGAGAACATGGGTTTAGCGACCCATACTCTCCTAAGTATAATGAAAAATCAGCGGAAGGCGCTTTCGATAAAATGCTCGACTTTATTAGGAAACATTGATTGAGAACTGAAGTGATTCAACTAAAGAGATGCTAATCTTCAAGAAGGAGATTGGCTTTTTTCTGTTGTAGTAAAGAGTAGAATACAGCCTCCACTATGATTGATTCGACACCAATAACAGTAGAGGGACTTGGGGTGGCTGGCAAATTTCATGCTTTCTGTTTTTTCATAACATAAGATTCCATACTTCTATCGATATCAGCCAAGATTTTTACAAGCACATCCATTGGATGTGTAAAGTCTGATTCTACCCATCTACTAATGATGGCAAGGCAACCTTGCACATGATATCGTACATTGTATTTCAATTCTTCACTCACTTCAGAAATTCCCCATTCCTTACACCAAGTTACAATACATTTCTCTTCGAATAAACTGTTCAGGCGAATCAGAAAGCGCCCCTCCCCCTTTGTACCAAATAGCATGCGGCATAATTGCTTATTCTCAATAATGTACTCAAATAATATTGTGTAAAATTTGATGGGGGGTTTTGAATAGTTCTGCATAATTATATCATTCAGCTCTTCAACAACTGCATTCTCCATTTGCTCATATAGATCATAGATATCCATATAATGAGCATAGAATGTTGCTCTGTGAATATCCACTTTATCGGTTAGTTCCCGGACTGTAATGTTCCGAAGGTTTTTATCAACCATCAATTCAGTAAGTCCATTTCGCAATGCCCTTTTTGTTTTTCTTACCCGTCTATCATCATTTTCCATACCCATAAAATATTCACCTTTTTCTCAGACATCTTATTCTAAATGTGTCGTTTATCAGACATTAACAAATGTAATTGTATATAGAAAAACGACTTGTGTTCAATTATGATACATATATACAGATAAATCAACTGTTGTCGTCTTTCAAAGCACTTTGGAAAATTGCTAATTAGAATTAAGGAGGATAAAGATGATTAATTATAGAAGAGCTAAGCTGGATGAATTAAAAGATATCGCTAGAATGAGTGCATTGGCATTTGGAGAGTATCCTTTATGCGATGAAATTCGAAGCAATTTAACGATATGGATAGTTTTACAAATTTTATGAGTGACGTATATCTTGTTTATATAAAAACTTATAGTAAGAACAATGAGTGTTTTGTTGGTGAGGAGAATGGAAAAATTAAAAGTGTTGCAATGATAGCGCGCCCTCATAGCCCCGATATTAATTTATTGGATTATTTCCGCTCAGGAGCATTCAAACTATTGAAAAAGATCAGTCTTCTTCCTAAGCTTCTGAAATTTTTAGATGTTCTTGAAGAAGGGCACAAGCCTTGCAACGGGATAAAAGAGCATTCTTGGATGCTTGAATTTCTGGCAGTAGATAAATTTTGTAAGGGTCAGCAACTGGGAACTAAAATGCTTAATGAATGTGTTATACCCTATATTATGAATCAAAGCTGTGGTACTAAGCCGGTGACATTTATCACATTTACTAATACGGAGATTAATAGTAGGTTTTACCTCAAAAACGGTTTTACTGAATTTGATTACACAACGATACAGAGAAATGGTAAGGAAATTGGTAATTGGAGTTTCAGAATGACCATAAACCCTGCTTGACAGGCATGTAAAACTTTCAAACAGGTGTAAATAACTCAGCTCGCAAATAAAAAGTCGAGTAATAATTTACATAATATTACAAGTGTTAACATGGCATCAAAATAAGATCGTTGTATAACATATTTCAATTGGCTTGAAGTAACTCAAGCTGGGCTTGTTGTGCAATCTGTTAAGTACTGAAATTCAAGGGCCTTAAACATCGCAATCCATAAGAAATATAGATGAAGATGTATTGATATAATGAAATTACAAATCATGAAGCGACAGTAGCGTAAGTTCTTGGAGAAAAATAAATGTATAGATGTCGTTAAAAAAGACAAGGAGGATTTCTCATGAAAAATATTATTCCTGTTCTTTGGTTTGAGAAGGATGGAGAAAAGGCGGCGGAGTTTTATACTTCTGTTTTTCCGAAAAGCAAGCTAAAAGGAGCTACCTATGGACCGGATGGAAAGGTTATTACCATGGATTTTGAGATTGGTGGTGTGGATTTGGGTATTCTTAATGGAGGAGCCAACTTTGAGAAAAATCCGTCCATCTCCTTTACGGTTTATCTGGAGTCAAAAGAGGAAATCGATGCCGTCTGGAAGGCATTATCGAATGAAGGCAAGGTTCTGATGCCTCTCAAAAGCTACGAATTCAGTGAATACTACGGATGGGTACAAGACGCCTACAGTGTTAGCTGGCAATTGACCTATGGGAAAAACATGGACTCCATGGTGGTACCAAGTCTCCTATTTACAAAGGACCATTATGGACAGGCTGAGGAGGCTATTGGGAGATACACATCGATCTTTGAGGGAAGTCGAATCCATGATCTTTACCATTATGGAGAGGATCAGTTGACCAACCATAAAGAGGCATTGATGTATGGAGCTTTTCAACTGGGAGATCAAAAGTTTATTGCCATGGACAGTGGTCTGGATCACGAATATACCTTTAACGAAGGCATCTCATTGATGGTGTTATGCGACAGCCAGGAAGAGATTGATCAATTGTGGGATACTCTTTCCGCAGTACCTCATGCGGAGCAGTGCGGTTGGTTAAAAGATCAATTTGGTGTTTCCTGGCAAATTGTTCCCCGGGTATTAAATGAATATCTTAGAGACGAGGATAAAGATCGGGCGAATCGGGTCATGGATCTTGTTTTAAAGATGAAAAAGCTTGAGATCGGGCCATTGAAGGCAGCGTATACCGGAGAGGAATAAAAGAAGTATGTTCTTGTAATATTTACAATGAGAGCGTTATTGGAAGAAGAAATATTATCATTTAAAGGAGAATGATGAAAATGGTAAACATTGAGCACTTACAAACAATCAATGTGCCTGCATCAAAGGTATATGAAGCGTTAACCACTACCAAGGGGCTTTCGGAAATATGGACTAATGAACTAACCGTTAATGATGAGATTGGATCGATTAACGAATTTCGATTCGGAAGAAATGATCTGACAAAGATGCGCATCGAAGAACTGATAACAAACAAGAGGGTTGTGTGGTATTGTGTTGACTCTGATCCGGAATGGATCGATACAATAGTCTCCTTTGAGATTGAAGAAAGTGGAGGGAAATCATCGATTACATTAAAGCATCTAAATTGGAGAGAACTTACTCCCTTTTACCGCTTTTGCAACTATAATTGGGGCATTTTTCTCTACAGCCTTAAAATGTACTGTGAGGAGGGAGAGGGACTCCCTTATCAGAAACGCAAGTTTTAGTCCTTTATAAAATAGGAAAGGATATTTAAAAGCGAAAAAAGAAAAAAAGTTATCTGAGGATTTAACAAAGGCGAGCGAAAGTAGCTTAGATTTTTGGGATAATGATGTAGATGATGAGGTTTGGAATGATGTATAAACAAAATAAACAACAATTAAATCTAGAATAGAAGGGCTGCGATGGCAGTCCTTTTTGGGTGTAAAGAGGAGGTTTATTAATGCGTAGTAATAGTAGAAATTATCTAAGTATAGAAGAGATTATTTCTTTACCAACCTTATCAGGTACAAACATAAGTGATGATGGTAAAAATGTAGCATTTGTCAAGAGGACAACGAACTGGAAAGAAAATAAATATAGTAATCACATATGGATATATGAAAAAGACAAGGGGCAATGTTATCCATTAACAACTGGAGATGTAGATTGTACACACCCATTATGGTCTCCAGATTCTAGACATATTGCATACCTTAGTTCAGTTGGTGACGGGGAAAATAAGAAAAATCAGATTTTTGTTAGGTCAATTGATAGGGAGAGTAGGGTTCAAATTACTAATGAGAAAGAAGGGGTAAGTGAATTCAAATGGGAGCCTACTGGCAAGGGCTTTTATTATGTTGCTCAGTCAAAAGAATCTGAAACAATAAAGAAACGCAAGGAACTATATGGAGATTTCCATCATATAGACAAGGAGTACCAGAATCATTGTTTATTTTATATTAAATTAGAAAAAGGGATGATACCAAAATCCAATGATAAATTGGAGTACCCAGAAGGTTCTAGTAGTGATGGTAAGAATAAATATGAAAACGAAAATAGAGTTGCGTATCAACTAACTGATGGTAAAAATTTTCATATCCATGAATTTGATATCTCAAATGATGGGAAAAAGGTTGTATTCATGACTACCCCAACCCCAAATATAGACGATGATCCGAATGGAGATCTATACATATTAGATATTAAAGCTGGAGAGTTACATAAGATTAATACAAATAAGTTATTGGAGGGAAGTGTTTGTTTTTCTCCTGATGGTACCAAAATATGTTATAGAGCAAGCATAAGGGAAAAGGATTACTATAAGACCAATATAAAAGACAGTACGCTAGAGATATGTGATATTCATAGTGGAGAGCTAATTCAACCCTTAGCAGATTTTGATAGCACTGTTATTCCAATACGATGGACAGCTAAAGGGATTTTAATGAAATGGCAGGATAAAACTAATTATCTTATTGGCTTACTTTCTGAGGATGGCAATGTAGAGATGCTAAGTGAAAAAATAGATTGCTGTATAATAGATGCTTCTATAACAGGGGATGGAAATCATATATCATATAATAAGGCTACATCAAATGAAATCTTTGAAGTCTATTTAGATGATAAAAAAATATCAAACGAGAATAGCATTTTTGAGAGGAAACTTAAAAGTAACAGGGAAATAATCTCATGGAAAAGTAGTGATGGTCTTGAAATAGAAGGGGTACTGTCAACCCCGATAGAATTTGATTCAAATAAAAGATACCCTTTATTGGTAGTAATCCATGGTGGGCCAACGTGGGCATCTTTCCCAATACCTTCAGTCTGTTTCGAAGAAAAATATCCTATTGAGCAGTTTGTTGAAAAGGGCTTTATCGTTTTAGAACCAAACTACAGGGGAAGTTCAGGATATGGTAATGAATTCTTAAAAGCAAACTATAGAAAACTGGGAATTGGTGACTACGATGATGTTATATCTGGAGTGGATAGACTAGTTGACAAGGGTATTGCAGATAAGGATAGAGTAGGGGTTATGGGATGGAGCCAAGGGGGATATATATCAGCCTTCTGTTCTACATTTAGTGATAGATTTAAGGCTATATCAGTTGGAGGTGGAATTAGTAATTGGAGTACCCATTATGTAAATACAGATATGCATTACTATATTAGGACGTATTTAGGAAATGATCCATGGAATGATCCAGAGATATATGCTCACACTTCACCAATGACATATATTAAATCAGCCTGTACTCCCACATTGATCCAACATGGTGAAACGGATGCAAGAGTTCCAGCTACAAATGCATATGAGCTATATCAAGGACTAAGGGATATGGATGTTGATACAGAACTAGTTATATTTAAAGGAATGGGGCATAGTTCTGACCAGCCAGGAATTAATGTAGCTATTATGAAGCAGAATTTGATGTGGTTTTCACACTATATTCTTGGAGAAAGTATGAAAGATTTTAGGGTGTTATGATTAAAAAATGAATATCTTCATAGGAAACAGTGTACCATAGGAGCAAGTATCACATCATAGAGAATTGCTTAACCTATATCTAAAATATTAAATAAAGAGCATTAATTAAATAAGGATCGAAATTAGGAGGGAAATTTTTCTTCAATATTTGAATCAATGAACCTAAAGTAGGGTAGAAATATTCCCAATAATGAAATAGTACAAATGATCGAGCCAATTAGTAAGTACAGGGGGCGTGTCCCCCATAATTCCCCCAGAAAGCTACCTATAATCACACCTAAGGGCATAGCACCTCTAATAATGAATAGTCGAACTGAGGAAACCTTTCCCATTAAGTGGTTGGGCACGGTTTGTTGAAATATTGTTATATTTTGCACACTAAAAAACGCCATCGCAATTCCAGCGATAATCTCCGTAAAAATGGCAAAAATGATGCTGTTATTAATGCTTAACGAGATAAATGTTAGACCACCAATTACTAAAGCACCCATCATAATGATTCTACGACTTTTATATGTCACTCTTCCAACTAACATTGAACCGATTACATATCCAAATGGAAAACTTGCCATAAAGTATCCATATTCAGAATAACTCCCTGATAATTCTTCAGTTATATAAGGGAGAGTTATTACCATGGTAACCCCTACCCCAAATTGTACAAAAGCTAAGAAAATTCCTAGCCAAACGATAATTGGTTGTTTGAAGAAATAGGATATACCTTCTACGAACTGTTCCATCCAAGTTTTCCGTATATCCTGTGTCACTTTTGTTTCTTTTATAAATAGCAATAATGTTCCACTTATAATAAGAATGGTACTAACAAAAATAAATGTTGGTGTAACACCAATGTATTCTACAACGAAACCACCTAATATTGGAGCTAGGAAAGTCATTAGTCTTACTGTGCCATCAATATAAGCATTTGCAGAGCTTAATTGTTCTTTTATCACAATAGTTGGAGTAATTGCTTGGTTAGCAGGTGTATAGATTGGAGTTATTAACCCTACTATTATTTGAACCGTATATATATGCCACGGTTCGAGGTTTCCCAAAAGCAATGCCAAGAGTGGTATTAAGAATATCAGCCCTCTAGTCCATTGGGATAATATCATGGTCCACTTTCGGCTCCATCTATCAATAAATGGACCAATGAACAATTGCAGAATTAGAGACGGTATAAAATAAAGTAACCACATACTCCCTAATGCCATTGTAGAATTTGTAAGTTGATAGATAAGGATTGAGTTGCAAAAAGTACCAAAAGCACCTCCTAATTCGGAGACACCGTTACCAATCCATACAAAAACAAATGAACGATTTTTTAAAATGCTATTACTCACAGCCATCCCTCTTTAATATTCATTACTTATTTAAGAAAAGGTTTAATTCTTTAGCTAAAAATTCAAGAGCTTTCTTTTTAAGTGAATACTTCGATTCGTTGATTTCAACTAATTTAGCTGCCCTAAGAATCTTGAGGTGATGATGAATGGTAGACTTAGCGATATTTAATTGATTCGTGATCTCCTGTAAGGCTCGATCTTCTTCGTACAATAGTTTGACGATTCTCATACGAACCTCATCGCCTAACGCCTTATGTTTAAGTACCAAAAAGTTGTTTGGAGCATATCGATCATTAGGAGAAATACTTTCATTTGCTATTGGATAGTAAAACACTTTTGTATCCTCTATATCTGCTTCTATATTCCAAGGCCGATAGATATATTGAGGGATCAACAGCACATTACTCACACTTGGTTCGGGTAAATAAGTGAGCCCTCCAGTTGACCATTCAACTAGTTCTTCGGGAGTCATTTTTTCTAGCATCTCTTTTTTTGTATCATAATCAGTTCGTAAGATCGTATCTAGTTTCTCAGACTCTTTCTTTATAACAGTTTCATACCAGCCTCTCATCACACTAATCAGATGTTTTTTTAGATTGTCAGTATTTGAATGACTTATGAATTCAATATAGCTAGGAAAAAATGGATTATTTCTTGTTAAAAATTTCAATTCCCTAATAGCTGATTTCTCACCAAGAGCAGCTTGATATCTAATATCTTGGAATTCCATTCCTATAAAAGGTAAACAAACAAATTTGATATCATTGTCAGGTATATCCTGTATGTATGAAGTGAACTCCGATATGTCAGAAAATCTCCTTTTGTGTAGCAATTGAAGTATCGCTTTCCAGGTATTGTTCCTTTCTACATAATCCAATTGTTCTAGTAATTCATTCGATAAAGAACTTTTAATGTCTTTCCAATAATCAAGTGACTTTTCTAATGTTTTAAGTAGTGGAGTATTGGTAATCGCAGCTATTCCTAAAGCACACTCCCATAATATTGAGTATTCAAGTTGTATCTTGTAAGTCTCCCTCTTCCTACTTGTAAGATTTAAAACTTCCAAATTTAACACCTCGTTTTTTGAGATTTTCACCTATCTAATATTCTATAACTATCAAACTTTTTATTCAATATTTTTAGAACGAAAGAACTGAAGTTCATTTTGATTTAGTTTCACGGGTTTATACTTCTACAAAATTAGCTTGCGATCGAATCTTTCAAAAGCTTCAGGCTGCTGTTTAATATTTCTCGATCTTAGACATGAACTTTGTGTCAGTTAAGAATAAATATCATTCAACGTTGACATACATACAGAATGTATGTAAAAATAAAGGAAAAAGGAGAGTGTTACTATATGAAAATTAGCAGTGTATATCCTGTTATCATGACAGATAAAGTGAGAGAAGTTGCAGATTTTTATATCTCTATTTTCAATTTTGAAACAACCTTTAATTCAGATTGGTATATAAGTCTTGTTCTTAAGCAGGAAGACAAACAGTTTGAACTGGCTATTCTTGATTATCAGCATGAAACAATACCAGAAGTATATCGGAAAAAGGCTGGCGGATTTTTGATCAATCTTGAAGTTGAAAATGCCATGGAATTGTACGAAGCATTGGTTAAGGAAAACAAAGTTAGCATAGTGAAAAACCTAAAGGATGAGGACTTTGGGCAGAGACATTTCATAATAACGGATCCGGCAGGCATACTCATTGATGTTATTGAGAATATTCCACCAACAGAGGAATTCTTGAAAATGTATCAATTGGAGGATTAACATGAAAAATCAGGAGCAGTCAGAGTTGACAAAAGCCAGAATATTAGAGGTGGCTTATAAAGAATTCTCTCAAAAGGGCTATGCAAATGTTGCTTTAGAAGAAATCGTTCAACAAACAAATTTGACCAGAGGAGCAATATATCATCACTTCAAAAGTAAGAAAGGGCTATTTCAAGCTGTAGTGGAAGAACTACAGAAAAATGTAGCTAATGAGGTAGAGAAAGCAGCAATTCTTCATGAGGATAACTGGCAGGCATTAATTGATGGTTCAATGGCGTTTATTCGCACGATGCTTAACGAGGAATACCGTAGAATACTTATTGTAGATGCTCCAACTGTACTAGGGTGGAATATGTGGGAAGAAATTGATGATAAGCATTCTGAGAGACATCTGAAAGACCATCTCACTAGAATGCATGAGATGGGAGAGTTAAAGGATATTTCTATTGATGCTTTATCTTCAATCCTTTCCGGCTCCATGAATGAAGCAGTTATGTGGATTGGAAAGAAAAAAGACATAGACACTGCAATTAATGAAGCAAGTGTAATAATAGAGCACATACTCCGCGCATTTAGGAGAAATGGTATTGATGGCTCAAAAATTGAATGAGGGATGATTGTTATTTAGCTGCCCATATTTCAATTTCTAATTGTATATCTTCTAATCCTAAGGCATTTACATAAGCAACGGTCATTGAGGGGGAAGGCTTACCAAAAAAGCCATCATATACATTATAAAAGTAATCCCAGTCAATTTTTTCTGTTGACCATATATTAACCTTAATCACATTATCCGGTGTTAAATCTATACTCTTCAACAAATTTGATATATTTAAAAAGGTATTGTCTACTTGTTGATTGAATTGTTTTGGAAAATTTCCATCTAAATCTGCTCCGACTTGACCAGAAAATGTGTAAAATGTTGCATTAGGCTCTATTTTTGTTATGTGAGTATAATTACCTACTGCTTTACTTACTCCTGAAGAATCTAATCTACTAACTACATTACTCATTATATATAGTCCTTTCTGTATTGGGATGGTAAAATTTCGATCACGATGCACGATGTAATTGTCCATATAACACAAGTATACATGTAAATGTAAAATTTTTGAATAATAAGCTACAGCCCCTCGCTGGAAACGAAACTCCGGCAAGGGGGATATGATCAGGACCAAGTTCTTAAGTTTTTCTATATGATTTCTCGGTTTCACAACCCACTAGATACGTCTTATTCAGAAAAAGATAAGAAAACGATTGTAGAATTAGCAAATAAGTACGATGTGTATCTAGTTGAGGACGATTATTTGGTGGATTTAGAAAGCAATAACAAAAGGCTACCTGCTTTTTATTATGATGATAATGGCAGGGTTATTTATATTAAAAGCTTTTCCAAAACTTTTATGCCTGGTATTAGGATAGGAGCAGCAGTTATAAATGAAGAACTAAAAAAACAGTTTTTAATTCATAAAAGATGTACAGACCTCAATACTTCCGTATTGGCTCAGGGAGCCTTGGAGATTTTTATTCATAGTGGTATGTATAAAAAGCACATTGTTAAGGTGAAATCAGAATATAGAAAAAAGATGAACTATGTAAGAGGGATTTTAGGGAAATTCAGCGGGAATGGAGTTGATTTTTACGTTCCCGAAACTGGTATATTCGTTTGGTTTAGACTTCCAGATCATGTGCAGCTAAATTCCCTAGTTAATAACCTTAAATGTAAAAATGTTTGGATCAGTCAAGGCTCAGATTATTTTATAAATAATGTGTTACCAGAAAAAGCTTTTAGGATATGCATCTCAAATTCATCGCTAGAGGATATAAAAACTGGCATGACACATATTAAGAAAGAAATAAAAAAAGCAATGACTTAAGGATGGTTCGTCAAGTGGGGGAGATGGAGACATTTGGTTTTTTAGGGTCAAATGAAGATGGAGTAATACTTTTAAGTTCTGATATTGGAGCTAACGTTGGATAATTCTTCAAATCTATGAAAAGCCTCCTCAAACATAAGTTGAGGAGGTTTTTAATGACTCAAGTAGAACGAAAATAGGCTATATCCTACTGGTTTCAGGTTTATGGCAACTCCTTCTTAAATATGGTTTCTAAACCATCCCAATAAAGTGAATATTTATGATTGTAAACCGGATTATAGTTACTGTAAGACAATTCGAAAACTTGTAATACATGGTCGGAAAAAGAAAATGCATCAGTATCTGCAAACTTTTCATGAGAAATCTCTTTTGAAAGCCATTCATTTGCTTCGACCTGTAACAGCTCAATATCGTAAGTTGTATATCCTTGATTACTTACTATTCCAATATATAAAATATTATGCCTTTGATCAGCATTCTCAAGCAACTGAATAAAGACATTATCTGCTACAAATGTTTTTTGGCTCTTCAATTTGTAGGTATCCGTATCATAGATTACGGCAATTGTTCTATCAAAGCCAAAAGCATGAGGGGTATTTTTAACCTTGAAAATCGCCAATATTTCGGAAGCCCCAGTCGAAGTGAAACTTCCATATATGATAGAATTCAATCTGATAAGCTCATCCAAAGTTTTATCACTTTCTGCACTCAAATAGTCATCCTGGCTTCTGTCAATTTGAGCTTGAAGTCTATCCGATAGCTGCTCATATTCACGGGTACTATCCATTGAATTGGCTCCTTGATCTAACGAACAGCTGCTGAGTATCACTAAGACTATTAATACTAAAATCAAAATAGATAATTTTCGACTCATGATTTTCTCTCCTTTTCAAGAAGGGTTAGTACTTTGTTTGTGGAATAGACTTACAAATAAAGCGAGTGAATGTAACATTTTTTCAGGGAGGTAGTTAAATAAATAATGAATTTTATCAAAAAAATAAATTTAAAGAAAAAGCTCATCTTTATAGTACTTATAGCAATAATTTTTTTGTTATTGCATTCAACCCCAAGTATGGCATTAAGAACACAAGTATTTATTATGGGTTATCCCCATATTGCTTTAACCACTGAGATTATTGACGATGAATATCATAATGAAGTAGATCAAGAGAAATTTGCTGAATTAAATGCCAAAGCATATACCCTTACTAAACCACCAATTGAAAAAGCTACTCAAGGAGAGTTAAGAAACTATCTTGTAAGGAAATCTGGATTTTTATATTTTGCTGAATACTACGGTGAGGGCTAAAGATCTTATGTATTAACGAGTATGTTACTAATTTGTCAATCTGTCAATTCTTTTCCAAAGAAAAAATAGGATATTGTAATGGTTAATTCATGCCATGCTAATGATTGCAAATAATTTTATAGTACATTAGGATTACTTATATCAATATTGATGCACAAATAAGAGAGGAGAATAGTGAGGTATTCTGTACAAATACATCATTATAAAAAATGAATAACAGTAAAATTGTGTATCTTGAAAAAGTAATTGAAGAACAGTACCCCAATACGGCAGGGATTGTTATTATGAAGAATGAAAAGTTAGTTTATGAGCAGTATTTCAATGGGTTAACCAAAGATGATACCATACATATTGCATCTGTTACAAAGAGCATCATTTCTACACTAATTGGGATCGCCATTGATCAAGGTTATATTAAAAGTGTAAATCAGAAAGTATTGGATTTTTTCCCCGATTATATAGTCAAACGTGGTGAAAAAATGATACAGAATGTCACAATACAGAATTTGTTAACAATGACTGCACCGTATAAATACAAATCTGAGCCATATACAAAGGTTTATTCTAGTGATGATTGGACAAAAGCTGCGCTAGACTTATTGGGTGGCAAAAGTGAGATTGGACCTTTTAGGTATTCCACAGTTGGTACACAGATTTTATCGGGAATCCTCACTAGTGCAACAGGTGATTCTGTACTTGATTTTGCAAAAGAAAATTTGTTTGAGCCACTTGAAATCAGAGTACCACACAAAATGATAATACGTAATAAAGATGAATATTTCGCTTTTCTGAAAGATAAGTATGTTAGCGGTTGGATAGTAGATCCTAGAGGTGTGAACACAGCTGGATGGGGACTTACTTTAACACCTAGGGATATGGTAAAAATCGGGCAGCTATACTTGAATGGTGGTATGTGGGAAGGTAAGCAGATTCTATCCTCAAAATGGATTGAGGAAAGTAGTAGGGAAAACAGCCGATGTGGAAAGTTGTCATACGGTTATTTGTGGTGGATTATTGACGGCGATAATTGTTGTTATGCGGCTCTAGGGGATGGTGGAAATATAATTTTTGTCAATCCTGAAAAGAAAATGGTAGTTGTAATGACCGCTTGTTTTATGCCCAGAGCTAAGGATAGAATTGAATTAATTAAAAAGCATATAGAATTAGTTTTTGAAGATAACAAGTAAGAGAGAATTTTAGGCATCTGTAAGATTATGAGCATAATAGATGGGCTGCGATGAGCAGTCCTTTTTTTTCTGCCGAGTTTTTCTCACTAGTTTTTGCACAAGCTAAAGTAATTTCCGACATATTCTAACAAAAAACTCTAACTTCCTTATTGACTAACCTGTATATACAAGTGTATGATGTAGCTATTGTTTGTGAGTGTCTTGTATATACAAGTTAAAAATGAAAACGCTTGTAAAGAGGTTAATGTAACCGCAAATTGGAGGGGAATCTTCGTGAGTGCTATTGACAAAAAGGTTGTAGAACAGATTTTAGAAGGGATTGGCGGGAAAGAGAATATTGCATCTGCTACACATTGTGTGACGCGATTGCGTTTAGTGTTGCATGATGATGCGAAAATCAATAAAGAGCAGTTAGAAAGTTTAGAGCTGGTCAAAGGTACATTTAGTACAAATGGACAATTTCAAGTTGTCATTGGACAGGGTACAGTAGATAAAGTGTATCAACAACTTATTCAACTAGCTGGTGTTGGTGAATCCTCAAAAGAGGAAACAAAGGCAGCAGCCGAAAAGAAGCTGAATCCATTTCAACGTGCCATTAAAACATTAGCAGATATCTTTATCCCTATTTTACCGGCAATTGTAACAGCAGGTTTATTAATGGGGATCAATAATATCTTAACTGGTGCTGGAATTTTCTATGATGACCAATCAATCGTAGATGTCCACACACAATGGGCTGATTTTGCAAGTATTATTAATTTAATTGCAAACACTGCTTTTGTCTTCTTACCAGGTTTAATTGGTTGGTCGGCAGTGAAGAAGTTTGGCGGAAATCCGCTACTTGGTATTGTATTAGGTTTAATGCTTGTACATCCTGATCTTTTAAATGCTTGGGCATATGGAGCGGCAAAAGAAGCGGGAACTATTCCTTACTGGAACATTTTCGGCATTGAAATTGCCAAAATGGGCTACCAAGGACAAGTACTACCAATTTTAATTGCATCTTATTTCTTAGCCAGAATGGAAATCGTCTTACGTAAACGAATTCCAGATGCGTTCCAATTATTACTTGTCGCACCTATTGCCTTACTCATCACAGGGTTTTTAGCCTTTATTGTAATCGGACCTATTACATTTGCCATTGGTAACGGCATTACTGATACTTTTGTCTGGATATTTGATCGTTTTGCTGTCATTGGTGGTTTATTGTACGGATTAATTTATGCACCACTAGTTATTACAGGAATGCACCACACATTCTTAGCTGTAGATATTCAATTAATTGGTACAGTGGGTTTTACATTCTTATGGCCAATTTTAGCCTTATCCAATATTGCTCAAGGCTCTGCTGCTTTAGCGATGATGTTTGCAACAAAGGATGAGAAGCTAAAGGGTCTATCGCTTACTTCATCGATTTCCGCTTATTTAGGAATTACGGAGCCAGCCATGTTTGGAGTGAACTTACGCTTTAAGTTCCCCTTTATTTGTGCGGTCATCGGTTCTGCGATCGCAGCAGTAGTCATTACGATAAATAAAGCTGTTGCCTTCTCCATTGGGGTTGGAGGTCTACCAGGTATTTTTTCAATCATTCCAGAAAAATGGCTGCCATTCTTCTTCGGAATGTTAATTGCCATCATTGTCCCTTTCGTTTTAACATTTATAATTGCAAAAATAAAGAAAACTGCATAATCATTGGATACCGTTGGTTAGTTTTGACCAATGGTATCGCCATTTGTCACGTTCTAACCGTCGGTAAGCTTCCCTCTCTATAGGAGGAAGATAACCGACGCTAAGAACCCGATAAGGGCGACTAACCATCAGGTGGAGCAAAAACTCCATCTAATGGAAGTCTACTTTATATGAAAATTGGAAATGGAGTGATAAAGTTTAATGAAAAAAGATGAATGGTGGAGAAAATCCGTTGTTTACCAAATCTACCCGAAAAGCTTTAATGACACAACGGGGAATGGTGTCGGTGACATTCAAGGCATTATTGATAAATTAGATTATTTGAAGGAGTTAGGTGTTGATGTTATTTGGCTAACACCAATTTATGCTTCCCCCCAAAAGGATAATGGCTACGACATTAGCGATTATTTTGCAATCCATGAAGAGTATGGAACAATGGAAGATTTCGATCGTTTATTAAACGAAGCACACGATCGGGAGCTTAAAATAATCATGGATATCGTTGTCAATCATACTTCAACAGAGCATACTTGGTTCCAAGAGTCGCGCAAATCAAAGGATCATTCTTATCGGGATTTCTACATTTGGAAAGAGCCAGTGAATGGTGCCGAACCAACGAACTGGGTTTCAAAATTTGGTGGCTCTGCTTGGAAGCTAGATGAAGCGACAGGTGAATACTACCTACACCTATTTGATGTGACTCAAGCAGATTTGAACTGGGAAAACGAAGAGGTTCGTCAACGTGTCTATGAGATGATGCACTTCTGGTTTGAAAAAGGTGTCGATGGTTTCCGCCTCGATGTAATTAACTTAATTTCCAAAGATCAGCTATTCCCAAATGATGACGGCTCTGTTGCCCCAGGGGATGGTCGAAAGTACTACACAGATGGACCCCGTGTACATGAATTTATGCAGGAAATGAATAAAGAAGTATTCTCTAAATATGATGCGATGACGGTTGGCGAAATGTCTTCCACAACGATCGATCATTGTATTAAGTATACAAACCCAGAGCGTCATGAGCTTAGCATGACTTTTAATTTCCACCACTTAAAAGTGGATTATCCAAACGGTGAAAAGTGGGCGTTAGCAGACTTTGATTTTCTTGCTTTGAAAAAAATACTTTCAACATGGCAAGTGGAAATGCATCAAGGTGGAGGGTGGAATGCGTTATTCTGGTGTAATCATGATCAGCCGCGTATTGTCACCCGCTATGGGGATGACGGTAAGTATCACCGCGAATCAGCGAAAATGCTAGCAACAACGGTGCACATGATGCAAGGCACGCCTTATATTTACCAAGGTGAAGAGTTCGGGATGACGGATCCAAAATTTGAGCATATTTCTCAGTACCGTGATGTGGAAACCATAAACTACTACAATATAATGAAACAAGCGGGTAAGTCAGAAGTGGAGATTATGGAGATCATCAAGCGTAAATCCCGTGATAATTCGAGAACTCCAGTACAATGGGATCAATCAAAACATGCAGGTTTTACAACAGGTACACCGTGGATTGGAGTAGCCGATAACTACCCAGAAATTAATGCACAGCAAGCGTTAACAGATGAAAACTCGATTTTCTTCCACTACCAAGCCTTAATTAAGTTGCGTAAACAATACGATGTTATTACAGATGGGGATTATCAATTACTACTAGAAGATCACGACCAGATTTTTGCTTATACTCGCAATACAAAAGATGAAATATTGCTTGTTGTTAACAATTTCTATGGTAGTGAAACTGATTTTGAATTACCCCTGCATGTAGCTAGTGAAAACAAAAATTGGAAAGTACTATTGTCTAACTATGGGGATTCAAGCGAGACCCCTGTTAAACTAAGATTACGTCCCTATGAATCCATTATTTATCACGTTCTAACCGTCGGTAAGACTCCGAGGGAAGATAACCGACGCTAAGAACCTGATAAGGGCGACTAACCACCAGATGGAATAAAAGCTCCATCTGATGGAAGTCTACTTTACCACGTTCTAACCGTCGGTAAGACTCCGAGGGAAGATAACCGACGCTAAGAACCTGATAAGGGCGACTAACCATCAGATGGAGTAAAAACTCCATCTGATGGAAGTCTACTTTATCATTTCGAAAAGGAATGATACACTTATATACGGTGGTTAAAGATGAATAATAAATATATTAAAATATACGATGACTTAGTCGTACAAATAAAAGAAGGGCAGCTAAAACCAAACGCAAAGCTGCCTTCAGAAAATGAACTTGCATCTATGTATGAAACAACAAGGGAAACCATCCGCAAAGCATTAAACTTGCTTTCTGAGCATGGCTATATTCAAAAAATGCAAGGTAAAGGCTCGATTGTCCTTGATGTTGGGAAGTTTGACTTTCCCATTTCTGGATTAGTTAGTTTTAAAGAATTAGCTAGTAAGCTTGGGCAGCGTGCCAAAACAACATTAAAGCTCCTTGAAGAAATTACACCTAGTGAATTGCTACGAGAACAATTAAAGCTTAAGAAAAACGAAAAAGCCTGGGAAGTCATTCGTGTTCGCTCATTAGATGACGAAAGAGTTATCCTTGATAAAGACTATTTAAATAAACGGCTCATTCCCAGTCTGACGAAAGAAGCATGTGAAAACTCGATCTATGATTTCATCGAAAAAGAACTTGGTCTAGTGATTAGCTTCGCCAAAAAGGAGATTACCGTTGAAGCACCGACTGAAGAAGACCAAGCCTATCTTGAGTTAAACGGCTTCACGAACATCGTCGTGGTCAAAAACTACGTCTACCTAGATGACGCTAGTCTCTTTCAATACACCGAATCGCGCCACCGCCCTGACAAATTCCGCTTTGTTGACTTTGCTAGGAGGAAGTAGATAAATGGTCGATAACAACACAGTTATGAAATCTAAAACATGTAGCTACATGAGCTACATCAAAAACATTTCCAGTATATAATCCTTGACTTATATTATCCAAATGTTTTATGATTTAGATAAATTTAGAATCAGCATTAGAGGTGATTAGTTAAAATGATCATATAATCTTATCCAGTTTTTAAGAAGTTACAGTAGTATGGATAGAGTTGGGCATATCTAATGATTTAGGATATGTTATTTTGTGTTAATCTAAACTACTATAAGTTTCGGATAGGATTATAATTGAGTCATATTTAACTTTGTATTTATACTATTCTTGATCTAGAATAGCTGTTTTGTGCTAGCTTAAATATGATAATACATATAACCTTTCCGAAACTTGATAGTTCAGGAAAGGTTTTTTGTTTTCATTAAAAAATGAAAGGATGATAAATAGATGAATACAAAGATAAATGAGTATATCCTTCCAATGGAGATATCAGGACCATATGGAATGACTGTAGGATCAGATGGAGCTATATGGTTTACAGAAAATACAGGTAACAGAATAGGAAGAATTTCAACAGAAGGTGAAATAACAGAATATACAGTTCCGACCCCAGATGCGGGACTTTCGATTATAGCAAATGGAACTGACGGTCACTTATGGTTTACAGAATATAAAGCAAATAAGATAGGAAAAATGACAATGGAGGGTAAAATTACAGAATATGATATCCCTACAGCAGATGCAGGTGCATATGGAATAGCCTTAGGTGCTGATGGTGCAATGTGGTTTACAGAGCTTACTGGTAACAAAATTGGAAGAATAACGGCTCATGGAGAATTTAGTGAATATCATTTACCTACTCATGGTTCATTTCCTTCAATGATTATATCAGGTCCTGATGAAGCACTATGGTTTACAGAGAATCAAGGCAACAGAATAGGCAAAATTACCTTATCTGGTGATATAACTGAGTTCAGTATTCCTACTTCAGCCTCTGGACCAGTAGGAATTTGCTCAGGCTCTGACAATGCTCTTTGGTTTGTTGAAATAATAGGTAACAAAATAGGAAGAATGACTACATCTGGTGAATTTGTTGAATATCCTCTGCCAACAGCAAATGCTAAACCACATGCAATTATTTCAGGGATAGACGGAGAGCTTTGGTTTACAGAGTGGGGAGGTAATAAAATAGGTAGAATTACATTAGGAGGGGAAATTATAGAATATCAAATACCTACACTGGGATCAGAACCACATGGGCTTGTTCTTGGACCAGATGGAGCAATATGGTTCGCTGAAGAAGCAAATAAAATAGGACAGTTAGTCTACTAGAAATAATCTCGTTTTAAAAACTATAAACGGATAAAGAAAAATATAAACATAAACATTCATGAAAAAAGCTAAAAGGGGCGAAACGCTCTATGATAGGACCAGATAAGAAAAAACTATATCCAAATGAAAACATCAAAACGGTGTGTTATATAAGTAATTTGCCTAAACGACCCAATGTAGAGATTGGAGAATATACTTACTATAGTGATAATAAAAAGTCTCCTGAGAAATTCTATGATCATATAGAGCATCATTATGAATTTCTAGGAGATAAGCTAATCATAGGTAAATTTTGCGCAATAGCTGAGGGCGTTACATTCATTATGAACGGAGCAAATCATAGGATGGATGGCATAACAACCTATCCTTTTAATATTTTTGGTGGTGGTTGGGAAAAGGTAACTCCTACAGTAGAACAACTACCATTTAAGGGTGATACGGTGATTGGCAATGATGTCTGGATAGGTCAAAATGTAAGCATTATGCCGGGTGTAAAAATTGGTGATGGTGCGATTATTGCCGCTAACTCAACTGTAGTAAAAAATGTTGAACCATATGCAATATATGGTGGGAATCCAGCCAAATTTATTAAAAAACGTTTTAGTGATGAAAAAATTGAATTATTGCTAAAGCTTAAATGGTGGAACTGGGACGAAGAGAAGATATTTAATAATCTTAAAATGCTAACATCAAAGGATGGGCTTGATCATTTGAAATAGGATTGAGTTAATAAAAAAAAAAGAATGTGTAGAAGGGGGGAATGACTGTTATGAATAGAAAAAATTCAAATGCTTTTACTACCTTGTCAAATGCAAAAACTGGAGAAATCATTACTTTTGGCATGTACCCACAGGCTGAGGATGGAGTTGACTTAACACCGATAAAGTGGCGAGTACTACAAAATTCAGGGAGTGAGTTGTTCATTTTAAGCGAGTACATCTTGGATTCAAAGCGATACCATCGTGATTTGATAGATATTACGTGGCAGGACTCTGATTTACGAAAGTGGCTGAACGATGAGTTTTATACTACCGCGTTCAATGACTCAGAGAAGAGAATGATCAAGACTACACATTGCGGGGACAATGGAGAGAATAGTCCAGATACAGAGGACGAAGTTTTTTTACTCAGTGTATCGGAAGTAAGAGAGCTCACTGATAAATTTGTTGAAAATTCTTTCAGTATAAAACGTCGTGCAATCGGTACAGAGTTCGCTAAGACGAAGAAAAGGGATGGCTGCCACTTGTATGTGTACGATAAAACAGACAAACGCAATTATTTAATTGAAAACGAGAAGGAATATGGCTGTTCCTGGTGGTGGCTGAGAACACAAGGGAATCAACCATCCCGGGCATTTTTTGTTGGTCCTCGTAGCAGTGTGCGAAGCTATGGGGAAGTAACCCTGTCTCGAGATGGTGTACGACCTGCACTAAAAATGAATCTTGTATTATAATATTTTCGGAAGAGATGCACAATGCTTCATCTTGCCAGCCAGCACTGGGGTTAATGAAAAAAGACCCCATCTTATTTTTCAAATATCTTGACGGGGTCCACCATAAAGCCGATATCTAACGAAGATATCTTATAAATTAAATTAAAATAACATCATAACAATAGCCCCATTTAATAGGTTAGCTAAAGTAGCTGCAATAAGTGCCTTGATTGCTAATTGTTGTACTTCTAACTTTCTTTCAGGCACCATTCTTGAGAGCATCCCGACTATACTACCAACGGCTCCAAAATTGGCAAAACCACTTAATGCAAAAGTTAAAATTGCGATAGAGCGTTCTGAAAAATTCTCAATTCCTAATGAAAGGTTTGCGAAAGCGACAAATTCATTTAACAAGAACTTTTGAGCTAATAAATTTCCTGCCATTACAGCTTCATCCCATGGTATACCAATAACGAAAGCAATAGGTGCAAAAAGATATCCAAATATCAATTCTAAAGAAAGGTTTTCCAGTCCAATAAGTGATCCACCAAAACCAATTACTCCGTTCAACAATGCAATGAGACCGATAAACATTATTAACATTAGACCTACGTTTACGGCATAATGTAAACCTTCTTTAGAGTTCTCAAATATGACATCAATTATATTCGTCTTCTCTTCACTATTACTTGTTTTATCAGAAATTTTCCATTCGTTGTCATTGATTTTTTCAGTTTCTGGTATCACTAATTTGGCTATCATTAAACCGGCTGGAGCAGACATTACTGCTGCTGATATAAGATATTCAATAGGTATTCCCATTGCTGCAAGTCCCATCAGAACGGCACCTGAAACAGAAGCGAGTCCTCCTACCATAACAGAGAATATCTGGGATCTAGACATGTGGGCAATATAAGGTTTCACAATTAAAGGAGCTTGGGTATTACCAACAAAAATATTAGCAGCCGCTGCTATCGATTCTGAATAAGAAGTCTGCATCACTTTAGAAATAAAACCACCAATAATCTTAACCATATATTGCATGATTCCAAAGTAATATAACAATGCAATGAGTACTGTTAAAAAGATGATCATACCAAGGACGTTTACGGCAAAAACCGATAATCCATCACGGTCCGCTAATGGTCCGAATACAAATGATAAACCTGCATGTCCAAAGTTGATTAGATTAGTAATTCCCTGAGATACAAATTGAATGGCTTGTAGTCCTTTGTCCCATTGAAGAACAAGAAATCCAAACACAACTTGTAGAAAGAATCCAATCGATACAGTTCTTACGTTAATCAATCTCTTATTCTCTGACATCAAGATCGATATGATAATAATCAAGCTACATCCAAACATCCCCCAAATAATATTCATGACTCAGCCCTCCATTAATTGAATATTAGGAAAATTAGGCTATAATTAAGGCTTATTTCTAGTAGTTATTAGAACATAACTTTTCGAAATAACCTCAATCAGCCTGTATTTACCTATATTTCTTTAATAATTTGTTTAATTAATTTAACAAATTTATCCTTAGCTTTTCCAGCAACCTCGATTACTTCATCGTGACTTAAAGGCTGTTCTAAAATACCACAAGCCATATTTGTCAGGCACGATATACCTAATACCTTTAATCCTGCATGAACGGCTGTAATAGCTTCAGGTACAGTAGACATTCCAATCGCATCTCCTCCTAAAGTGCGTATCATCCGAATTTCCGCTGGAGTTTCATATACAGGTCCACTCCACCATCCATATACCCCTTGCTGAAGATGTATATTTTGCTCTACTGCAACCCGTAAGGCTACATTTCTTAAATCTTTATTGTATACACAGGAAACATCGGGAAAGCGTGGACCTAACTCTTCATTATTTGGACCTATTAAAGGATTTATCCCGACTAAATTAATGTGATCTGTAATTAACATCAATTCGCCAGGCTGAAAATCCATATTTACAGCACCGCATGCATTGGTAATGATTAATTTATCGACTCCCAAAGACTTCATAACACGAACCGGAAAGGTTACTTCATCTAAGGAGTAGCTTCATAAAAATGAAATCGTCCTTTCATAGCTACAACGACTTTTCCTTTTAATTTTCCAATCACTAGTTCATTTGCATGGCCCACCGCTTCCGATTTGGAGAAATACGGAATTTCTTTGTACGGGATTGATACAGAATCCTCTATTTCATCTGCCAGTCCTCCTAAACCTGAGCCCAAAATCAAACCTATTTCAGGTAGATAATCCGTTTTTTCCTTAATAAAGTCTCTAGCACAGTTAATTTCGCTTGTTAAGTGCATAATCAACCCTCCATTAATTTATAGTAGACCGGTCTGCATAATTTGAGTGTTATAGTAGACTGGTCTAAACGTTTTGTAAAACCAGCCTTAGGTAATGATCGATATTTACGCATTATTTATTTTTAGTAATAGTGGAACAAAATTTGAAACCTTCCTTAAAGGATCAGCATTTTTTTGAGTTAAACAAATCACTAATGAACCTTGTATGATGGCATTGAGTGCCATTGCCAGGTCATAAGCTATTTTTTCTTCATAACCATTGTTTAATAGCTTATCTGCAATCACTTGATGCAAGAGTCAAAAACCTTTTTACAAGCTTCTCTTAAATTATCACTAATATCTGATGTTTCAAGTACGATTGCAGTAATAGGTACCCCTTGAAAGTATTTGTCCTGCTCGAACCTGTCAGCACTATCCAAGATATAGTTTTGCAATGCCTCTACTGGATCATTGTACAAAGATAATTTTTCACTAATAAATCTCGTGACATTTTCTCTAGTCCATTCAATGGCCTCAATCACCAATTGTTCCTTCCCATTAGGAAAATGGTAATAAATTGAACCCCTAGGTGCGCCACTCTTTGCTATGATTTCATTTAACCCAGTTCCAAAATACCCTTTCGTCTGAAGTAGCAATGCAGTAACTTTAATCATTTCCTCACGTGAGTTATTCTTCATAATAAATCTCCTAGCTCATATAAAAAATATTAATACCGGTCTACATAAATAGTATTACTTTTTTTATAATATGTAAAGCGTTTTCAAAAGTTTTTTTTTTAGAGGATCAGGTAAGGACAACGACGATAAAGAGCTGCTCCAATGAACAGCTCGAATGAATTCTTGAAGTAATTTATTGAGTTTGGCGCTTACCATCACGATACAGTAATGACGACATTGCCTTTTTTGTGTCCCTTCTCAACGTATTCGTGCGCTTCGGGAATTTGTTCAAATGCATAGCGTCTATCAATGATAGGCTTTAGTTTTCCCGCCTCTATCAGGTCTTTGAGGAAAACTAGGTCGCCTAGCTTCTCTGGTGTTGATAGTTTCATCACGGAAGCAAAGAATCCCATCTTTTTCAACAGTTTTTTTCGATCTGAAGGCAACATCTTGCCTACTGCGTCAAGAATGACATCATAGGTTTCGCCGCTCTTGGTGAAGTCCTCTTGAGTGTAATCAATGACTTTGTCAGCTCCCAGAGACTTTACCATATCAAGGTTGACGGTACTGCATACGCCGGTTACTTCTGCCCCGAAGTGCTTTGCCAGCTGTACTGCATAAGTGCCAACACTGCCAGAAGCCCCATAGATCATGACTTTATCTCCGGGCTGAACATTTCCCTTTCTAAGTAGACGTAATGCAGTACCTCCCCCAATGGGAATGGCAGCGGCCTCCTCGTAGCTCATATGTACTGGTTTTAATGCCATTACCGCGTCTTCAGGCAGGCATTTGTATTCAGCATAAGCACCAAAACCAAGCCCGCATGAGGCAAAAACTTGGTCACTTTTCTTGAATCGTGTTACCGATTTGCCGACTTCTTCGATTTCTCCAGCCAGCTCAAATCCAAGTATATTTACTTTCCGGGGTCTTATGAGCCATTGAAAAACCTTGCTAAAAATGGCTCAGGCTTTCTCATGCGCCAATCTCCAGCTGTTACAGTAGTAGCATGGATTCTTATCAGGACTTCATTATCCCTGGGAGTCGGCTTTGCCAGTTCTGTGATCCGAAGTACATCCGGTGGCCCGTATTTGGTGTATACGACTGCTTTCATACGTTAATTCCTCCTGTATTGTTGCTCCGAATCTTTTTCTCTTTCATACTATATTCTATTGTATAGAAGTGTCAATTTTCTGATTATTTTCATATGACAAAATCAGTATACTGTGGTAAATTAGTGGGGAATGAAACGGCACCGCATAATACCTTTGACCTGCAACAATGTATACTTGCAAATAATTTTTAAAGGAATGAGTAGCGTGAAAAAAATGAGTTTGTTTCTTATATGTATGGGTATGGTTCTTTTGATTTCAGCCTGCTCTGCTGAAAAAGGTACAGAAGAAAATGAGTTATCAGATTATAGACCGATGATTTACGTCAAAGATAACTTGTATGGTGAAACTGCGGATACGGTGAGCACCTTACCAAATGAAGCAGTTTACATTGGAACCATTGAAAAGGTTGTGTCACAAAACGCGCCAATGGTGCAAGAAAATTTCACTTCAAATCTTGTACCAGTGGGGAGTGAAATTTACTATAATGAATTAGATCAAAATGTAATTTATGTTAAACGATTAGATACTACCCAAGAACCATATTCAAAGTATATAGCTATTGAGTAAACATAACCATATTATAGAGGGCTGTTGCGTTAAGTTATTCGTTAACAGCTCTTTTTGTTGTAAAATATTAAAAGGTAACGTTAGATGTCGAATATAAAATGAGGTAGTAAAAAATGATGAAATCTAAACCTATTTACGTGGAAACGCTGATAAAAAGTGATATCGAAAAAGTATGGGAATATACCCAAAATCCAGACATACATGAACAATGGGATTTGCGTTTTTCCAATATTAAGTATTTGCTTAAGGAAAACGAGAATGATCCACAAAGGTTTTTATATACAACAAATATTGGTTTTGGAATGAGTCTGGCTGGTAAAGGTGAAAGTAAAAAGACAATATCCAAGGATGATGAGCGGATGTCTTCATTAAAGTTTTGGACTGATCATCCGTTATCACTTATTAAAGAGGGGAGTGGATATTGGAAATATGTTATTACGGATAGTGGAGTTACATTCTTGACTCAGTATGACTACGAAACACGTTTTGGTTTTGTTGGAAAGCTGGTTGATAAACTTTTTAGACCACTTATGGGTTGGGCAACTGCTTGGAGTTTTGATTGCTTACGACTATGGATAGAAAAAGAAATCCCTCCATCCATCTCTTTTATAAGAAGTATATTGCATTATGTGGTCAGCTTTGTTTTAGCCTTTATCTGGATTTATCAAGGATTAGTTCCCAAGATTCTTTATCAAGAAGCTGGGGAGTTGGCATTATTAAAAGGAACGGGATGGTTTCAAGGTCAAGAGGAGGTTTTTTTATATACTTTAGGGGCGATTCAGATCGTTTTTGGGTTGCTTTTCCTTTGTTTTAGCAGAAAAAAATGGCTACATATAATAAACATCCTGGCTTTAGTTATTTTAGGCTTTGGTGCTTTGATGAGCCAAGGGGACGTTTTTTTCGCTCCATTTAATCCAACTACACTAACAGTTGCTATGATTGGCTATTCCGTTATGGCTATGTTAAATATTCGCGATTTACCCAACGCTGCAAACTGTAAGAGAAAACGATCTGGTAGAAGGTGAACACAATGCGATCAATATACGAACAAGCCTTAGGAGCAGAGTATAAGCAACTCCATCCTCAATTACAGAAAAAATTTGGACTAACTAGTGAAGCGAAAACAGCAAGTATTTGTAAAGGAGTAATGGAGGAAATATGGGGCGGTAGGGCTTATATGTACCCTTTTCTACAGCTTGGTACTTTAAAACACATTACCTTTCCCGAAAGAGGGAGAAACATCCCATTCACCCTGGAAAACTACGCCTATCAAAACTCTTTCGGTCAGGAGTGCGTGGCTTGGATACGGAAGTTTCATTTTGATAAAGTAAGACATTTTGATGCGACTATGTATTATTGTTCTAAAAGGAAAGGAATAGTAGATTGTTTAGGAATTGATCAGGATTTAATTACAGATATAGATATCTCTGTGTTACATAACGGTGGAATTAGACTACTATCAGGTCCACTAGTTTATTATAAAAAAGGAGTGGAAATACCAGTTCCAAAGTTTATTTCTGGAACTGCTGAAGCTCAGGAATGGTTTGACGAAAAGAAAAAGAAGTTTCATATTAATGTAGAAGTGAAAAACAAATATTTTGGAACAATATTTGGGTATAAAGGAACCTTTACGATAGATTATTTTGTGCGTAATGGTGATATACCTGAGTATGTGAAGCCAAGACGCGAAAGCATCGTAAATAAAAGTTTAAGTATAGATAATTTAGGAATTGATTCCATTAAAACCCTGAGTTAAAATATAAATATCTTTTGTATGAAGGGAGTGAGCAGCATGAAACGCTGGACTATTACTATAACTGTAGAATGTAAGGTGGTTCTTAAATGAATATTGTGGGCAGACGCTAGGTCTGTCACTATTTAGGGATATTACTGCTCATCTTTCCTGTAAAAGAGAAGGTTTATTTGTTCCCCCTTCTAAATAAGGATTAAGTAGACCGCAGATGTAGCCTGCGGTCTTTTTGCGTGCAAAAAAATATATAAAATTGAAGAGGAGTTGTATGCTTTATGTTGAAGTTGAATGACTTGTTTAATAATATAGATCTAGCCGAAATGGTTTTAAAAAATTGGAAATATGATGAAGAATCGATTGAGATGTTTAAGTACTATCGAATATCATCTAACGCCATTTATCCGTTTAGATGTGATGGTAAGATCCATCTATTACGATTTGCTCCTAAGACCGAGAAATTGAAATCAAATATTTTGGCGGAACTAGACTTTATTTCTTATTTACGTGACAACGGCTACGGAGTTTTAGAGGCTGTTGTATCAAGGCATGGTGAAGAGCTTGTAGAGGTGCGGACTCCTTGGGGAGAATACTTTGCATCTGTATTTAAACGTGTTTCTGGAGTACAGATCAATAATACTGATTTTAGTGATACCATTATCTTCAGTTATGGAAAAGCACTGGGGAGGCTTCATCAATTATCTAGCAAATACAAACCCATTACATTCAAGAGATGGTCTTATAGTGATGTCTTAGATTGGATTCAGCAAGTATTAATCAATTTTCCGGAAGAGTCAGCAGCATTAACGGAAACGAAAATACTAAGAGATTATTTTGCTTCGATTCCTAAGTCACAAACGAATTATGGATTGGTTCATTATGATTTTGAATACGACAATGTATTCTATGATGACAAATCCAATTCATGTAATGTAATCGATTTTGACGATGCCATGTATCACTGGTATGCAATGGATATCGAACAAGCGCTGGATAGTTTGCAGGAATGTATTCCAGCTGAGCTTTTTAACCATAAGAAAAAATGCTTTTTGGATGGATATCTCACTGAATACGATATCTCAGATGATTTAGAAACTCTATTACCGGCATGCAGGCGCTTTGCCAAATTATATGGGTATGCTCGAACGCTAAGGTCCATAACGGAGAAATGGGATCATGAACCTGATTGGCTCACAAATTTGAGAGAGGAATTGTCAAAGAGCTTAGAGGAAGACTCCATTTCTTTTGGTAAGGAACTCTAGGGAAATTGATGAAAAACGACCCCAGTAAAGGGAGTCGTTTTTCAATTTGTGCTTAGATTGTTTTTTACTACCAATGGCTTGAGGCTCCTTCCGCAGATTGCTTCAATCACCGAGTTTACAACTTCTTTTCAATTTTTTCGGGAATGATAATGGTCGAAATGATCCTGAGTTTTCGATCTTCACTTGGCTCGTTTTTTATCCTTGATTTGATTATTTCATTGATTTCAGTTTGAAGGTCATTTAATTCTTGATCAGATAAATATAGATGTGCCATCGCATAAGTAGCTTGGTCGGATTTGTTTTCAATATACTTCAGATAATTCTCATATTCTGCTTGGTTCATCATAAGAAAGTTTAGGAAATAAAGTAATTTTTCATCTTTTGAAATATTCTGAAGATCTGTAGCCGTTAATGATACTTTATTTATATTTAAAGCATATACACTTTCAGTATTTCCCCTGACTCTATGTTCTCTAATTACACACAACACATCTTTTTCCAATAATGTTTGGATATGTCGATATAATGTAGCTTGGGGAACATCTCCTATTTCCTTGAATAGTTGCATAGAGGTTAATTCATTATATATTGTTAGGGCTCTGATAATCTTCAATCGAACAGGATGGAAGATAATATCAAATATGTTTTCAGCCATGCCGTCACCTCTCAATAATATCCAACAGATTAATAATAGTTTCTATAGATAAATAACATTATCATAAATGATAATATATAGTTTCTGCTATTTCAAGTATATATGCGACCCCTTTTTTTATTGACAAATCTTATCAGCAATATTATTATAAATGATAATCGTGTTTGATAACCGTATTCGAATGTCATTTTTGATAATTGGTTTTAAAAATATTAGAGAGGCGTGGGGGTTGTGGAATTTAATTTAGGATTACTAGTACCTTTTATTGTAACTCAAGTCATACTTATGACTATTGCTCTATTTGATTTGTTTAAAAATAATCCAAATAAGGATTCAAAATGGGTATGGGTATTTACTATTGTTGTGATTAACATAGTTGGTCCTGTTCTCTACTTTATTATAGGAAGGAGAAACAACTAATGGCCCTACTTACTGTAGAAGAGTTATGTAAAGGTTTTGGTAAGGAATTAGCCGTAAAGGAAGTTAACTTCACGTTAGAGGAAGGCGAGTGTGGTGCGTTATTAGGTCCTAATGGTGCTGGTAAATCTACTACATTAAAAATGTTAACAGGAATCTTAAAGCCTTCTAAAGGAAATATTATTTTTGACGGCAAACAAAATAGTGATTTTCGCAAGTTAATTGGTTATCTTCCACAAGAACCAAAAATGCACAACTGGATGACTGGTAGGGAAGCTTTGCGGTTTATGGGGCAGTTATCACATATGCCAAAAGAGGACTTAGATCAACGTATAGATGAGTTGCTTTTTCTTGTAGGAATAGAAAACGCAGCGAACCGACAAGTGGGAACCTATTCGGGAGGAATGAAACAAAGGCTAGGGATTGCTCAAGCGATCATTCATCGTCCAAAACTAGTTATCATGGATGAACCAGTTTCTGCCTAGATCCTATAGGTAGGCGGGAGATGCTTGATTTATTAAAAAACGTAAAAAAGGAAACGACAATTCTTTTTTCTACTCACATATTACATGATGTACAAGAACTAAGTGATAAAGTCTTTATTATTAGCAAGGGTCAATTAGTGGTCAACAACAAACTAAATGAGTTGATAGAGGCACACCAACAGCCCATCTTTATAATAGAAGCAGAGAAGAACATTGACCAATGGACGGAGTCATTAAAAGATGAATTGGAAACTGTTGAAGAAATAGAAGCTCTAGGAAATAAAGCACGTATTAAAGTTAATGATATTGCTAGAGCGAGAAATAGTTTATTGTTAAAGATTGAAAAAGATAAAATCCCTTTGCAAAGGTTTGAAATTATGCAAACGACTCTAGAGCAAATATTTTTAAAGATGGTGAAATAATGAAGCAATGGTTGGTATTATTTAAAAAAGAATGTTTGGAATATATTAGGAATTATAAGATTTTATGGTTGCCTCTTGTTTTTGTATTATTAGGTTTTTCTCAGCCAATTACACTCTATTATCTGCCTGATATTTTACAAAAGTATGGTGATTTGCCTCAGGAGAGTGTTATTTTAATCCCAAATCAGTCAAGTGTTGAGGTCTTAGCTGCAACTGTGTCAGGTCAATTTGACCAAATTGGCATACTTGTCCTAGTATTAGGATTCATGGGAATGGTTGTTACAGAGAGAAACAATGGCATCATGAGCTTAACCCTTTTACGCCCGATACCTTATTCCTATTATATAACAGCCAAATGGGCCGCCACTACTTCACTTACCATCCTTTCTTTATTTATAGGATATTTAGGTGCAACGTATTACACTACAATTTTATTTGGGGAAGTAAATACTTTTACAATCATTACATCTTTTGTACTTTTTATCTTATGGTTTATTTTTGTTATTACATTAACGCTCTTATTTAGTACATTATTTAAAAATATATCAGTTGTTGCAGCTATATCCATGGTTACGATCATCACTTTAAAGCTCATCACATCATTAATACCAAACTGGATGCATTGGAGTCCGGCTAGATTGGTCGAACATGGGGTTTATTTCCTTAAAACGGGAAATGCGGGGGAGTATTTATTTTTAAACATTGCCTCTGTTATGTTATTAATTGTCATTACTTTAGTTTTGAATGTGATTTGTTTGAAAAAAGTGGTATTGCCGAGAATGGAGTAGCACCCAGCAGTGTCTATTAGCTTAAGACAAGGTTGCCCACCGTGAGAGGGGGCAACACTACTTGTGGTTACATCCATTTCTCTGGATGATTCATTTCATACTGGAGCTCATCCAAGAAGTTTTTTATATGCCACCCGTCTGTTGTAGCATGATGAACCGTAATCGAAAGGGGTAATAGGACTCTTCCATTACTCTCATGAAATTTTCCAGCTTCGATCGTTGGAAAAAAATAATCTTTATTCTCGTAGCTATGAAACGAAAAATGTTTGAATTCCACCCAAGGCAAGCAGGATACAACATAGCTGTTTGCAGGAGGTAAGCGATCTGGCTGGGCAAGAACACCATGATTCTTGCCGTATTGCTCTTGGTTTTTTACATAGCTTTCATAGAAGGCAGAAAAACAATCATGATACTCCGTCCACATAAAGGAAAAGGTTTTATCGTCCTCATGAAAGGTGGCATAGAGTGGTGTCAACACATCCCAGTACCCAAGAACTTCATTGTTCAAAGCTACTTTAAATTCCACTTGTTTATTCACTATTTTTGTAGTCAGCCACAGATAAGCAGGGAAAAACTTTAGTTTACGTTCCTTCAGAGCTAATCTCATCCTGGTTACATCTAAGTCAACAGTCATAGAGTATCCAGCAGGGGACATCTTGGTAAAATAATAGAACATTTGACCACGAGGCCATGTTTGTAAATCAATAGGGGTAAATTTTGCTTCCATATTATATTCCTTTCACCCAAAGACCATGTTGGCTGCAATAAGCATATAGCTTGCCGCGGTGCATTTTGGGAATAAATAATTCTGCATTTTGTTCCGGATACAGCTTTGTCAATAGTACTTTATCGAAACCTACAAAAGCTACAAATGATATATAATGATTTTTGTTCATTGGGTGGTCTATTGTGACATAGTATTCATTGTCCATGTCAGTTACAGTTATGTTGTGAGCGTCATCCTCAGGTTTCACTACTAATGAATCAAGTTTTCTCCCACAACAGGAGATTTCTGCCTCGCTTGTACTAGTTACCACATTATTACAGCTATTGCACACATAAAATTTAATTTGTCTCATGTTTCCTCCGTCGGTTTCCTTTTCTTCTAAATCGCCCATTAAGATTTTTTCAATATTGACCCCCAGTATATTAGATAGATCACCGAGTAACGACACATCAGGACATCCCAGACCGCGCTCCCATTTTGATACCGTTTTATCGCTAATATTTAATCGAGTAGCCACTTCTTTCTGTGTCATGTTTTTCTCTTTTCTCACATTTAAAATGAGAGCTCCAACTTTTTTACAATCCATAGGTTATTTCCCCTTCCGTTAGATCTAGCGTAACTGTCAAAGGATTATTTTTCAATCAACGCTTCGTAGAGTTTGACACACCAATTGATTATGATTATCATTATTGATGCTAGGTTTTTAATAAATTGCTGGAGGTACATATGAAAAATCATCTTTATACGTCAGGTTTATCTTTACGATCCTATTCTTTATTTGTCATAGGAATTATATTTATTCTCATACTATCTGGATGTGGATCGAATATGCAGACTTCTAATGAGAGTACTACTAGTGCAACGGAGGAAGAGAAATTAGAACAAGTAGAACAAGAAGAACAATTTCGTGAGGTTACTCATTTCATGGGTACGACAATGATCCCTAATCATCCCAAACATATTGCCGTATTAAGCAGTAATTTCGTTGATAATCTATTTGTATTTGACGTGATACCAGTTTTAGCTACCGAAGCGTCGCTTGCAAAGGAAAAAGTATCATCCCACCTTCCTCAAGAATTATATAAGGATGTTCAATTTGTTGGAAAAGACGATGATTTTAATTTAGAAGCGATCCTTGCAGCGAGTCCGGACCTGATCATTGGTCAAGAAAAGGCAGGGACTGTGTATGATGAACTTTCCAAGATTGCACCAACGGTCATTTTGGGAAATGATGAATGGCGTGAAATCCATTTTAAATTTGGCGAGATTTTAGGTAAGGAAAAGGAAGCACAGGCTTGGATGGCGCAATATGAAGAAAAAGCAGCCGAAGCTAAACAAAAAATTGGAGATTCTTTAGGTCAGGAAACAGTAGCGTTTCTACGAGTTTTACCTAAAGAATTTCGAATTCATGGAACGGTTGATCAACGATTTATTGATGGTACACTTTATCAGGATTTGGGACTAAATCCGGCAAATGGAGTACCAGAAAAACGAGAGGCTATTACACTTGAAGCATTGGCATTCATCGATGCTGACCATTTCTTTCTTGATTTTAATACATCTTCCCAGCAAAACGATCAAGCAAAAGAGAGATATAAGCTGCTGACGGAAAGCGGTGTTTGGAATCAGCTAAAAGCGGTTAAAGAGGGCAATATTCATCTCGTCCCTGACTGGTTTATTCAAGTATCTCCTCATGCAAGATCAATGGTTATTGATCATGTAGTTGAAACGTTGCTTGATTGAATCTCTCGTAGCTAAACAAACTAAAATAAAGCTCTTGCTAGAAAGCAGGAGCTTTATTTTATGGATACTAATTTTAGTTTCGGAGGTATGTGTGAATCAGATTCGTTACGGACTTTTCATACAAGGCTTTTGCCGCTTCAACGTTTTCGATGTGCCCTCCAAGATGGAGATGGATGACTCCATGCAAAGAAGCCCATACAACATGAACAACTAGTACAGGGTCTTGCTCTATAATTTGTCCTGCTTCTATCGCCTCTGCAATAAGAGTAATGAACTGCTGTAATGCTGTTATTGTGGCGTTTAAACTTTCCTCCTCTGGCTTAAACTCACTAAAAGCTCCACCGAACATTAACTTATAATAATTGGTATAATTTTGTCCGAAATCCCAATAGGCTTCACAAAGCTCTCGAAGATTCTGCTCTATATTTTCTTGCCTGACTACCGACTCAAAGTTTTTGGCTAATATCTTACAGCCTTCTAGATATAGAAGTTTAATCAAACCATCTTTGTTGTTAAATAAATTATAGATAATCTTGGTAGAACATTCCATTTTTTCGGCAACCCTACGTATAGTGACTGCTTCAGGTCCATGATCTTGCAGGATCTTGGCAGCAGCTTCCACAATGATGTTTCTTAGATTCTCGGTATGCTGTAATTTCGATTCCTGATAGGTTTTGGTGTTCATGTGATCTCACCCTTAGATCATTTGGATTTTTTATAGAAAGGACGTTTCCATACCTGTACTATAGTGTACGGTTCTAGATTAAGTCAAATAAGTTGACAATATTCTCCCTCTCGGATACACTGTTTTCTAATAGAAACACTGTTTCTAAAGAATAATAAACAACGGAGAGGATTGAAGATATGAAACAAGTGAATAACAAATGGACTCTTATTACAGGTGCTTCATCAGGGATAGGGGAAGTATTTGCACATGAATTGGCAGCCAAAGGGAGTCATTTAATATTAACAGCGCGCTCGGAATCCAAGCTCAATGATCTTGCACAGAAACTTAGAAAAAAACACGGAATCCAAACAGAGGTTATTGTCTCTGATCTTTCCAAAGCCAACGCCCCTGCCGAGCTTCATCAAGCATGTATTGAGCGAGGGCGTAGTGTTGACATAGTAATCAATAATGCTGGATTTGGCACACATGGGCTGTTTGAGGAACAATCCTTGGACAGAAATCATGATGAAATTATGCTTAACGTTATGGCTGTGGTAGAGCTTACTCATCTATTTTTACCTGAGATGCTAAGGAAGAAAAGCGGCGTGGTCATTAATGTGTCATCCACAGCGGCATTCCAACCGGATCCTTATATGGCTGTATACGGTGCAACCAAGGCTTTTGTACTCTCGTTTACACAGGCATTATGGGAGGAAAATCGGAATCGGGGCGTTCAATTCCTTACTCTGTGCCCTGGTTCAACCGAAACAGCTTTCTTTGATGTTGTAGGTACTAATGATGCATCAGTCGGAAAGAAAGCGACTCCACAGCATGTCGTAGATGTGGCACTTCGTTCACTTGGGACGAGTCGATCTTATGTTGTTGCAGGGTGCATGAATTATATTAACTCTCAAATAAATCGCTTAGTTCCAAAAAAAGTAATGCTTCGACTGGTCGGTGGTATGCTACGTCCACAATCTAAGACAACTAACTAACTTTTCACTTGTTGAGGTTTGTGTAGTATGAATTTCCAATAGATGATACCCTTGTAAGGGAAAGCGGTGACTAGCTGCTTAGAGTAACACCGCTTTTTTGGGGCATCCTTCCGTAAGTCATAAAGCGCCAGAGCTTTTCAAGTGGTCCCATTCTAAAAAACTTAAACCAAATGCTACTGTAAATCAGTTGGGTCGTGTAAATAAGAATAGTAATGAGGACAACATCCCTCATTGTTACGGTTTCAAGTCCCATGAGTGAGATAAACATAACGCCAATAATACTTTGAAGAACATAATTTGTGAACGCCATCTGTCCGACACGAGCGACTGGTAGAAGCCGAAGTTGCCATTTTTCATTTTCTAATATGAAAAACAAACTCAATAAATAAAAGGCAGTGGCTGGTAGCGCACCTAACGAAACAATTAATTTCAAATGTTCGTTTTGATTCTGTAGGGCGAGCAAAGTTAAAATGGAGAAGCTAATAAAAAGGATGAGAGCGATAAGCTGTAGTGATCGAACTTTTTTCTTATGCTTCTCTATATTCATGATCCATCCAGACTTAGCTGCTAAAAAACCAGCTAAAAACATGATGAAAATTAAAACAGAATCATTTGCTATAGCGTGTATAAAAGGAAGAATACCTTCCACATGTAGAGATGAAAGCAGGAGTAAATTTGCTGTAATATATAGCACTAAAATACTAGAAAGCCATTTTAAAATAGTTGATACTTTAGCTTGATAAAACGGAATAAGTAAAAAACCAATTAATGCATAGATAGAGAGAATTGAGCCCCAAAAGATAATAATATGAACAACTCCTAGTAAGAAAAGGGACAATAGACGTCTAGCAAAACGCCTCCTTGGTTTATCCCCACGTTTCTCTGCATTAGAAGTAAATAGATAAAAACCAAAGCCGAATAAAAAAGAAAAAATGGAGAAAAACTTTTTCTCGACGAGGATCGTTATTCCCATTTCGATAAGCTCGTCCATTCTATTATAATCTGGCATTGGCGCCCCTTCGATAACAATAATATAGGCGCTGACATTGATAAATAAAATTCCTAATAATGCCAATCCTCGTATAATATCTAAAGATAAAATTCTGTCTTTTTGTATAGATGCATTCATGTAGAACCCTCCTGAGAACATTTTCAAAAATGTAATATACTCTGTATAATAAAGTACTCATCTTAACTCCTCGTAATATTAACCTTACAATAACCTTAAAAATTCTGGTTTTGAAAATCATCATCTTCGGTTGCGCGAGTGTATCTAAGGATTCATTCGTCAATCCTTAGAACATAGCGCACAGACACAGAGGAGTTTGTCACGTGGAAATCATACCCACAAAAAAGTGGGTAATTTACTCATTCATGATGCCAATATAGACTATATCTATAAGTAAGAAAGCTGCAGTGATCTTATTCATCTATTAGATATAGGGAGGTTTCTATGAAAAAAAGAAGTAGCATCGTTATGTTTTTTGTTTTTAGTCTGGTATTTATACTTGTGGGTTGCACTCAAGATAATAGCATGATTGTCACAAGTTCAGGTATTGTGAATGGGGTAATCGAAGATAAATATGGGAAAAGAGGAGAGGTAAATGAAAGTGGCATGCCAACATACTCTCTACCAATTAAGATTGAGAATGCTCCAAAGGGGACTGTTTCATACGCTATCGTTTTAGAGGATAAGGATGCCTATGGTCCGAGTGGAGGGTTTTCATGGGTGCATTGGACAGCGGCCAATATCACACGAACGGAGCTTAAAGAAAACGAGAGTCAAACAGCAACTGATTTTATTCAGGGGGTCAATAGCTGGACAAGTATTCAGGCTGGACAGCAAAGTGCAGAATTATCTAGCTTCTATGGTGGAATGGCGCCACCGGATGCCCCACATATCTATGAGCTTCATGTTTTTGCCTTAGACACAATGTTAGATATTGAGAATGGTTTTTTAATGAATGATCTTTATAAAAAAATGGATGGACATATTTTGGAACAATACACTTTAAAAGGGAGATATGATGATTAACTAAATAATTGGTGCAAAAGTTTTTTAGATAAATATTGAAGTATGTTTTATAATCCTCAAACTAAGAGTATGAGGGATTTTTTTTGGTTAAAAAAGTTTGTAAATAATGAAATGGAAAAAAGTCTATGGTGAATGGCTCCCAAACAGCGGCTTGCAGCCTGATGATGGGTATGTTTTTGAGATGTATATGAATAATCCCAACACACATCCAACAAAAAAACATATTCTCGATATTTATCTACCCGTAAAATCATTGTAAAGCTGGAGGTAGAAAAAAATGAAGATCTATATCACTGTGAAAAGCTTAGTAAAGAAGAATAAATTTCTTACAAACCGTGAAGTAACCTTATCGAAAACGCCGAACACCCTAAGAGAGTTACTTGTTGAAATTATCACGCAGCAAGTTCAGCAGTTTAATAGTAAAGAATTAGAAACCCCTTTTATCAATTACCTGACTGAACAAGAGATGGAACGACATAGAATGACAGGAAAAATAGGCTTTCAATCCACCTACAACGATCAAAATGCTGATCCATCACAAGCTGTTCGTGCTGCTATCCAAGCTTTTGAAGACGGAATATTTAAGGTGTTTGTTGAAGAAGTGGAATTGGAACAATTAGATCGACCTCTACTATTAAAAGACGGAGATGTAGTTGTTTTCATAAGACTGACGATGCTAGCGGGAAGAATGTGGTAAAAAGGAGAGAGGATATAATATGAACGAAAACTTACAATATTTTGAGGAGCTTGAACAAAAAGCAGAGGCATTGAATGAGCAAGAAAAAAAACTATCATTGACCCTTATTACAATGGCCAAAAATCCATATTATAGGAGCGAACACCAAATAAGTGAGATAACATCTCAATTGGAAGCAATGGCAAATGGAAGTGAGAATCTGTTTTTTCAGCCATTGATTGATGTTACAAGAGCATTATTGGGAGAGTATCCTGCCTCTGTTTTTCAATACATTCTTGAACATAAACGAGAATACTCCTATAGTGTCGGCTACAATCGCAGACCTTTCCGAACGAGCAATATAAAGCCTCACATAGAGGGAATAATAAGAAAGCTAGTGGAATTGATTGCAGTATATCAGGATAACTTTTCTATTATGGATGTTCTAACGACAAGAAATAGTTCATACCAACCTGGAATCATTAGTGACATCCTCGCCTACGAGATTGATCATAATCCGGAAAAAGTAACTCCTGCCTTAAAAGAAATAATATATGGAGATAATAATACAGCCTTTCTTTCCACTACGATTATTCGAGGTATTTTCTTAAGTCATCATCATGAGTTCTACAAAATGATGGGTGAACTACTTATTGCAGCTAGACTTCAAGAGGGTTTAAGGCAGAGTATAGTTGAAAGTATGGATGAAGGAACCTTAGAGGCAACCAAGTACATGCTACCTATTTTGCTAGAACATGATTTGATTCGCTACAGTTCAGTTGTACGAGCCCTTGGTGTATGGACAGGGCTAAATTTAGAAGCAAATAATACAAGAGTCGTAAAACAATGTATTGAGTATGCCTATCGCTGTTTAACAGAAGAAGAACTTCGTAATCAATGGATGGGAAGTCAGGATGTTAATAAGCTGTATATAAGCCTTTGGGCAACAGCTGTTACAGAAGAGCAAGAGGTTGAACAGAAGATTCAATATATTATGGAGAACGGAGAAACCTATCAGAAGATTGTGGCTCAATCTTTTTTAACTCAAAGTCAAAATGAAGAGTTTAGATTTAGTATGGCGCAGCGATATTTAGAGCAGGAGGATGTTGAACTGCAATATTTTATCTTCAGTAATTACATTTATGAATGCCGATACGAATGGGATTACACTCAAAGAAACAGCTCCCTTTATATGAAAATTATAAGGATTCCGTTACTCGAAGATAAACAAGAGAGAATGCGTCAATTTACTATATTTAGTGAAGCTCTAACTAAGTTGAATAAAAAAGAACTGACCTTTTCTTCTTTTGTTTTTGATGGATTGACGATCACCTACTCTGCCGATTTAGTTGTAAACAAACTTATGTATCTCATAGCCTATGATATGGATCCACAGTTGATTGCTCAGTTAATCAGTTTTCAAGATCTCATGAGTACAGAAACAAGAAAAAAATTACTCGAATACTTTGTTTTAGATGAGCAGAATCAAGAGCAAAGGGAATATATCTTTGCTAGTTTAACAGATAAAAGTATGGCTGTTCGAGAAACGACGTTATCTATAATGATGGAGATGGATTTACATAAACCAGAAATAGAAAAAATAGAACAGATATTAAAATTGAAAACAGGTTCTCTAAGACAGAATGCCATCCATATTCTAATGAAATTAAACATGGAGAAGCTTGAGGGCAGTGTGGATCGACTCTTGCAAAGCAAGGATGAACGACAACGCTTAGGTGCTTTAGAAATCCTTACGGAACTAAGAGAAGACCAAGAGCAAGCGAACCTTTTTCACATGTTAAAGTCTAAGATTTCAAGTTTGAAAAACCCAACAGAAAAAGAAAAGATATTGTTAGCCAAGCTTACTCAAACGGAAGAAGATAGTTTGAAAAATGGATTTGGATTATTTGATCCTAAGGAAAACCATTCTTTTCTTGATGAGATTAAGGAAAATCGCAACTTTACGTTAAGAAATATGTTTACAGATGATGAAAGAATAAAAGATTTCTTCTTTGGTTTATCTGAACTGATCCATGAGCATAGGGATTATGAATATGAACGAGAATGGTATGATGGATCCAAAGAAACGTTCCTGCTTGGTACAAGATTAGATTGGCTTTATTCAACTTCTCAAGAAAATGTGAAAGAATTGGATCACTATCCTCTTTCTGAGCTATGGAGAGATTATCTGAAAAAAAGTGGTTTAAGTAGCTTGGAATATATTCAAGCATTATTCTATCTGAGTTCAGATAGGTTTTATAGCTATTACTCTGATCAACTATATGATTGGGAAATGCGAGAAATTGCCATGACGGAGGGGTGGAAAAAAAGCTTTCTAGACGACATTTATCCCATGGAGCAAATAAAAGAAATGGATCAATGGTTAAAGAAGCTGGACTATGCCAAACAGATTCACCAAATTATGTTTGCTTATTGGGAGGAATATAGTGAAAAAGAAATTTTTTCTATAGTGATTCGTATGCTGAATGGAATGATTCATTCTATCCCTGAAGACAAATTGGAAGAGGAAAAGAGTCTGCTGAACTTTTTAACGTTTCCTTGGCTGAATTGGGTGAATCGAGTTGTCTACGATGATTTTTCTTTTAAAACCTATTTTATACTCAAGTTTAAGTTATATAAGCTTCTCGAGTATAAGGAGTTTCGTTTAACATTGGAAGAGACGCTAAAGGCTTATGCGCTTAAAATAATAGACCAAAATGAAGTATACAAAGAATTAATGGTGCGAGATGGAAGAAAGTATAACATTTCTCAGCTTACCAGTACCAGGTCTAAACTGGTGCAAGAGTACCCTTTCATTCTCCCGATTAAAGAGAAAGTAATCAATAAAATCTTAGAGATTGAGTTGCAAAGAGGAGATCTTCCGACAGAGCTAACGGTTCCTGCCATGGGAATAGAATATTTTGAGGGAATGGAGGATTTTGTAGCAATCCTTTCAGCTTTAGACAAAGAATCCTTTGTCAGAGGGTATATTTTTTCCTATGGAGAACAATTATCTAAGAAGGAAGCCTTAAGTTACTTATTAAAGGCTTGTCATCCCCAACAAGAAGATGATGAAAAGCTTTTAAAGCAGCTACTCCAAGGGAAAAAGATAACGGAAGCAAGATTGTTAGAAGCAGCGATGTACGCTCCGCAATGGTTAGATATTGTGGCAAAGCATCTAAAATGGGAAGGACTAAGAAGTGCTGCTTGGTATTTTCATGCTCATATCAACGAGACGTTCTCAGCAGAAAAGGAAACCATCGTTGCTCATTATTCCTCTGTGTCACCGAAGGACTTTTATGATGGAGCTTTCGATATTGAATGGTTTAAGGAAGCTTACAATCAACTAGGGGAAGAAAGGTTCCAGATTTTATATCGATCTGCCAAATATATTTCAGGTGGAGCAAACCATAGAAGGTCTCAACTATTTGCTGATGCGGTTTTAGGAAGGTTAGACTTAGGTGAAGTGTGTAAATCAGTGAAAGAAAAGAGAAATAAGGATCATCTATTATGCTACACTTTAATTCCACTTAGAGATTCATACGAACAAGATGTACTAGAGAGATATGAATTTTTGCAAAAATTTTTACTAGAAAGCAAAGCATTTGGAGCTCAAAGAAGAACAAGTGAGTCTAGAACCGTAAGCATTGCGTTAGCTAACTTAGCTAGAAATGCAGGATATAAAGATGTGATTCGCTTAACTTGGGATATGGAAGCTAAGAAAATGAAAGAAGTATACCCTTTTCTTCAACCTAAAGAAGTGGATGATCTAACGGTTCAGTTAGTGATTCATCCTGATGGGATGCCTGAAATTAAAGTAATGAAACAGAGCAAGGAATTGAAATCCATCCCAAGCAAGTATAAGAATCATGAATATATTGTCCAATTGAAAGAGCTGAAGATAAGCCTGAAGAACCAATATAAAAGAGCAAGAACAGAGCTAGAGCGCTCGATGGAAATGGAAAGTACATTTACATTATTTGAATTGCATAATATGATAGAAAATCCTGTTATTTCTCCTTTGCTTCAGGCATTAGTATTAAAAGTGGGAGAGCATTTGGGTTACTATAAAGATGGAGTATTAGAGAGTGCCAAGGGGAAACGTTATCCCATTGACCCTGAAAATGAAATCTATATTGCTCATCCTGTACATCTTTATGAGAGTGGTGAGTGGAGCAGCTATCAAAGAGATCTTTTTGATCGCAAGGTAAAACAACCCTTCAAACAAGTATTTAGAGAACTATATTTGCCTAATGCTGATGAACGAGCGGCAGGAACGATATCTCGTCGCTATGCGGGACACCAGGTTCAACCAAGAAAAACGGCTGCTCTGCTCAAAAGTCGTATGTGGACAGTAAGTTATGAAGAAGGTTTGCAAAAGGTTTATCACAAACAGAATATCATTGTGAGAATATATGCGCTTGCAGATTGGTTCTCCCCTTCCGATGTGGAAGCACCTACTCTAGAAACGGTTGAGTTTTTTGAACGGAACACATATAAGAATATTGAACTTGAGAAGGTACCTACGATCATTTTCTCTGAAACAATGAGAGATCTAGATTTGGCAGTCAGTGTGGCTCATGTAGGTGGAGTAGATCCAGAAGCAAGTTTAACAACTATCGAAATGAGAAAAGCGTTAGTAAGAGAATCACTGAGGCTGCTAAAAATTGAAAATGCAAAAGTGGAGGGGAATTTTACTCAGATAAAAGGAAGTCTAGGAGAGTATCGTGTTCACTTGGGCAGTGCAATGGTCTATAAACAGGCAACTGGAGCCATAAACATTATACCTGTACACTCTCAGCACAGAGGGAAAATCTTCCTTCCTTTCATGGATGAGGACCCACGTACAGCAGAAATAGTATCAAAGATTCTCATGCTTGCACAGGATCAAAAAATCAAAGATCCATATATCTTGGAGCAATTAGTGAAATCATCTGGCTAAATCAGCCATGTTCAGCCGCTTCTGCAATGGCTTTGGTTTGATGAACGGTTCCGTGTGGATGTTCTGGTGGTGCATAAATAGAATACAATTTGAGCGGTTTATCACCTGTATTGATGAGATTATGCCATTTACCAGCGGGAATCACGATAGCAAAGTCATCAAAGACATGTTCTTGAAAATCCAATCTGTCTTCCCTATCTCCCATTCTGACGAGCCCTTGACCCTCTTCGATCCGAATGAATTGATCAAGGTGAGGATGAACTTCTAAACCAATGTCTTCTCCAACATTGATGCTCATCAAGGTTATTTGCAGATGCCTTCCTGTCCATAAAGCAGTACGAAACGTGTTGTTTTGCTTAGTTACTTCTTCAATATTAATAACAAAAGGTTCGGGTCCATAATCCCTTATCCTAGTAAAATGTGTGGGGAAGCCTGGAGTATACATAGGCATGTTCATCGGGTAAGGATAGGGATATGTTTGATAGACATGATGCATATTGTGTGAGTAGGGTGCGGATGTGTTAACATAGTAAGGACTTGGATAGGAATAGGGGTTATTCACGTGATACATGTAATCATTCCTTTCATAGGTGGCTAACATCATCCTATGCTTGATATCTAGGGAAGGTACCATTCACAGGTACTTAGCGTCGATGATCCCCTCTTTAAAAAGAGGGAGTCTTACTGGACGTTTGGCACGGGGGATAAAGTGAAACGGGATCTAATCATTAGAGCTGAAAAAGGGGTGATTGTCTTGAAAATGAGAAAGAAGTTTACATGTCCTTTAGAATTAACGCACGATATGATCAAGGGAAAATGGAAATCTATTATTTTATGGCGTTTGCGTTTAGGAAATACATCATTATCACGGCTTGAAGCGGATATTGCAGGGATTTCACAGAAAATGCTGTTGGAGCAGCTAAAAGAGCTGATCGAAATGGGTTTTGTAGACAAAGAAGTCTTTGAGGGATATCCTCTAAGAGTAGAGTACTTTTTAACACCCAAGCGTGGAAAAAAAATACTAGAAGCTCTAACTATTATGCAGTCGCTGGGAATTGATTTTATGCTTGAAAATGGGATGGAGGATTTTCTTGTCGAAAAGGGTGTTATCAAAACATCTTCAAAAAACCTCCTTTAAAGAGGGGCTAGACGACATCTTCGAAAGGACTTCGGTAGAAGCTTTATTATACCCACAAAAAAGTGGGTAATTTACTCATACTTTTTCTCAATATATACTCTATTTAGTAGATAAGAGAGCTGCAGTGATCTTATACAATATCCATATTGGGAGGTTCTTATGAACAAAGTATCTAGCATGGTTGTAACAAGCTCAGGGATTATTAATGGAGTGATTGAGGATAAATATGGGAAGCGAGGGGAAGTCAATGAAAAGGGAATGCCTACCTACTCTTTGCCCTTTAAAATCGAAAATGCTCCCAAGGAAACCGTTTCATACGCTATCGTTTTAGAGGATAAGGATGCCTATGCTCCTAGCGGAGGGTTTTCATGGATTCATTGGACAGCGGCCAATATCACGCGAACGGAGCTAAAAGAGAATGAAAGTCAGACAGCAACCGATTTTATTCAAGGGGTCAACAGCTGGACAAGTATTCAGGCTGGACAGCAAAGTGCAGAATTATCTAGCTTTTATGGTGGAATGACGCCACCAGATGCCCCACATACATATGAACTTCATGTCTTTGCTTTAGACAAGACGATAGATCTTGAAAATGGTTTTCTAATGAATGAGCTTTATAAACAAATGGAGGGTCATATTTTAGCCCAATATACTTTAAAAGGAAGCTATGATAATTAACTCAACCTTTAAAAGCTAAATAGCACAACTTAAGCCACAGAGTTAGGATATATAATAACTCTGTGGTTTTCTCATTTTCCTGTTATAATGGGATCAAACAGAAGCAAGAAGAATCCTACAGCAACGTCTTGATGGGCTGTATACTCACGTTACTTGTGACAGGGTATAATAAATGAGTAGGTGTAGAAACTTTAAGTATGGACTTTATTTACATATGATTTATCAAATGATCTACAACGGAAATAATGACCAAAGCGAGAGAAGGAAAGTCTAATATTAAAGGAGATGCTATGACTAAGAGCAAAGAGAAAGTAGAAACTGGGTGGAATTTTGACAATAGTTATGCTAGGCTACCACAATTGTTTTTTTCAGATCTTCCTCCAACTCCTGTAAGCTCACCGAAGTTGGTTATTCTTAATTCTCGATTGGCAGCTACCTTGGGGTTGAATAGTGAAGAGCTACAGAGTGCAGAAGGGGTGGAAATACTTGCTGGTAATCAGCTTCCTGAAGGAGCCTCTCCACTAGCTCAAGCCTATGGAGGGCATCAATTTGGGCATTTCAACATGCTGGGAGATGGGCGAGCTCTCTTACTGGGTGAGCAGATCACGCCTCAGGGAGAGCGCTACGATATTCAACTAAAAGGTTCAGGTCGAACTCCATACTCCCGTGGAGGAGATGGGCGAGCGGCTTTAGGTCCCATGCTGCGTGAATATATTATCAGTGGAGCAATGCAGGCACTAGGGATACCAACGACCCGCAGCCTAGCTGTGGTAACAACGGGTGAACCAGTCCTTCGTGAAACTAAATTGCCTGGTGCGGTTTTAACACGTATTGCTAGCAGTCACCTCAGAGTCGGAACCTTCCAATATGCTGCTCAGTGGGGGACAACCAACGATTTGCAAGCCCTCGCTGATTACACAATAGAAAGGCATTTTTCAGACGTTAAAGCAGACATGAATCGCTATCTCTTCCTTCTTCAAGAAGTGATTAAGAAACAAGCGGAATTGATCGCCAAATGGCAGCTCGTTGGTTTTATTCATGGAGTTATGAACACGGATAACATGGCTATTGGCGGTGAAACCATTGATTATGGGCCCTGCGCTTTCATGGATGCTTATGATCCAGCAACGGTATTTAGCTCCATTGATACGCGAGGTCGTTATGCTTATGGGAATCAGCCTTATATTGCGGGCTGGAATCTAGCGAGATTTGCTGAAACCCTACTGCCGTTATTGCATGAAAATCAAGAGCAGGCGATTGAAATAGCACAAGGTGCGATATCGGAGTTTGGTGACTTGTATCATGGTCATTGGCTTGCAGGAATGAGAGCTAAGCTGGGGTTATTTAACGAAGAAAAAGAAGATGAAACGCTAATCAAAAACTTACTTGATGCGATGTATAAGCATGGTGCAGATTATACCAATACCTTCCGTGCGCTAACAGGGGGTAAGCTGGAGGGGAACGTGTTATTTGATACCCCAGAATTTACACAGTGGTATGAACAATGGCAGGAGAGATTAAGCAGGCAGAAGGAATCGACAGAATCCTCACAAGAGTTAATGCGGACCTCTAATCCGGCTCTAATTCCTCGTAATCATCGGGTTGAAGAAGCATTGAAAGCGGCAGTAGAAGACGGAGATTACAGCGTAATGGAACGTTTTCTTGATGTTCTTTCCCAACCGTATGCAGATTCTCCTGAACAGGAGGCTTATTCTGCACCACCTGATCCATCATGTGGACCCTACCGTACATTTTGTGGAACCTGATTGATGAATAAGTGCCTTAGTGTCCCTTCTGACTCAAAACTTCGGAAGGGGCTTTCTCATTAGAATCATTCTTCATAAATATGGTATATTTAAAATTGGATATAAAGCGAAAACGAAGGGAGTTGTTCCAATGTCTAAGAATGCTGAACATCTTGAATTACCTCCAAAAACCTGTACAATTGATCGGCTGGTCACGAAACCAGAAGATGTGAACAAAGTGCTCGAAGGAAGCAAAACAGCGACTCGCCGAAACGGCAGGTATGCTGATGTAGGGGAGATTATGGAGCTAGAGGGCAAGAAATTTAGGGTAGAGCGAGTCTACTCTCAGTCTCTAGGTGAGCTGACAGATGAACATGCTCGTCAAGAAGGATATACTACGGTTGAAGAATATAAGGAAGTGATTTTGTCTTATCATCCAGGAATGCCATGGCTTCCTACCATGAAGGTATGGGTGCATGAATTTAGTGAGGTACATGAATAGCATGAAGAGTATTGCCGTTTTTTGTGGCTCAAGTAGTGGAGCATCCGAAGCATATAAGGAGGGAGCTGTTCAACTAGGGAAAGAATTAGCCCAAAGAGAAATTACATTGGTCTATGGCGGAGCAAGTGTGGGAATTATGGGAACCATAGCAGATACCGTGCTCGCTGAAGGTGGAAAGGTCATAGGGGTGATACCTAGATTACTAGAGGAGAGAGAAATCGCTCATCAGCATTTAACAGAACTGCATGTCGTAGATACCATGCATGAAAGAAAGGCGAAATTAGCCGACCTATCTGATGGATTTATTGCCCTGCCTGGAGGTCCAGGTACATTAGAAGAATTTTTTGAAATTTTTACCTGGGCACAAATTGGTTTACACCAGAAACCATGTGGACTACTTAATATCCAACGTTACTATGATCCTTTGATGAGTCTTCTCGACCATATGGTTGAACAGCAATTTCTACAAGAAAAATATCGTTCCTTAGCCATCCTAGAATCAGATCCTAAGGCTTTATTAGATCGGTTTACCCTATTCCAACCTCTAGCTATCAAGACGTACACTCAGCAATCGCTCTAAAAAGGTACTTGATATAGCACAAGAGTAGAAGGACTCTTTCTCACCTATGAGGAAGAGTTTTTTTGGTTTTAGTTCATGTTCAGTTCACAATACTATGTTATTCTTCTAGTAGAAAAGGGAATACAGATAGAGGGTGGTGGAAACAGCAGTGAATACGAACATTCTAGTTGTGGATGATGATATACATATTCGTAAACTCATTCGTTTATATCTTGAGAATAGCCAATTCACAGTGACAGAAGCCTGCGATGGAAGAGAGGCATTGAAGCTGCTTGCTGAAAAGCAAATAGATTTAGCGATTGTAGATGTAATGATGCCCCATGTGGATGGAATTGAACTAACAGAGGATATCAAATCGTTTATGTCGATACCGATCCTGATGGTGACAGCCAAAGGAGAATCCAAGGATAAGGTAAAAGGATTTACAGCAGGAACAGATGATTACCTAGTAAAGCCCTTCGATCCAGTTGAACTTGTCCTAAGAGTCAAAGCCTTGTTAAAGCGGTACAATGTAAGCTCAGAAAAAAGGGTCAAACTCGGCTCTGTTGTGATTGATGTAGAAGGTCTGCTTGTACACTCTAACAACCACACTTTGTATTTGAAAAAGAAGGAGTGTGAGCTGCTCTTTGTTTTAGCTGGTTCACCAGGGAAAATATATACTCGTACTCAACTTATTGAAAAAATATGGGGCTATGATTATGAAGGGGATGAACGGACAGTAGATGTCCATATTAAACGGCTGAGAGAGCAGTTGAGTTTGTTTCCTGAACTGACGATTACCACCGTTAGAGGGTTAGGGTATCGCTTGGAGGAGTTATCATCATGATCAAAAAAAGCCTATACCTCCGAATCGTTGGGACTTTTATCGGAGTGGTAACGATAAGCTTGGTCGCCTCTTACTTTGTTACTTCTATGTTTTTTCATCAGGAGGTTATATTTGAAGAAGAAGTCAATAAAGTCACGACAGGAGTTGCCCAGCTTGTAAGTTTAACTGAGCATGATAAAATTCCGACGATGATTGAAACCCTCAATCAATTTAATTTTGAAGTGTTATTTGTTCATCAAAATGGGAGTCGTTATTCGAACAAAGAGCCTTCATTCTCAGTGAGTGAAGAAATGTTAGAGGAGATTATCAGTGGATCAGAGCAAGTCCCGATTTTACTGCCCTATTCAAGCAAGAAAGCAACTAGACTAGTGGGAATGCCGATTGAAATTGATAATGAAAAATATGGGTTATTTATCAACTTTAATTATGAAGAAGAAGTGAGAGCACTAAAGCGGGTCACGCTATTTGCCCTTTTTCTCGTTTTATTTATGGGTAGCTTGTTCATTCTACTCGCTTCACGTCATCTGGTTCACCCTATTAAAAGAGTGACCCATGCTGCCAAACAAATGGCGACAGGAAATTTTTCCGTGCGTCTAAAGAGTAAGAACAAAGATGAGATAGGAGAATTAATCACAAGCTTCAATTATATGGCGGCTGAATTAGAGAAAATTGATAGGATGAGAGAAGATTTTGTCAGCAATGTATCTCATGAAATTCATTCTCCTCTCACTTCAATCAAAGGGTTTACGAAGGCACTTCGAGATGAGGTCATCCCTAAAGAGCATCAAAAAGAATATCTGGATATTATCTATCAGGAATCAGATCGTCTTTCCAGATTAGGAGAGAGCTTATTACAATTAGCTTCTCTTGATTCAGAGCATCACCCCTATCATCCAGTGAAATATAGATTGGATGAGCAGCTAAGAAGAACTGTCTTGGCAACAGAGCCGCAATGGAAAATAAAAAATCTGCACATTCAATTAGATTTAGCATCGATCGAGGTGGTCGCAGATCAAGACTTATTCGAACAAGTCTGGTTAAATCTGCTGACCAATGCCATTAAGTATTCTGATGAGGAAGGTACGATTGGAATCAGCTTAGAAAGGCAGAACGATGAAATCATAGTAAGAGTTCAAGACTCGGGCAAAGGGATTCCCGAAGTCGCGATACCACATCTTTTTGAACGATTTTATAAAGTGGATCAAGCAAGGAGCAGCTCGATTAAGGGAAATGGACTTGGTTTGTCCATTGTGAAGAAAATCCTGTCCATTCATGGTTGTACTATTGATGTTGAAAGTGAAGAAGGGGCTGGCTCCACATTTAGTGTAAGGATTCCCTTCCAGCCTATACAGGAAAAATAGAAAGAGATGTATAGTGAGCTTATATAGAAGTGTAGATGGATAAAGATGAAAAAAGGAGAGAAGGATCATGGCTATCAGAACGGTCGATATGAAAAATCTCAAATTATTAAAAACAGAGCTAACTCGTTTTATGATGACGTATAAATTTGCTTTAGATGAAATGAATACAAAGATTGATATCCTTAAACAGGAATTTTCGTACATCCATGATTACAATCCAATTGAACATGTGAAATCGCGAATTAAATCACCTGAAAGTATTTTAGAAAAAAGTATATAAGAAGGGCTATCCACTAACATTACCTTCAATTAAGGAGAACATACAGGATATTGCAGGCATTCGTATTACGTGTTCTTTTATCTCGGACATCTATGAACTAAGCGCGATGCTACAGAATCAAAAAGACATCAAAGTGATAGAATGCAAGGATTATATTAAAAACCCAAAGCCCAATGGTTATCAAAGCCTACACTTAATTTTAGAGGTTCCTATCTTCATGACGGATCGAGAGGAGCAAGTTTGTGTAGAAGTTCAAATTCGTACGATTGCTATGGATTTTTGGGCGAGCTTAGAGCATAAGATCTATTATAAATACAATAAAGAAGTTCCTCAAAGATTGATCAATGAATTAAAGGAGGCAGCAGAGTCAGCTGCACAATTGGATCAAAAAATGGAGAAAATACACAAAGAAATGAATGAAATGAAGGAATTACTGAATAGCGAGGACGATATTCATGAATTAGTGATTAATAATGAACGATTCCATTTGCCATTTGATCTTTTGCTCCCGTTAAAGGAATAGTAGAATAATGAGAAATCTAATCAGTTGGATCAGTCTTTTTGTACTTTGTTTAGGAGCTTTGTACCTCATTCACACTGTTTCATTCATGCTGTATGGCTATTTACAAACGATGCTGTATACACCCGATATTCAGGAGGTATCTGCATCAAGAGCTCATTTAAGCAATACAGTGTCATTGGGAGGCATGAAGCAGGTCAGCTGGTGGGAGCGTTCCTTTCCTGTTTTTGCTGTGATTACATCATTGATTCTATCATTTTATCTTACAAAACAACTCAACAAAAAGAAGCATCAGTAATACAGTAATAGATTAACCCTTATTTGAAGTTTTTTGAGGCTTGGGATCTTTGTCCCAAGCCTCTATTTTTTTCAAGTTGCTTAACAGGGCAGGGTAAAAAATGCTTGTATAGAAATTGTATAGAACGATTTGCTATGCTAAAAACCTCACTTTGCTCAGGAATTTGTAGATTAAAGTCGAATGTTGTAAAAAAGAGGTGTTGAATTAGCATGGCGAAGATAAGTACGGTTGACCAAAAGCTAAAAAGGAAGGATCCAGTAAAGCAACTAGATCAAGAAAACTTTAGCATTTTATTTTTTTGTGAAGATCAGAATATAGCTCATCAAATAAGAGGACAAAATTGGGAAAGTGAGAAGATCCACGTTACATTCGCTATGGACATAGAGGAAGCCACTGGGTTGCTCTATGAAACTCCTCCTACTCATATTGTACTGATTGATTTGCATGATTCTCCCATTTGTCAAACTCTTTATCAGGAAATCTATGAACACTGCAAATGGCTGGATATTCCTATTTTTTATAGTGTAGGAGAATTCCAAGAAATGAAGCAAGATTACTTATATCAATTTAATGACGTTCTCTTGTATCCATTTACCAAAGAAGAAGTACTACTAAGAATGCAATTGGAGCAAGAACGAAAGAACAAGGTGAAATCCATTGAGAATCCATTGCTGGGAAATGGAATATATGATTTTGCCTTTTGTTCATTTTTTTATCAGGTCCATTTAGCTATATTAGCGCGAGTCAAAAAGCCTTTTACCTTATTGTTTGTATCTGTAGGTGATCAAGAACAGCCTCAAGGCTTGCAAGGAACCTCTCCTATGCCATTGTACGGAAAGAGCATAGCAGAGCGGATCGTGAGTCAAGCAAGGGACTCTGATTTTGTCTTTAAAATGAATCATCAAGATCTTGCGATTATACTCCTTATTCCGGGGAAAAAGAAGCAAGATATTTCTTGAAACGAGTTCAGCAGAGCTTAGAAGAGGGGGGATTCTCTACGAATGGAATCCCAGAAGAACAGAGTCCACAGTTAAAAACGAGCATCGTTGAAATTAGAAATGAAAAAGCACAATGGAATGAAGTCATAGAGGAGGGACGCAGGGCATTAGAGGAAACGGATGATACCGCCTTATTGTCAATCAATGTTGTCAATAAGTTTATTGCACAAGAAACAGAGGTAATCAAAGTATCAATTGTAGAATCAGACTCCATTGTTTCTAGTATTCTAGAAAACCTGCTAAAAGATATGGAAATCAACCATACTCTTCTTGATATCACAACGTATTCTGATGGAAATGAGTTTCTCGAATCTCAGAGTCATCTTTCTCCCAATACCCATTTTGTTATCATCAATGATATTCTTCCCAAAAAAGATGGATTAGAAATTGTTCACGAGTTAAGACAGCTCCCTAATACTGGAAAGTACATTATTTTCATGTTATCAACGAAGAAAACAGATGAAGATATGATTTATGCGTTTCAAATGGGAGTGGATGATTATATGACGAAGCCGTTTAATCTAAGAATGTTGGAAGCAAGAATAAAACGATATCTGACGGGACTGAGATCAACATGTTCCATATAGAAATTATGTTTGTATTAGGATGTATTGCCGCTTTAGTTGTTGTTCTATCTATCGTTTTAATGTTTTTAATGATTCGACGTGTGTTGGAACAGAAAAACGAAGAAAAAATGAGGGGTTTTATGACAAACCACAGCTCTGAGTTTTTTAACTACCTGATGAAAGGGGAGCCTCTATCTGAGGAGATGATCCCTACATCAGTATGGAAAATAAGAGCGATAGAAGAGGTTTTTAACCGATATTTAAAAAGCATTCATAGTGAAGAAATGCAATCAAGAATCACACAATTTGTTGAATTACACATGCTTTCATACTATCGTCGCCGGTTAAGAAGCAGAAAGTGGAGTCATAGAATGAATACCCTACATTATATTCATGACTTTAAGATTGGGGCTTTACTTGAAGATGTAGAGAAGATGCTCCGTTCTTCCAAGCAATATTCCAAGGAAGAATACTTTCAAATGATTAAGGTTTTAATGGTCCTTTCTGACTCAAATGCACTGAAGTACCTACAGGAAAAACAAGTAGAGTACACTCAACTAGAATATCGGAAGCTGCTCTTTGAAATATCTGAGGAAAAAATCGCTAATTTATTACCTTCCTTTGATCAGCTGTCACCTGAACTTCAATTGAGTGTCATTGATGTCATTGGAATGAGAAAGCTAGAACCTTTTCTTCCGTTTTTGGAAGAAAAAATAAAAAGCGATGATCGTGAAATTCGATTAGCTATTTTAAAAGCCATGACACATTTTTCTTACATTCCAAACTTCCAGCAATATCTATATTTTGTTGAATCAGATTATTGGGAGGAAAGAATGCTGATGGCTCGATTATTTGTTCAGGTGAACCGTTCAGAAGCAGAACCTTTTTTACGTCAGCTTATTCAAGATCCCTCATGGTGGGTACGATCTCAAGCTGCGAGATCCCTTATTTCGCTGAAGAATGGTAGCAAGTTACTAGAATCGATTATTAGTTATAGTGAAGATCGCTATGCGATTGATATGGCTAGAGAAGTGTTAAGGAAGGTTTAACTATAATGGATGTATTTATGAAGTTGTTAGAAGCGTTGTTTCTTGCTGTTGGTTGGTTTATTTTAATCTATATGTTATTTGTCATTGCCTTTTATACCTTTTTGCTCGTGTTTTCCTTTTTTCAACTGCGCAGAGAGGCAAATCTATATAAGTCAGAAGTAAATGAAGAATACCTCAATGCAAATTATACTAAGCCTGTATCAATTATTGTTCCTGCTTACAATGAAGAAGCAGGAGTCATTGAAAGTGTTCGCTCTCTCTTAAGCTTAAGGTACCCACAAGTAGAAATTATTGTTGTCAATGATGGTTCTACCGATCAAACCCTAGCGGCAATGATCGAGCATTTTCAAATGGTAAAAATTCATCGTGCGGTACGCAAGCAGCTAGAGTCGGAACCAGTTAAGGCGATCTATCAATCGAACATTATTCCCCATCTTTACTTAGTGGATAAAGAAAATGGAGGAAAAGCAGATGCTTTAAACACAGGCATCAATGTGTCAAGGTATCCTTATTTTTGTTCCATTGATGGGGACTCGATTCTTGAGATTGATGCTCTATTAAAAGTAATGAAGCCGATTGTAAAATCAAAAGATGAAATTATTGCTTCAGGTGGGAGTATTCGAATTGCCAATGGATGCGACATTCAAATGGGAAGTGTACTCAGTATCCGTCTTTCCAAAAAACCACTTGTCATCATGCAAGTGATCGAGTATTTAAGGGCCTTTCTCATGGGCAGAGTGGGATTAAGTCGATACAATATGCTCTTAATTCTATCAGGGGCTTTTAGCGTTTTTTCAAAAAAATGGGTCATTGAAGCTGGAGGCTACTCTGTAAAAACGGTGGGCGAAGATATGGAGCTCGTCGTTCGCTTGCATCGCATGATCAAAGAAAGAAACCTTAACAAACGAATTGAATTTGTTACAGATCCTGTTTGTTGGACGGAAGCTCCTGAAAAAATGGGTGATTTACAAAGACAGCGGAGCCGCTGGCATCGTGGCTTGCTGGAGAGCTTATGGCGACATAAAAAAATGGCGTTTAATCCCAAGTATGGATTAGTGGGAACCCTTTCTATTCCGTACTTCTGGATTGTAGAATTATTGGGTCCTGTCATTGAATTGATGGGGTATCTCTTTTTCCTTATTTCTATATTGATTGGGGATGTGTACCTGCAATTCGCTTTCCTTCTCTTGCTTTTAATGCTGCTTTATGGCTCAGTTCTATCCATGGTTTCGGTTTTGTTAGAGGTATGGAATTCGAATAAATATCCGAAAATTAGCGATGTCATTGCTCTGTTCCTGTATTCTCTTTCAGAAACACTTTGGTTTAGACCTCTTACTGTTTTATGGAGATGTGCAGGTATTGTCCAATGGATCACACGATATCGTAACTGGGATACACTTCAGCGGAAAGGGATATCTAAAATATAGAATAGAACTATTTTGATATAGTAAGAAGGGTGACCGGTAACATGAAAAGATTATTAATATTGCTCGGCTGCATACTCATCCTCCTTTTAATCCCCATGTTTTTATGGTTTTTGGAGGAGAGGAGCGACTTAGAAATTGTCATTATAGACAAAACGGTTCCTGATGAAACATATCGAGAACATCAAGGGACGGTCTGGGTTTTAAATCATTTTCGTCATGCGAAGAAAGCTATTCATCCAGCCAAAGATTACTATGGTTTTGTGCCTAATGAGAGAAATCAGACCTATGATATTCGTGAGCTGCCTGAGTCATATGATGACGTAGATGTCATCTACATGACAGATAGCTACGGTGTCTATGAGGATGATGTTCCTTGGCTACATCCTAATAGAGAAAGGGAAGGGGCACGCTCTTCTCTCCTCTATGGTGGGGTTGAGATGAAAGAGTGGATGGCGATCTATAATCGTCTAACGAGTGAAAAGAAAAGTACATTTATATTAGAATTTAACTCATTCGCTTCGCCAACAGAAAAAAGTGTACGCGATAGTATGACAAGGTTTTTAAACATCGATTGGTCAGGGTGGATCGGACGTTACTTTGATGAGCTAAATCCTGATCTGAACCTTGAAATTCCACAATGGATTTTAGATACGTATGCTGATCAATGGAATTATGAAGGACCCGGTTTTGTCTTGGTCAATGAATATACTGGAGAATTAGTCGTTCTACTAGATCAAGAACATACTCTTTCTAAAGGCATAAAATTGACTTATACGGAGAAAGGGCAAAATAAATTCGGTCTAACGGAAAGCCTCATTATCAGTACTGGTTTGATATTGTTCAAGCAAAGAATCAGGATGATGTTTTAGCCTATTATGATTGGGATGTAACAGAAGAAGGGAAAGCCTTATTAGAATCCAAGAACATTCCAATTCAATTTGCGGCGGTTATAGAGCATACTAGAGGGCAATCAAAAAACTATTACTTTGCAGGAGATTTTGCTGACGTGGCAAATGTTCCGATGCTTTACCAGTATAAAGGTTTAGCACAAATCATGTCATTTTTATATGATAAAAACTCAGAAAAATCCTTTTACTGGAAGACGTATGTCCCTATGCTAGATACGATCTTGTCGGAAAGTAAGGAGGAGATGGTAGCTGAAACGTCCGAAAAAGAGGCGATAGCTTCTCTTGCCTACGAGAAAAATATTGCTTATAATGCTAGAATAAACGAACAAGACTATGAAGTTCTAGTGGATGGAGAGTGGCAGAAGCTTGGAATAAAAGGGGTTAACCTTGGAATGGGGAAACCTGGGGTGTTCCCAGGTGAAGCGGCAATAACAGAAGAAGAATATTACCGTTGGTTTCAATATATTGGAGAGATGGGAGCTAATTCAATCCGTATCTATACATTGCATCCCCCTGATTTCTACTATGCTTTGAAGCAATATAATGAAGAACATGAAACTCCGTTATATCTTTTTCATGGAGTATGGATTGAAGAAGAATCTCTTGTAGAAACCTTGGATGCTTTTCATGAGAGCCATACGCTGGAGTTTCAAGCTGAAATGAAACGGATCGTGGATGCGGTCCATGGTAACGCAGTAGTTGAGCCTAACCCTGGTCATGCACATGGACTTTATCAGGCGGATATATCAGAGTATGTCATAGGGTGGATACTGGGTATTGAGTGGTATCCTATCATGGTCAAAGAAACAAATGATAAGTACCCGAATTTAGGAGATTACCAAGGACAATTTGTCGACACAATCAACGCCGAGCCATTTGAGTATTGGATGGCAGAGCAGATGGATGACATTATTTCCTATGAAATGGAGAAGTATCAATGGATGCGCCCCATTAGTTTTACCAATTGGGTGACGACAGACCTATTGACCCATCCAGCAGAACCGAATGAGGAAGAAGATTTAGTGGGGGTCAATCCCAATGTGATTCACCTCAAGAAGGAAATGCAGAAGGTGAATCAATTTGCTTCCTACCATGTCTATCCCTACTACCCTGATTTCTTAAACTATGAGGAAGAGTATGTTAATTTCATTGATCATCGTGGTGAGAAAAATAACTATGCTGGATATTTAAGAGATTTGCACGAAGCACATGAGATTCCCGTTCTCATCGCTGAATTTGGTGTTCCAGGTTCGCGAGGATTAACGCATGAAAATCCTTCTGGCTGGAATCAAGGGTTTTTAGAAGAGGAGGAGCAAGGAGAAATCATTGTTCATCTCTATGAAGATATCGTGCAAGAGGGAATGCTAGGAGGACTTATCTTCACCTGGCAGGATGAATGGTTTAAGCGAACATGGAATACAATGGATTATGATAATCCAGATCGAAGACCTTTTTGGTCTAATGCACAAACCAATGAACAGCAATTTGGATTATTAAGCTTCGATCGTCATAAAATAAGAGTCGATGGAAACAAAGAGGATTGGCAAAACACATCAAGCGTGTATACGGGGGATCAACAGCTTCAGGCGCTTTACATGGATCATGATGAACGTTACCTCTATTTACGCTTGGACATTAGAGATACTGAGGATTTATTCACCCATGGTTTTCCAATGATCTTATTCGATACCATTGAAAATCAAGGGAATCAGCATGTTCAAGGAGTAGATGATCTTCATCTAGATACAGGGATGGATTTTCTGCTGTATATCAAAAATGAAGAAGACGCTGCTGTGTTGGTGGATACCTATTATGATTTTTTTGCTCTACAATATGTGCATACATTTCAAATGTTAAAAACAGATGATCCACTTCCTACTAACAATAGTGGGATCTTCAATCCAAGCCGTTTCGCTTTAAACCAAGAATTATATATTCCAAGTCAAGATCGGGTAATCCCATTTAGCTATTACGAAACAGGAAAATTACGTCATGGAAATGGTAACCCTGATGCACAAGACTACGATTCTTTAGCTGATTTCTATGTCAACAAGGAAGAAAAATGTATTGAGATAAGAATCCCATGGTTATTATTAAGCTTTAAAGATCCAACCTTACGTGAAGTCATGGCTAATATTTACGGAGATGACCCTGATGGTGGTGAATTCATTGAAGGGATTCAGGTTTCCGTTCTGTATGTTCAGCCTACGGAAAAGGACCGTGAAAGATATCAAGTACTGGATTCTTTACCAGCGAGGCAAAATGGCAGGATTTCAGAAGACATGATGAAGATGTATAAGTGGGAAAAATGGCAACAGCCATTGTATAAAGAGAGATTAAAAAAATCGTATGACATTGTGAAAAAAGCATTTACATCAGACTAATTCGATTAGTAGGAAATATCGAACGTTCACAAAGGTACAGATAAAGGTGAGCATATGAAAGCGATCTTAATAGATGATGAGAAATTAGCTTTAGATTATTTGCAACATCAACTTGCAAGTGTAGCTACTTTTGAAATAGTGGGAAAGTTTACCGATCCCCTTGAAGCATTAGAAAGCATGGAACAGCTGGATGCAGACATAATTTTTTTAGATATTCATATTCCTGAAATGAACGGAATCGAATTGGCGGAAAAAATCGTAGAAAAGAAACCAGAGGTCAATATTGTTTTTGTGACCGCACATGACAATTTTGCGGTCAAAGCCTTTGAACTAAATGCCCTTGATTATATCTTAAAGCCCGTTCGAAAAGAGAGGTTATTAAATACGATCCAGCGCATCAAACAACGAGTAGAAACCATGCCTGATCCAGCGTTTCTGAAGACAACGGAACTGCACATGAGTATGTTCCAGCAGGTTTGCCTTTCTGATGGTAAACAAGATATGACATCCCTTCAGTGGAGAACGACGAAGGCACAGCAGTTGTTCTTGTATCTTGTTCACCAAAGAGGAAAGGTGGTCAGTAAAGCGGAGATCATTGAGCTATTGTGGGAAGAGTATGAACCTAAGAAGGCATATGCACAACTATACACGACGATTTACCATGTACGTAAAACAACTGAGGTGTTCGGGAGTCACTTTAGAATCAGAAATGTAACAGAAGGATACTTAATGACACTAGACGGGATTAATCTTGATGTTGATGAGTTTGAGCAGTTCCTTGAAAAAAACCTACCATTAGCACATGAAACAATTTCTGATTTTGAACAAATCATGAGCCTGTATAAAGGGGAGTATCTTCAGGGTTATGACTATCTGTGGGCTGAGAGTGAGCGCCAAAGGCTACAGTTATTATGGTTACGGACGTCTTTGAAAATGGTAGAGTGGTATTTTTCTGTTCATGAATTAGAAAAAGCAATGAAACATTGTTTAGAGATTTGTGAGCGATGTCCGTTAGAGGAAGATGCCTATTTCTTTCTGATGAAAATAGGGGCTTTAATGGGCAATCGTACCCTCGTCCACCAATACTATTCTCGATTAAAAACCATTTTAATGGATGAACTAAATGAACAGCCCAATTCCACTATTACGGAATGGTATCATACCTGGAATAAGAAATAAGTAAGAAAAAAGGGATGAATCTCTAGTGATTCATCCCTTTTTTGGAATAGTAAAACAGACAGTTGTTCCTTGCGTGGGGACACTATAAATCTCTAACCCCTTGCCGTAGAGTTGTTTTAAGCGTCGGTCTACATTTTGTAGGCCGACTCCTGTTCTTTGTTTGGTCACTCCTTTATGGATAAGAAGCTGTTTCCGCTCCTCATCAGTCATTCCTTTGCCGTTGTCGATAATGGAAACTCTTAATCCATTTTCTAATGATTCAATTCGAATATAGATCGTTCCGCCTTTTCTACGTTGCAAAATTCCATGTTTCACAGCGTTTTCGACCAATGGTTGTATCGATAATGGAGGCACAAAGGCATTAATCTCCGAGTCAATCTCCCAGTGGACTTTGAGCCGGTCACCAAAACGTTCACTTTCAATATATAGATAGGAACGAACGAGAGAAAGTTCATGTTCCAGAGGTACAATAGGTTCAGAGTTAGAAAAGTCAATGCTTAGACGCAAATAATTACTAAATTCTTCGAGCAGCGTTTGCATTTTATCAAAGTCGATCATTCCTAGGGCAGCGATTGAATTTAAGGTGTTATATAAGAAATGTGGTTGAATCTGCGATTGCAACCAAGCTCCCTCCATACGCAATCTTTCCTCTATTGATACCTTCAGTTCTAATAAAGCGCGAACCCGTGCTTTTAGTTCCCATGCCTCGACAGGCTTAATGAGGTAATCATTGGCACCTACCTGATACCCAGTTAAAAGGTCTTCAGAACGATTTCGTGCTGTTAAGAGCAGTACAGGTAACTCTGAAATGGTGAATCTTTCTCGAATAAAGCGAGTTAACTCATAGCCTGAAATATAGGGCATCATGACATCTGAGATGACAAGGTCAAATAGCTCATTTTCTAATTTGATCATTGCTTGCTGTGCATTTGTAACGACCACAACCTCGTAATTCTCCATTTCAAGAATGCTTAGTAAGACGTTTAAATTCACCATATCGTCATCGACAGCTAATATTTTCGGTTTCGTATTTGTCATTGCAAAGCCTTCTTTAGAAGGGCTATAGGAAAAATCGCTGGTTGTCGCCACTAAACTCGATGAATTGTATGACACAGGCTGTTGTGCTTTTTCTAAAGAGAAGCTAGCTGCTGTAGCCTGCTCCACATTCTTAAATAAAGGGAGTGTGAAGGTGAATACAGAACCCTTGCCTAAGGTCGAGTGAACAGTTAAGGTTCCACCATGTAATTCAACTAACTGTTTACAAATGCTAAGACCAAGACCCATTCCTCCACTTGACCTTGTCGAATGAAAGTTTCCTTGTTCATAAGGTTGGAAGATGGTCTGAAGCGCTTCTTCTTCGATACCTATTCCCGTATCTTCAATATGAATATGAGCTAATTTGTCCTTCGCTGTTGCTCTAATCGTAATACAGCCTTCATCCGTGTACTTGACCGCATTATGAATCAGATTGAATAAAATTTGAATCAATCGATTTTCATCAGCTTGAACAGAAGGAAAAGAATCATCAATATCAATGTGTAAACGTATTGGTTTTCCATTCAACGTCATTTTAAAGATATCCACAATGCCAGCAAGCACAGATTGGAGATTAATATCTTTGATTTGTAATCGAATCATATTCTCTTTTAATCTTGTTACATCGAGTAGATCATCTAACAGCAAGGACATTCGTTTACTTACAGTATGGATTAACTCTAAACGTTTTTGGTGTTCAGGCTTATAGGATGCTTATGATGATCTAAAATAGATTGCGCCATATTGATAATTCCGTGCAAAGGATTTCTTAGTTCATGAGAAATGTTAATTAAGAAATCATCTTTTTGTTTATCGGCTAGAAGCAATTTTTCGGCTAATTGCTTGGTTTCATTGGTAGCACGAAAAAAGCGTCTGAACCAAAAAGCAGAAAAAGAGAGTACGGCAATAATCAAATCAAAAGGATAGTGCATAATACTATTTAATGTATTGAATAAATACGAAGACCAGAGAATGTTCACGCCAATGCTGACACAGGCTAATACAAGAAAGATGACGCCTTGCTTTTCTTTCACTATTTTTCTCAGAAGATATATAGAAATGAAGACGGATAGTAAAAGCACACTGAGCATTAGTTTACTCGTAGCAGTAATGGTTGTAGTAGAGGCAAATATAATAAATAAAGAATATAGACCACAATAAATAACAAAGAAAGATAAAAACCTATCATTCCCGTAGGCAGGAAATAAACATTTTATCACCAGTGGCATAAACAAGGCTACACCAAGGAAAGAAAAATAGATGAGTTTAATAGACAAATCGTAATCTAATTGAGTCCAAGTAAACAATAATTTATCGTCATTGACCAAAACATTGGTAAAAGCAGAAATAATGAGTATAGAAAAATAGAGTAATCCTTTATTTTTCGCTCCAAGAAAATATAAAAGAACAGCATACAAACTATGGATTAATAAAACAACTCCAAGCAAAAGCTGCATAGCAATAGAAAGAGCGTTTCGAAAATAGATAGCTTCTACAGTACCGAAATAGATGTTTTTTGTGATACCACCTCTTTTTCCTAAATGGTATGAGGTGTGAATAACGATGTCTAGTTCACTGCTAGTTGGTTTTAGAGTAAAAGAATAGGGAGTGTTAAAAGGCTGATGATTTTCTACCTTCATAGCCGGTTGACCTGCTCCTGCAACAAATTGACCATTCACATAGATGGCAGAAGCATTTCGAATCTCGTTCATACGAAATCCCATTAACTGTTCGTGATTCGTATCTAGTAAAATCTTTAATCGATAGGTACCAGAGTGGAAGGAAGAACCTCCGTTCTCTCCAAACTCTTCATCCCATGAGTTAGGCACTTTTATATAGCGGCTATCTGAATGTGATGAAATTTTTTCTTGGGGATCTATAAAGGAGTGAGGAGTAAACTTCCATTCTCCTTTTAAAGAGATTGTTTGTCTATCCGTAAATTCCATTCCCCGTAAATCTAATATTCCTTTTTCAGCTACCGGGGCGTTGGGATAGGTAAATGTTGATAAATAATGCATCCATGTTAGACGGAGCGCTGTGATGGTAATAAGAAAAACAACAATAATCAAGACCCATTTTATTTTTTTTAATCGTTTCATCATTCCACTAGCTTTCATTAAATCTCCCCATAATAAGAGTATTATTATAGTTACCATCGGCAAGAATTCTGTCTTTTTTTAATATTGCCTCGATTTCAAAACCATGATCTTGGTAAAGCCTAATGGCTCTATCATTTGTTTCTATTACACTCAAACTTATTTTTTAAATTCCATTAGCATCAGCCCAAGAAATAGATTCACAGAGCAGACTTCTCCCAATTCCATATCCCCAGTATTCTTTTAAGACACCCACTCCAAATTCTACTTTATGAATGAATCTAGCTAAATCATCGTTGAGGCAAGCAGATCGAATCGTATATTGGATTCCCTTACTTTTATATTCTCTATTGTTAATAATCATAAAATTCTCCATTGGTAAATATTCATAAGCTTAGTCTATCATAGCAAAAGAGTTAATAAAAATTTTCTTTTAACATTTTCTCTTCGATTTACATATAGTGGGATTGATGTATAATTAAAGATAGCTAAAGGGCTGGTAAAGTCCAAATAAGTAGTTTAGAAACGAATATAAGGTAAAGGAGCTTAACAATGAAAAAAATAACGTTTTATCGTGGGGTACTTGTAACAGTTTTGGCTTTCTCATTGACTGCTTGTTCGTCTACTCCGACACAAACAGGGTTACAGAATGAAAATGTCGAAGGAAAAGAGAGTACTGAAATCCATAAAGAGGCTGAATATGAAGCAACACATTGGTCTTATGAGGGTGAAACAGGGGCAGAGCACTGGGGAAGTATAGACCCTAGTTTTGCAACGTGTGCTGAGGGAACAGAACAATCTCCCATTGATATTGAACTTTCAGATGGGGAATTGGAAAAGAGTGTAGAGGATATTCAAATCAATTATAGCCCTACCCCTATGACGGTGATGAATAATGGGCATACGATCCAAGTGAATGATACAACAGATAAGAATTCAATCGTGGTAGAAGGAAAAGAGTATAAGCTGTTACAAATGCATTTTCACAAACCAAGTGAACATCAATTAAATGGCTTGAGCTTTGAGATGGAGGGGCATCTTGTCCATAAAAGCAGTGAAGGAAATCTGGCTGTGTTAGGATTCCTGATTACTTCTGGAAACGAAAATAAGGAATTGGCTGAGGTTTGGTCTAAACTTCCAGAAGAAAGAACCAAAGTAGATATTCCCCTAGATCAAACTATTGATTTGGCTACATTGTTACCTGAGGAGAAGAAATCTTATCTCTATAAGGGTTCCTTAACGACACCACCGTGCTCAGAGGGAGTAAAGTGGATTGTGCTAGAACAACCGATAGAATTATCTAGGGAGCAAATTGATGCTTTTAGCGCCATCTTCCCTGATAACCATCGACCTGTGCAACCTATTAATAATCGAGAGCTTAAAAAACACTAGTAGTTACTCGATAGATGAAAAAATAGTAGCAATTGCGAGAGTTGCTTGAGATATGGCAGTGAAAGAAGAAGGGGTGTTCTGAAAATCGGCAGAAGTTTTTCTGGCGCACCCTTCTTTTAATTTAAAATCAATCTTTGGAGGAGAAACGAAGAGATATGAACGTCAAGAATTGGATGTGGTACGTTTTTTACCTATTATGTATAGGGTTATTATTAATCGGATGTAGTCCAGTAGATACAAGTGAGAGCATCCTCACCAAATCAGATGGGGATGGATTTACCTATAGCGGGCTTTTTAAGGGAGTGGATGAATTAGACAAGAGAAAAAACGGAACGTACTATAAGCCGGTATCGATGGGGGAAATGATGACAGCCATTCCAGACTCAATGAGAAATGCTATTCATCTCATTGATTCAAAAAAAATCCCTTTTGAAGTCGATGCGGAGTCTGCCTATCTTGTTACATCACAAGATGATCAAGGGAATATTCAGCATCAGGTGCAGTTTAGCTACTCATCAGGCAGTCGTTCAGATGAATTTCTTAACATCTCTGTAACGGAAGTAGAGGAAAATCCGCTCCTCAAACATGATTTTTCAACAGAGAAGTATGATCCGGTAGGAAATGAATTGCGAAAGGAAGTACTCGTTGATGACATTCCTATTTTTCATCAAGTAATAACGACTAACTCAAGTCTAGTGTATAAATACTATAACCTTAATGAAGAGAAAAATATTATACACCTTGTAAATACAAGGGCCCACGAACTGTATGCATACTATCAAGGGCATGTTTATCATATTGGATATTCCATAAATGAGAGTCAGGCTGATGATGATGATGTACATGAGCAATTCCTACATATCACTCGTGAATGGATCTTAGGCGCTAATGAATGAGGCTCTTTCAATATAGCAAAGAAAGTCTCATGATTATTGAATATGACATCTCATTTGTCATGTTTTGATGTATACTGGATGTATACGAAGGTCGGGTGATAAGAGTGCCAATGAATCGATTATTTGAGATGGTTTATCTTCTAATAGAAAAGCAAACAATAACAGCAAGAGAGCTAGCCGAGCATTTTGAGGTATCACAACGGACGATTTATCGAGATATTGAAACGCTGAGTGTAGCAGGAGTACCGGTTTATACAAGCAAGGGAAAGGGTGGAGGAATAAGTATTCTCCCAGATTATATTCTGCAAAAATCCCTTCTTTCAGATGCGGAACAAAAGGAGATTCTATCAGCATTAAAAAGCTTACATGCCTTACAAGTTCCCCATGTTGAACCTACACTAAACAAGCTTGCCTCCCTATTTAAGAAAAACAATGCAAATTGGATTGACGTGGACTTATCACACTGGAAAAGTGCGGAGAGTGATAGAGAAGCATTTAAGCTATTAAAGAATGCGATCTTACAAAAGAATGTACTCGAATTTGAGTACTACAATTCAGTAGGGAATAAATCATGCAGACAAGTGGAACCATTGAAAATCGTATTTAAAGGACAAGCATGGTATCTCTATGGCTATTGCAGGGAAAAAGAAAGTCATCGGATGTTTAAAATTAGCCGTATCAAAAAATTGGAAACGATTGAAGAGAGTTTTGACAGGGAACCTTCAGATAACATTTGGAAAGAAGTTAACGACTCGTATGAGCAGAAAATAATTACGCTTGTTTTAAAGGTGGAAGCGAAGATGGCCTATCGCTTATTTGACGAATTTCCGCTAGAAGATATAGAACATCATCCAGATGGCAGCTTCATTGTCAGATCCAACGTTCCAGAAAACGAATGGATTTATGGCTATATCATGTCATATGGGGAACACGTCGAAATAGTAGAGCCAAAGCAGATGAGAGAGGCTATTACAGACCTATATACGAAAGCTTTAAAAAAATACAGATAAAAAGATAGTTAATATGACAATAGGTGTCAGTTTAAGAGTGGTACACTATCAATAACAAACCGAAAGAGGTGTGAAGAGATGAAGTATGAGGTAGTGGAACTAAGTGAGAAAACAGTAGTAGGGATTACGGAACGAACAAAAAATGACGATGAAAAGATGCCAGAAGTGATTGGAGGACTTTGGCAACGTTTTTATGCCGAAGGAATCTACCAATCGATCGAAAGTAAGAAAAACAGCTATAGCCTTGGATTGTATTCTAATTATGAGAGCGATGCAAACGGAGAATATGATATCACTGTTTGCTGTGAGGTAGATAAGTCTGAAAATCCTCCACCTGGAACGGAAGTAAAGACGATTCCTGCTGGAAAATACGCTAAATTCGTTGTGAAGGGTCCTATGCAAACTGTTGTATATGAATTCTGGCAAAAGCTGTGGTCAATGGATTTGGATCGAAAGTGCAGCTATGATTTTGAAGAATACCTAAGCGATGACATGGAAAATGGAGAAATCCATATTTATATTGCTATTCACTAAAAAAGAGGCGGCATAGTACAGATTATTTCCTGTACTATGCCTCTTTTTTGCTTTGGTTCAAGAACTTCAGAGGAAGATTCGTTAATGATCGCCATACAAGTTCAAAAGGACCTACTAATCTTTGATATGTACATAGCTGATGATTGCGATGATAAAACCTAAAACAATAAAGAGTCGTGGCAGAACAAACATCACTAAAGGAATAAAAGAATGTATTTCAGCTAACTCTTTAATACCATGCATATTATCTATGGCTATGCCTGTTACCAAAAGAATGACTGAGAAAACTAATGTTTCCATCCTAGTTCTACGTTTCAGGGATAATAATATAACAGTAGAGAAACAGGCACAAAAAAGTAGGATAAGTAAATAAAGCAAAAAATAATTCATTTTATAAATGTACTCCTTTTGTTTTTCACTTAATATCGAGGCTTTATATTTTAAAGGATTTTCACATACTCTTTTCCTATATTTGCTTGTTGGAGGATGGAAATACTACTTTTTATCAGTTTCTATATAATTCATATGGTGCAGTTTAGGGGGTTTACATATCACCTTCTTAAATGTAAAATAATAGGAGTGTATTTTAGGTAGCAGAGAGGTTGTGCTTTATAAATTTTGAATGTTACTAGTGATCAATACAAGGAAGTATAACACAGTCAAATGAAAAAGTGTACATACATATCTCTATATTAATCTTATACTTAAAACAATAGTATTAACGACTTTTTGGATTTTCGCAATATAAGAGATTACCTCCTCTTCACTCTGACGCTCCTTGCTTCTTCATAATAGTGTATCGCTTTTTTTAGAAATCATTTCCCTCCTGTAGATCGCGAAATTGCTTCTGTGAGACTTTGACCTCTTCACCGGAGGATCTAAATGATTACTTCGGATTCTCGGTTATAATACTTTACCCAACTGTCTAAAGTATTGTCATTAGGCCTATTATAACAATCTGTTTCCGCTTTTTAGTCAGCATCACTTCACATTACCCATCCCGTATAGATAATGAGCTTGGTCAAATCATCTTTACAAAAGAATACTCTTCTGTCGTTACATGGAGGACGCTGAGCAATGAAACTAGATATTTTTTTGTCAACGTTCAAGAATCTCATAATACTGATTTGAAGTTTGAAGGATTTGACAGATATTCTTACGACTTTCACATAAAATAATCCCATGGATAAGGAAGGTTAAATGATTGTGTTGACGTTGAGGGGAATTTTTTTCATAAAAGAGAGTTGTAACTTAAGGGTTCAACTATTCGGATATTTCGTGAAGGAGTTTTCATCAAGAAAATTCTAAAGAATATTGAAAAAGAGGTTATTAATAATGAAGAATCAAGAATGGGTTAAAGTATTAATTGTAGAAGATCATCCTGCTACGGGATATGGAACGAAGATGATATTAGAGCAAATACAGTATATTAAAATAGTTGGTATTGCTGAGAGTAGTGCAAAAGGTGTTGAGATGGTAGATGAATATCAACCAAAACTTATTTTTTTAGATATGGATTTACCAGACAGGTCGGGAATAGAAACAGCAAGAATCATAAAAGAAAAGTATCCGCAACAACATATTATTATTTTTACAAGCTATGATTATCTCTCTTATCTGAACGATTTAATTAGTATAGGAGTTAGTGGAGTGATGATGAAAAGTGCTACACCACAACAGTTGTTTCGTATGGTAGAGAGTGTTTTTGCTGGAGAAACAATTATACCATTGACACTTTTTCAAAAGATGCAAGTAAAAGAAGTAATGCAGATTAGAAAAGGAGAAGGAATCATCATAACAAAAAGGGAGAAAAAGATACTTTCTATGATCTCAAGTGGATATACTAATAAAGAAATCGCTAAGGAAATATGTATGAGTGTACGCTCGATTGAGTATTGTTTAACAGGAATATATAAAAAGTTGCAGGTGACATCTAGAGCAGAAGCAATAAACAAATTTGTGAGTCGAAATAATAAAAACCCTTAATTCATAATTTTTTATTTAAGAATCTATTAATGTTTAGCTTAAGATTAAGATAAGAAAATACATTTTACGATATCTTTCAGCCTTCTTTGCGGAATACACTGAAAAAGAATTGCGGAATTTGCGGAATTACCCAATTTACATTGTGATACATATTTTGGTAGTTTAATAGTAAGCCTTGGCCAAGGCATAACTTCTAATGAGTATCGGAAGTGCTTAATAAAAAGATACTCAAAATGATATGAAAAGTTTAATTGAAAAACGGAGGAGAGGAAAAATGAAAGGGAATTTTAAAAAACGCATTGTTGCTTCAGGGTTAACTTTAACATTGCTTTTAACTGGAATTAGTGGCTCGGTTTTCGCCTCAACGAAATCATATACAGGAACGATTCCAGGTTTTGCTGGTTTGGTAACCCCAGATGAAAGTGCAACCGGCAAAACGCAAACTATCAAGCCAACTTATGTACAGGATAACGTTAATACAAGAGGGCAAATCACTGATACTGCACTCAATGGAATTTCAAGCACAGTTAACCTTACTATTAATGCAGACAATTCACTTACAAGTGGTTCTACAAGTGGAGATCTGATTAAGGCAAGAATCACTAGTTCATTAACAACTATTAAAGATAAGAAAATTAATTTTGATGTAACTTGGTAAAAGTAGATGGAGCAGGATAACAGTAAATTTGTTGTCTTGCTCCATCAAAGTTGGAGGGAATTAAATTGCTAAAAACAGAAGTCTATAGAAACCTAGTACGTTGGCAATTGGTATTAGCAAGTATTTTTTTGTTCGGTTTATATTTACATGGAATTGAAGATTATCGTCAGAATTTAACTGACATTTACTTATATGATAATAATTATTATTCCGCTTTTTTAGCAGGGCAAGGTGCAGGAGGATGGTCTATCTTGCCAATATTAATCCCATTGGTGGTAGCGCTAGTAGCTGGAGATTCACTTGCTTGGGATAGAAAAACTAGGTTTATTGAATATATAAATGTAAGAATAGATAAACACTATTATTTTCTTTATAAAGTAGTTTCATCTGCTATCACTAGTATAATATTTGTGGGATTAATATCCTTTATTGTATTTGTATACTGTTATTTTACATTTCAGAGTCCACTCGATTTAACGCTAACTGAACTTAGTAAACCAACTTATGCATTAGAGCTATTTGAAAGTCATTCACTACTATATGTCATCGTTATTACTATAAATTTGTGCTTAATAGCCATGGTTATATCAGCAATTTCTTTATTAGTTTCAATTTTTGTGAAAAATATTTATGGCTCTTCGTCATTTTCTGTGTAACTCGCGCATTTCAGCCTTTTTATAGGCTAGTCTTCTCCCTTCTTCACTTAACTACCAAACAGATGATAGAGA
>NZ_BAMO01000026.1 GCF_000615945.1 Caldalkalibacillus mannanilyticus JCM 10596
CCCGCTCCTTCAGGTGTTCCTGCTGGTGGGCTTCCTGCCCCACCTGGTTCAGGTGTTCCTGGCGGCGGCGTTCCTGCTCCTCCTGCTCCAGGTGTGCCCTGTTGTTTCGCATATCCTTGAAAACCAGTGCCTGGGGCTTGACCTTGAGGCTGCTGATCTTTTTTAGGTGATTGACGATTGCCAGAATCACGTTGACCCGGAGGTGGCCAGTCTGGTTGAGGACCTCTGCCGGTCTTACCATACGTATCAAATTTTTTGCCTTGCTCTATCTTTCCATAAACATAAGCCTTGTCGTATTCGGTTGTTTTTTCTAATTTCCTTTTCATTTCAGTACCAACTAGGCCATCTATACCAAGTCCATAATCATTCTGGTAATTGCGTACTGCCCAGTAAGTACCCCAACCAAAAACTCCATCAATTTTCCCTTTGTAATATCCAACATATTGCAATCTGGATTGGAGCTCTATCACATCGTCTCCTGTAGCCCCTCTCTGTATCACTTGAGGGCTAAAAGCCTCTGTTTGTATAGGAAAAATGGAAAACAATATAGTGATAACTATGAAGGTGATAGTACACTTTTTTAATCTGTCACTCTGTAGGATGTTAAACATGTAGAAATACCTCCTTTTCATTTTCCCTCGTAGTGGTATTTTTCTACCATCATTTATGATTTATACAAAAAAGGGAAAAGAATCTATAAAAGATTCTTTTCCCAGCTATTCGTGAAATTCATATTCACATTAGTTCTTCCGTTCTTACAGAAAAGTTATTTTCATTGTCACACAAACATCTTTTAAATCCAGTGTTAAGCTCCCCTTTGGGATCTTTCTTCCCACGTAAGGTAAACCTTTCTCCACAATCGTTACACACAATAAATACTTTTAAACGCTCTGACTTCATAACGCCTCCCATAATCAATGTTCTTCAATGATCATAGTATTACCACTCCAGCTTATTTTTAGAAGGGCGAATATGTGGATGAGGCATGCTGATCATGAGCCGCTTTTCTTACTTTATTTAATCCATACCACCATAAAGTCAGCATGAAAGGAATCATCAGCCATAACCAACGGCCACTCCCTATCACTAACAGATAGTTATATATGCCATGCAAAAAAATAGGAATGAACAGTGAATAGAGCAACCACTTCTTCTTCATTCTTTGCTCTGCGAACATGGCTTTTCCTATATAATATCCCATAATCACACCAAATAATGCATGACTTGAAACGGGGAGTAAGGCACGCATCAGAGCTTCCTGAACTCCATAAAACCATAGATACATCATGTTTTCAAGTGTGGCAAACCCAAGACTAACAGCTGTACTATAGATGATTCCATCATACCTTTCTTCCATTTCCACGTTAGGAATAGCAATAAAAAACAGGACAAACCATTTTAGAAACTCCTCAAGCATAGCAGCAATAAAAAATGATTGGGCAATGGGAGTTAGTTCTAATCCTTCTTTTAGTGTATATTGTAAAACCATCGTCGGAAACACAAGGAGGACACCGAATAAAAACACCCTTATAACCATCATAATGGGACCGTGATCATATTTCTTTTTTAAATAAAAAAAACTGAGTAAGGCGATACCCGGAGCGATTGCAGCCATAATGATATTAATCATTACCTTCCTCTTTTCTCCTCTTTTAGTTTCATGGTAACATGGTACTACCGTTTTGAAAATTAAAAATTTCGGAGGAACAAATGAAAAAAAAGATACTTGTTATTCATACAGGGGGTACTATTGCGATGAGCGAAGACGAGCAGACTGGCTCTGTCAAGCCTTCATCAACAAATCCTCTAAATGACGTCATACATATTTTAGAACCTCATGCAGATATTACTGTGGACAATTATGCCAATATCCCCTCTCCCCATATGACACCTCATATTATGTTTGAACTTGCCAAAAAAGTAGAAAGTCGATTAGCTGAACCTGCTTTAGATGGAGTTGTGCTGACTCATGGAACAGACACCCTTGAAGAAACTGCCTATGTGCTTGATCTGTTGATTCAGTCTGAAAAACCTATTATTATTACTGGAGCCATGAGAAGCAGTAATGAGATTGGCGCAGATGGCCCGCTAAATCTGCTACAATCCGTTAGAGTGGCTACAACCGAAGAAGCAAAAGGAAAAGGGGTCTTAGTTGTCTTTAACGATGAAATCCACACAGCCAAAAATGTGACAAAAACACATACAAGTAATATTAGCACCTTTCAATCACCACAATACGGCCCAATCGGGATGACAACAAAAAAAAGAGTCAGCTTTCACCACACTCCAATCGTACGAGATCATTATTGTGTAACAAAACTTGAGAAGAAAGTGATGCTGCTTAAAGCTTATGCAGGAATGGATAACGAATGGGTTGAATCTCTCGTCACCTATGGGTAGATGGACTTATTATCGAAGCATTTGGACAGGGAAACCTTCCTCCAAGTATTTTACCTGCTTTGACTAAATTAACTGAAAAAAAGGTTCCCATCGTTCTCGTTTCTCGCTGCTTTAATGGAATTGTAGAGAGTAATTATGATTATGCGGGAGGCGGAAAGCACTTAAAAAATATGGGCGTTCTTTTTTCCAATGGTCTAAACGGTCAAAAAGCACGTTTAAAACTTATGGTAGCCTTAGAAGTGACGTCTGACTTAGAAAAGCTTCAAGAGATTTTTGATCGCTAAAGTCTGACAGCAAAAATAAAGTAGCGTGATAAGAATGATTATCCTAGGAATATCGAACAAATCAGTCTTCATCACGCTTAATGTTTAGGTATATAGAATAGACTTCTAGCAGACGGAGTTCTTACTCCACCTGATGGTTAGAAGGATGTGTTTTTCCTCTAGACCCATCCTCTGAATCTTGATGCTTCGGCAGCTTTTCGTACCCCAACCATGTAGGCTGCTAGACGCATATCAATCTTCCTTGATTTAGCGGTTTGGTATACATTCTCAAACGATTTAACCAAAATATCTTCCAGCTTTCTTTCTACTTCCTCTTCTGACCAGTAGTAGCCCTGATTATTTTGAACCCACTCAAAGTATGAAACGGTGACTCCACCGGCACTTGCTAATACATCTGGAACAATGAGTACTCCTCTTTCTGTCAGAATCTTCGTTGCTTCATTGGTCGTTGGACCATTAGCTGCCTCAACGATGATATCTGCCTTAATTTGGTGAGCATTCTTTGCCGTTATTTGATTTTCTATAGCAGCAGGAACTAAGATATCACATTCAGATTCTAAGAGCTCCGCATTGGTAATTGTGTTTTTGAACAGCTTCGTTACTGTTCCAAAGGAATCACGACGATCTAATAGGTACTCGATATCAAGTCCATTAGGATCATAGAGTGCCGCATAAGCGTCCGAAATCCCGATAACATTGGCGCCAGCATCATGCATGAATTTAGCGAGGAAGCTCCCTGCATTTCCGAAGCCCTGAATAATGACACGCGCCCCTTTTAACTCAATGCCCTTCTTCTTTGCCGCTTCCCGTATGCAAATGGTTACTCCTTTTGCTGTTGCTGTTTCTCTTCCATGTGAGCCACCTAACACCAGAGGTTTTCCTGTAATAAAACCTGGAGAATCAAACTCTTTAATTCGACTATACTCATCCATCATCCAAGCCATGATCTGTGAATTTGTGAATACATCAGGTGCTGGAATATCCTTCGAAGGTCCCACAATTTGACTCACAGCACGAACATATCCCCTACTAAGACGCTCTAATTCACGAAAAGACATTTCACGTGGATCACAAATAATCCCGCCTTTTCCTCCTCCATAAGGCAAGTCAACAATTCCAGATTTTAAGCTCATCCATATTGATAACGCTTTCACTTCGTCCTCAGTTACATCAGGATGAAAACGAATCCCTCCCTTAGTGGGACCTACTGCATCATTATGTTGTGCTCTAAATCCAGTAAATATTTTGACAGACTCATCATCCATTCGTACCGGAATACGTACTGTCAGCATTCTTAGCGGTTCTTTCATTAGTTCATAAACTGACTCTGGATAACCCAGCTTATCTAAAGCCTCCCTGATAACAGCTTGCGTTGATTGGAGGACGTTTAGATTCTCCATTGTCTGATTTGACTCTTCATGTTTTTCTCCCATAACATTAACCACCTTTAATCTGATGTCCTTCATTCAGTGTTAGTATACACCCACCTGAAGGACACATGCAAAGATTTTTGTATTCAAATTACCTACAAGTTTTTGATAAAGTAGACTTTCTTCAGATGGAGTTTTTACTCCACCTGATGGTTTAAGCTTGATAAACAAAAAAAACTCTCTTTAACAAAGAGAGTTACCCTGCATTCCATATCATAATTCTATAATTTGAAGTGTTGACAAAGCACTTGAATCGCGTTATTTTCAATAATTTTATGACCATATTCGTCTAAAATGTACTTACTCAACATAGAAGGCTCAGCAAATTCAGATAATAACGCAATGGTTAATTCGTATTCGCTATCATCTAATATCAGATCCTCGAAAAGCAGAAAATAACGATCATTATATTGATATAGTTTGCCCTCCTCTTGCAGGAAGGAATTTAATTTATGGGCTAATTGAATGACATCTTCAAGTTCCTTAAAACAAAAAAGTACATCATCACTTTCATCAAGTGTCACTTCTAGTTCGTAGAAATCATCATGCTCCTCATGATCATCCTCAGAAGAGTCAAATGAACCTTTCCCTCTAGTGACTATGACGACCATTCCTTGTGCGGGTAAATTAAATACTTCAACGGCTACTGGACCTGACACTTCAAAATCTAATTCTTGGTATGCCTGATCCATCATATCGTTAAATAATTCATGTACTTTGGGAATGTCTTGCCACATATCCTCTTTGCTGATCCCCCGCTCAACCAAATCATCAAATGTAAGAAAGATCCTAATCTTGTCTGGATTAAGGCGTTCAAGTCTCATGAATGACCCTCCCTCGCCACTCAACTGGTACTTTACTATATGTTTGAACCAGTTGTTTGGTTAAAATAATCTATTCTATTATTATTACTTTATCATATTTGAAGTTATATGAAAATAAAAATGCATTTTGGTAATACTATCAATTATTTACATGAGCTTATCTTTGGCTTAATAAATTTTACATGGTACATTTAATATATTGATTTACAACTAAAACTTTTAAATTTTTGGGGTGATCGCCGTGAGAACTTATTCGAAATTCTTCTTCCTTTTCCTTGCTGTTGTTATGATAAGTGGTTGTACAACTAAACCCCTAGAGTCCCAAGATACTGAAGATAGGGTTCCTGTAAGGATCGAAGAAGCTATTCGTGGAACCTTTTCTCAACACGTAGAATTGGCTGGGCGGACGAAAAGCAGAATCGACTTCCCGATCATCGCTCCTTCTCCATTAATGGTAAAAGAAATCTATGTTCAAATTGGAGATGAGGTAAAAGAGGGGGCATCCCTTCTTCTGTTTGATGATGAAGAAGCTCAACAGCAATTAACAGAAGCCAGAAAGCAATTAGCCACTTTAGAAAAGAACGTTAAGGATCTCCAAGCTCTGCAACAACAAGCTTTGGAGCAAACAGAGCCATACAGCAAGAATCGGAGGAATCCGTAAGAAGGGCTCAAGCCTTAATAGAAGGCTCCCAAACTGGAGCTGTTACCATGCTTGATTTGCTGCAAGCAAGCACCCAATTACTTGTGAGGCAGAATCAAATGCAAAACCTGCCAGATATGAGTGCTCTTCAACCTGCTCAATTGGAATTACAGGTAGAACAGGCAAGAACTCAAATTCGTATGGCAGAGGAATCGATTCAAAGGCTAACCATCAAAGCTCCATTTGATGGCGTTATCACTCTCAGGAATATTGAAGCAAAAGGAGTCGCTGTCCCAAATTATCCTATATTGCAAATCTCTAATTTAGATCAAATTGTCATTGAACTACAGGTTGGCAGTACACAAATAGGACAGCTCCAGCAAGGACAAAAAGCTTCTGTTCTCATTGAAGGAGCCAATGAAGCCCTTGAAGCCTCCTTAGATTATTTATCTCCAGGAATTGGACCGCAAAGTCCCCTATATCAAGCACAAATCATCCTTGATAACCAAGAAAGAAGGCTCTTTCCTGGACAGTTAGCTACTGTTCAACTGGAAACCCTTGTTATGGAAGAGGCATTATTAATTCCTGTACAAGCTGTTTTTTTTGAGGATGAAAAATCCTTTGTCTATTTGGTTCAGGAGCAAAAAGCAGTAAAAAAAGAAGTTCAATTAGGGGAAAGAAATCAAAGCCATTATGTCGTATTAAGTGGACTTGATGAGCAGGATCCTGTGATTACCATGGGCCGTGAAAGATTAACTGAAGGACGTCTAGTCTACATTCAAAAGTGAGTTGATGAGTTATGAACCTAGCTAAATTATCCGTTTATCGTCCTGTAGCCATGTCAATGGTCATCTTTTTTATTCTAGTCATTGGTCTGGTTTCTCTTAATGGCCTAACTGTCGATTTATTTCCTGAGCTTGAATTTCCTATTGCGGCGATCACTGCCAGCTATCCAGGGATAGGACCTGAAGAAATTGAAGCTTTGATCGTTGGCCCCTTGGAAAATATCGTGGGAACCATTCCTAATGTTGAAAGTATTAACTCGACCTCGCGGCTTGGGGGAGCTTTGCTCATTGTCCAATTTGACTGGGGAACAGATATGAATTTTGCCACGTTACAAATCAGGGAACGTATCGATATGATTCGTGAAAGCCTCCCTAACGATGTTCCATTACCCATGGTGCTTAAATTTGATCCGCGAATGCTTCCTATCATTCAGTTGGCCATTTCAAGCCCCTCTTACGATATTGTAGAAACAAAAAGATTGGCTGAAAATAGGATCAAGCCTCGATTAGAGCCCTTGAATGGAATCGCAGCAGTCAATGTCGAAGGCGGCAGAGAAACAGAAATTCAACTTACCTTTGATCCTCGTTTGCTAAGAGAACATCAGCTTTCACTTCAAACGATTCAGCAGATCTTAGCGGGTGAAAACATTAATCTTCCTGGTGGACTCATCCATGACAACCAGTTAGACGTTCCCCTGCGAATCATAGGTCAATTTCAAAGCATTCAAGATATTGAGCAGATACAAGTTCCAACGGGCAAGGGAGAAATTATTCCACTATCCACTTTAGCCAAAATTGAAGAAACGTTCAAAGCAACAACCATGGTCAGCTTTTTAAATGGGGAGGATAGTGTTGGAATCACCATCCAGAAACAAACTGATGCCAATACCGTCAATGTCGCAAATCAAGTAAATAAAGTCATTGAAGAATTGAGAGCGGAATTACCTGCCGATGTGTCGATTGAACCCATATTCGATCAATCGTTATATATTAAGCAATCGATTCGGACCGTATCCATCAATATGCTTATTGGTAGCCTTTTAGCCGGAATTATTCTGTTTCTCTTTTTGCAGAATTTCCGTTCAACTCTTATTGTTGCCTTTGCGATCCCCATCTCTATTGTGACAACCTTTATTTTTATGTATTTTACCAATCAAACCCTTAACCTGCTTACGCTTGGGGGATTAGCACTAGGGGTTGGAATGATGGTAGATAATTCAATTGTCATCATTGAGAACATTTATCGCTATCGACAACAAGGAGCTTCGTTAAAAGAAGCGGCAGTCAAAGGAACGAGTGAGGTTGGACCCGCTGTTTTTGCCTCAACGATTACAACCGTCATTGTTTTTCTACCCATTCTCTTCGTCGAAGGATTGGCAGCACAATTATTTACTCCACTTGCTCTAAGTGTGACCTATGCTTTACTTGCTTCTCTATTCACATCATTAATTATCGTTCCCTTGCTCTCTTCAAAATTAATTTACATTGAAGAAGAGGAGAAAAGCTCTACTTTTCAAAAAGCCTATGAAGGAGTTCAAAATAAATATAAACAACTACTCGCTTGGGCTTTAAAAAACCCTAAAAAAGTAATTACAACCGTCGTACTCCTTTTTTTAACGAGCCTATCAGGAATCTTATTTATTGGTCGTGAATTCTTACCTGAACAAGATCAGAGTATTGTTTATCTTGATGTTCGCTTGCCTGTTGGAAGCTCATTGGATCATACGATAGAGCTCTCTCAAGAAGTAGACCAGCGGCTTAATCAAGTGCCTGAAATCAAAAATATCTATGTTAATGTTGGTGGAGCCGGGCAATTTCAGTTATCGGCTGGTTCACTAACCAACAGAGCGAATTATAATTTACAGCTCGTTCCTCTAGGTGAGCGAAATCGGTCAGACAAAGAAGTAGCTGAAGAAATTAGACACTTGCTCAATGACCTGCCAGATGTAAGAGTCAATGTTTCAACTGGTGATTCAGGCTTTGGCGGAAGTGCGATCCACTTGAGCGTACGAGGTCCTGATGTGAAAGTATTAGAATCTCTGGCACATGAAGTCACCTCGATCATTCAAAATGTTGAAGGAGTTCGTGAGCCAACAAGTGACTTCACGACAGGACAACGAGAAATTCAAGCCAAAATCAATCGAATGAAAGCAGCACAATATGGAATTTCTAGTATTCAGGTAGCCAGCATCATTAGAGAATCTCTAGAAGGAATGGTGGCATCCCGCCTGAGTCAAGGAGGAAATGAAATAGATATTAGACTTCTCTATACACCATCCGCTCAGGCACAGATGGATTATCTAAAATCTCTAGAAATCGCCTCTCCTTTAGGCATGAATGTTCCCTTAGAGGTGTTAGTTGATTTCACTGAGGAAATCAGTCCCCATTCGATTAAAAGAGTGAATCGAATAAGAGAAGTAGCTGTCAATGCACAGCTTTTGAATCGTGATCTTGGCTCTACAATCGATGAAATACGTGAAATTCTAGCGGCAGAGCTTCCACTTCCAAGTGGCTACAGTATTCATTTTGGAGGACAAAATGAACAAATGAATGATGCATTGATGAAGCTAACGGGAGCTGTACTACTAGCAATAGTATTGGTTTATATGGTCATGGCTGCTCAATTTGAATCCTATTTCTTTCCTTTTATCATTATGTTCGCTGTCCCTCTCACTGCGATAGGAATTATTAGCGGCTTACTGATTACCTTCCGCCCTGTAGGAGTTGGGTCTATGGTCGGAATCCTTGTCCTAACCGGAATTGTCGTCAATAATGCCATTGTCTTTATTGACTATGTCAATACCTTACGAAAGCAAGGATTGAATCGAGATGAAGCCCTATTAACAGCAGGTCCTATTCGTTTACGCCCAATTTTAATGACAACCTTGACCACTATCTTAGCTCTAGTGCCTTTGATGCTTGGATATGGGGAAGGTTCTGAAATTCAAGCCCCCATGGCTACCGTGATTATTTTTGGGCTTTCTTTTGCCACGTTAATCACCTTAGTCTTTATCCCTGTAGTCTATAAATTGTTAGATGAATGGAGAGAGAGAAGAAATGCGAAGAAAACAGCTATGGAGTAGAATCGGAGGGCTCCTCTTCATCATATGGAGCCTCTCCCTTCTATTTTCTCATCAGGAAATCTGGGTGCAGACCCATGCTACTGAAGAAAAGACTCCTCTTACTTATATTGCACTTGGTGACTCGCTGACAGCCGGGCTAGGCGCTTCCGAAGTCAATTATCTGCGTATGAATGCTTTTGTTCCGCAGTTGACAAAGCAACTGAGATTACATCGAGAAATATATGTCGAGAATCATGGGATTCCTGGGATCACTAGCTCTCAGCTTCAAATTTATTTACAGCAAGGAGCAGGAGTACAAGAAAAATTAAAAGAAGCTGATTTAATTACATTGACGATTGGCGGAAATGATCTCCTTCGACTCGTAAGGAGCAATAACCTACAAGCGGAAATAATCCAGAGTACCATTCAACAATATGGTCAAGAGCTACAGGGAATCTTTCAAACGATCCGTCAACAGAATAAGACTGTACCTATCTATGTCATGGATTTATACTCACCATATGATGCAGGTCACCCCCTGCATGAAATAGGTCAAGCTACAATCAGCATATATAATAAGGAGTTAGCCAAACAAGTATCTGCTTTTTCAAATATTCATATCGTTTCTGTCTATTCAGATTTCCTGGGAAAAGGGAATACTCTTACCCATATCGCTAAAAATGATATTCACCCCAATGACAGTGGATATAAGGTGATCCATCAGGCTTTTGCCAAAGCGCTCCATCTCGATCAAGAACTTAAGTAACGTTAAATGAAATACGCTCAACGAAGGAGATTTCAACATGATGAAAACGATACTGAACTTATGTTTTGTTTTACTTCTTTCGTTTGTTCTTATCTCCTGTACTGGTCAAAATGAAAACTCAACCAATGAAGAGGCTTCTCCTCTGCCTGCTATAAATGAAGAAACGGAGGATAGCACCGAACCTGTTTATGATTCGCTGGATCATGGTTTACCAAGTACAGAGAATCAGATAGAGCCTCCTCCAGCAGTAGAAGATGAGCCAGATCAACGGTTTAGAGTCGATCCAAAAACGTATATGATCCACCCTGTTCATGACACAGAAGACGCAAAAAGCTCAGACAAAAAATATGTTCTCTTAACATTTGATGACACACCTACAGCCAAAGCAACCACTCAAATTCTAGATACTCTTGATCAATACCAAGCAAAAGCACTTTTCTTTGTCAACGGGCATTATGCAGAGCCTCATCTAGATCTCCTAAAAGAGATAAAAGCGAGAGGACATCTGATTGGCAATCACACATGGTGGCATATCTACATTAGAAAAGAAAGTGAGGAGAAAGTACGCGAAGAAATTGTAGGACTTAATGACTTTTTAGAGAAACATTTAGGAGAGAAACCTAAATACTTTAGGCCTCCCTTTGGTCAAAATTCTGAGGTGTCCCTTCGTATCTTAAAAGAAGAAGGCATGCAGAGTATGAACTGGTCGAATGGTTCGCTGGACTGGGAATTAAAAGACCCTAAGGAAATAACGAAGCAAGTCCTCTCTAACATTAAAAACGGTGATAATATTCTCTTTCACGATAAACAAAGCACAGCTGATGCTTTAGGCAACATCTTAAAAGCCCTTCAAGAAGAAGGTTATCACTTCGTCTTACCTACAGAAGTGGTTTTACCAGAAAAATAAAGGAGCCTTCCATCAGATGAAGTTTTTACTCCTCCTGATGGTTCGGCTCCCTTATCAAGTTTACTTCTCCGATTTTGACCTTAAGGTCAGGATATGAAGCTCAGGAGGAGCTAAGAGTCTAAGAGGAAGATGAGAGGTACCTACTCCTTTACTGACAAATAAACTCATTTTCCCCTCATCGAGATGGTACTCACCTGAAACATATTTCGATACAACTGAATTTCTATGTCCTGTAATGGGACCGAAAAATGGGAGGCAGATCTGACCGCCATGAGTATGTCCGCTTAGAACTCCATGGATTTGGTCAGATTCTTTTATTTTCTCTACAATAATGGGGTTATGGGATAGAAGCAGTCGATAGCCCGGTTGTTCTACATCTGCTAAGGCTAAATGGAGCTTATCTCTGTTTTTCGATACATCATCTACTCCTACTAACCATAATCGATCTCCACCTGATTCGAAAGAAACCGCTCTATTATCTAATACCGTTACTTTCTTTTCACGCATAAGTAAATCTAATTCCCGATAATCTACTTGATAATCATGATTCCCCCAAACAAAATAGGTTAGACCAAGAGAAGTTAGGAACGAAATATGGTCCTCCACTTTCTGAAGTGGAACCCCCTTTTCCGTCAAATCTCCTCCAATAATAATCAAATCAACCTTTTCTTGTTTCAGTTCATCCCTAACCCATTGAGGCAGGACACGACTATGAAGATCACTAAGAAATAATACCTTTACTCCATCAAAGCCCTGGGGCCATTCTGGCAAATACAATTCTCGACGATCTATTTTAAGTGTTTTTGCTTCGTACCACATATAGATCAATAATCCAAATAGGAAAATACATACAATTGCAATCATTAATAACATCATATCACTCTTTCACGTAAGTCACTTCTTCCTTTCTCTTAGGTAAATAAGAAAGGAAGTCATAAATAGCCATCACACCCGATAAAATAAGCATCAAGTATGGAAAGTAAAGAAATACTTTGATATATAACAGAACCAATCCCCCGAGTAAGCAAAGGGTTCGTAGGGTATTCGCTTTAACAAAAAAGCTACTTTACATTCATAAATCATTTTTCGTAATAGATACGAAACCAAATAAATAAAAAAAATAAGAAATAAAAGCGATGTAAGATAGTGAAATGGCTTAAAAAGAATCGCGGACATTAAATCCGGCTTCATCCCAAGATCTAATGAATTGATAGTAGGCCAGACCCTCATTGAAAGTGTACCCAAAATCCAAGTAAAAAGTAACACTCCCCATTGCTTCCATAACTTCATATACGCCCCTCCCATGACCCTTTGTCCCTTACAGTCTATGAGAAAGGACAATCATTTAGCACTTTTAATCAAAGGCTACACCTCGTAACGAAGGAAACACTTCTTTTCGAACGAAATGAAAAACCTGATCCTGTACTAAAGGAGAATACCCCTTTTCACTTGGGTCAAAGTCCAGGGGGAGAAATTCGACTCTTTCCACATCATCAGCTAAAGGTACGGGATCGACACCTGATATTTTTGCCACATAGATATTTTTAGTGAAAGTATGGCGTTGACTCTCAAAAACTTTATAATATCCTACAAGCCAAATAGACGAGGCATAGCCACCTGTTTCCTCATATAATTCTCTCAGAGCCGCAGCAAGGGGACGTTCTCCTTGTTCTACCTTCCCACCAGGCCACTCTATTCCTCTTTCTTTATGTACGGTAAAAAGCCATTTGTCACTATACCAAGGCAAGACGACAACATGCCCTATAGTATCAAGCTCCTTTTCCGGATATAGTGTGAGTTCAATTTGATGATCATAGGCGCCTATAAACTGATAAAACTGTTTTTCACCAGTCAATTTTACATTCAATCCTACCCCTCTTTTCTGAATATGATCCATCAAAAAATCTAGTATGCGTATCAGACCGTAGTTTATTCATTTTAACACAATAAGACATAATTCTAAATTCAAAAACATAACCTCTACTAATTTTACTATGGACAAGGGGTCGTACAAAATGAGTGGAGAAATACTATTAGTCTTACTGATCATCATTGGTCTTATGGGGAATTCACCGATTATTTCCACTGCCGCAAGCTTATTGCTTATTTTCAAGTTAACATCCTTAGATCGTTTTTTTCCTACGATTGAACGCAGGGGATTAGAAATTGGATTGCTCTTCTTAACCATTGCTGTGCTTATTCCATTTGCCACTGACCAAATAAAATGGAAAGACATTCAACACTTATTTACATCTTGGTACGGAATTGTTGGACTCACTGGCGGTGCCTTAGCTACTTATCTCAATCAGAAAGGATTGCTTTTATTAAGAGTGGAGCCAGAAATGATTATCGGTTTAGTTATTGGCAGTATAGCTGGCATTATTTTTCTTCATGGTTTACCCGTAGGTCCTTTGATGGCAGCTGGAATCACTGCGATGTTTGTACAATTCTTTGGTCGAAGAAACAATGAGAAAAAAGAATAAAGTAGACTTCCATCTGATGGAGTTTTTACTCCACTTGATGGTTAGAACGTGACAAAAAAAAGAGCTGTGTTATTTCACACCAGCTCTCTCTACTATGTAAAGACTGATTATTTATCTGCGGTTAATACGGAATGGATTGAACACCATGAACGTTTAGAGAAATAAATGGGTAAAGCTTGTTCCTTGGCTTTTTGTTTAATTACCTTTGACAAGTTGTGATTGACATAATCCGTGAGCACAAGAACTGCATCCACATTTTCAGGAATCCCTCTCTTAACAGCTTGACACTTTCGACCACTAACATGCGATATTTTATTTATTCCAATAGTTGTTAGTTGTTCAACTATACTTCCCAAATGATCTGCTCCAACAATAAGTAAAGATTTCATATCCACCCTCCTTGATATCTATTGAAAACTATTCTCAATTAATATAATAAATGAAAATGATTATCAATGTCAATATATTAAGAGGATTTTTTTCATTTTTTTATACCCTTCTGCGATCCTTACAAACTATAATGGCAGCTCCTTCTTCATCAGTTTATTGTCTTGAATAAGCTGGTGTAATGTTTCTCGATTGGCTAGTACAACCCCAATAATAATGAGAAAAGCTCCCACCACTGTGGGAATACGAATGATCTCTTGCAGGAATACATACCCAATCACTAAGGCAATTAACGGAGATATATATAACCATGTCGACGGAAATACTGGATTCGTCTTCGAGATCAACCAATAATACAGACCATGTCCCATGATGGACCCCACTATAATTAAATAGACTATTGAACCTATGGCTCCACTTGATGTAAAGCTTTCAAGTCTAGGCGTTTCTACGATGAAAGATACCAGAAGCAGCATAAGTCCACCTACACACATCTGTACACCATTAATCAGAAAGGGAGATACTTGATTATATTCTTTCACTACCTCTCTTGATTTCACACTCCCTAATCCATAGAAAAATTCTCCAAACAAGATGAGAAGGCAAGAGAAAAACCACAAGTAGGAAGCTCCTCCTTGTAATCCAGGAAGCGAAATCAACAATACGCCCACTAGTCCAATGAGTAAAGCGATTGCTTGCTCCAATTTCACCTTCTGCTGTTCACGTCTGCTTTGAATCAAAAGAATCATCATAGGTCCTGTTGCTGATAGAACCGCTGCCAGACCAGAGGTTATGTACTGCTCCGCCCAATACAGAGTTGAGAACGTCATAAAAGTTAAACAAAACCCTATAAAAAGAACCTGCTTAGAGGCAAAAAGAAACACCCACTTTTTTCTTTGTACAGCAAAGAACAGAATGACCAAGAGACCTGCAATAAAAAAACGCAGACCCGCCGAAAAAAGTGGGGGTGCCCCCGCTTCTATTCCCACCTTAATGGCAAAAAACGTGGTACCAAAGATAAGACAGACCAACAAATAATTTATAATAATCATATTCATCCTCCTTACTAATTTGAAGTTGAAATGATTATATGGAAAACAGCTTATAACAGTATAATGGAGGGTATAACAGTGCATTCATTTTTTTGTTGCCATTTTGTCTAAAATCCGATTAACTAAGAGTGAACCATTCCTTAGATAAGGAGGCTGTGCCTATGAACCTCAACTTAAATCGACACCTACATACACCTCTCTACGAGCAGCTTTATACGCAGATTGTGAATCAGATCCTGACAGGTTTATTACAGGAAGGAGAAACTCTTCCCTCACTAAGAACCCTTTCTGAAGAACTGATGATTAGCTATTTAACTGTAAATAAAGCATATAAACGGTTAGAAGCCCAAGGTTATATAGAAATCAGACAAGGCAAAGGAGCCCAAGTGAGAACCAAGAAAGAAAAACAGAAAGCTCCCGTAAAGAAGTATGAATGGCAAAAAAACATACACTCAAATATCATGAGATCACAGTATTTCACTCATAGAAGAAGCTTTTTTTATGATTTCTCTCAAGCTGTCGTTTTTCCCGGACTTCTTCCTTCCTTCTTTCTTGCCGAAGAAACAAAGAAAATGATTGATAAAAACAAGGCAATTCTAACCACCTATGGTTCTGTACAAGGAGATGAGGAACTAAGGTTAGAAATCACAAAATATCTTAAGCACTTTCAACAAATTCAATTAGATCCGAAGCAATGTATCATCACTAGCGGGGTTCAACAAGGGATTAGTATGATCGCTCATGCTTTTTTAAAAGAAGGAGATGTCGTCGTTGTAGAGAGCCCATGTTATGGGGCAGCTATTGATGTCTTTCTAAATAAAGGACTACATATCATTCCTCTTCCACTAGATGAGAATGGACCACGCATGGATCTCCTTGAAGATATTTGCCAAAAACAAATTCCAAAGCTTGTCTATGTAAATCCTACATTTCAAAACCCAACAGGAATGGTCATGAGTAAAGAAAGGCGGATCGATCTTGTGGAGCTTGCTGAAATGTATCAATTTATTATTGTGGAGGATGACTCTTTTGGTGAAATCTACTTTGATCATCAGCCATTACCTCCTCCTATTAAACATTATGACTCTAATGGACACGTCATTTATCTAAAAGGCTTTAGTAAAACGTTGGCACCTGGGCTTCGCATGGGCTCCTTATTTGCAGATGGACATTTCTTCGATTTACTCTATTCAGCAAAAGCATGTACAGATATTGGAAGTCCACTGATGAATCAGAAAGTGTTACTCCCTTTGCTTCAGACCAAAAGGATGAGAGATCATCTAGAAAAGCTGAAAACAGCGCTTCAGTTGCGGAGAGATCGAATGATCGCTCATCTCATGCAAGATGTTCGTCAATCAATCAAGTTTCAAATCCCTAGAGGCGGATTTAATCTATGGCTCAGATTACCTGACGAAGTCGACACGATGGAACTATTGCATAGAGCCAACCTAGAATCTGTATCCTTTCTTCCAGGAGCTTTCTGCTTCCACAGCGTTCCCAAAGAGCAGCATATTCGACTTAGTTACTCTTTGGTCAGCGAACGAGATATGGAGGTAGGATTGAGCATATTAAGTACACAGATCAATTCAATGATTAGAAAAAGGAATTAGTACCCTTTATATTGCGGTTCTTCAAACTCAATTTGTTGTATTCTCGTTTCAAGCCCTTGAATCATATTCTCTAACCTATTTTCACAGTTCTTAAATTCTGCTTTAATATTCTGATCGGGATGATGCTCTGCATAGGTTTGAAGCGTTGCTTGCGCTCCTTTTAACGCCGCTAGAGTTTGTTTGATTTGTGATGCAACTGTCATTTAATTCAACTCCTTGTAAAATGATTTATTACTTGATCACCAAAATAAGTACAAGCAATAATAATGGGAATCTCTCCTATCCCGGTTGCGAGAACAAAAGAACCTAGGGAAATAATACTCTTCGCTGCGTAAAGGTTAATCATAGGCGGTGGGATCACGAAGGATAGCCTTCCTACAAGAACAAGTAGAAAGGTGCGATTTCCAATTTTGAGCAAGAGTTTATTAAGAGCCGTTTTGCTATTCTTGTTCCATTGCCATTGACTAAAGAAATACCTCGCTCCAATAAACATAAGAATTGAAGCAATGAGAGAACCAGACCAATTAATAAGGCTCCCAAGCATTAATCCATATTTCGCTCCCATCATTCCAGCAAACAGGGTAAAAGGCAGAACTGGGAATAGGGCTAAAAATGTAGCCAAAAGAAACATGATAGGTATAATCGTTGGATCCTCTGTTTCAATCCAAGCTAAGATTCCTTCCCTTCTGTAGTAGGCTGCAAACAATAATACACAATACAAGAACAGAACCAACCATTTCTTCATATCTCCTTGTATCCCTTCGTTTCCCCTCCACCATGATTTTTCTCATCAGGAGTCGATTCAAAAAATGGAAGAATGTCTTTCTGCTGTTTTTGGTATACCTTTTCTGCCATTTGAATGAGTTTTCTTACAGACGTCACGTCATCAAATGGAATTTCTTGATGCAGTTCTTGATTAATTCGCACATACTTTGAACCGCATAGTACCTGACATTGAGCAGAAATCGACTCCGAAGATAGATTGAGGGCTAAATCTAACAATTTGGGCGTTAATTTAAAAGGGTGAAATTGAAGAGGGAGCCAGCTTTGAATCCCCCACCCTTTTGCCTTTCTAGCAGGAAAACAAATCTCCTGTTCTCCTGTGCCAATAGAGAGCATCTGTATATCCGAGATTGTTTGACCGAATTGCACCATTGCCTCGGTTAAACAGAGTAAGGAAGGGTTATTAGCCCATAATCCACCATCTACAGCTAAAAATCTATGATCTGCTCGAATTGGAGGAAAGAAAATAGGAGCCGAACAAGAGGATAAGACCGCCTCCCATAAATAAATAGAGTGATCCTCTGGACTTTCATGAAAATAACCTGAACGAAATACATGGGTTTTTCCTTTTGAAATATTTACTGTTGGTATGACCAGTGGAATAGAAATATCGCCCAAGCGAATCTCTCCAAAAAAATCACGCAAGGCACTTTTGAGCCTTTTGTTCTTGTAAAAAGTTTGAAACAGAGCTAAGAACGATTGTTTATGAAAGATATCCTTTCCATGTATTTCATACATTTTCACTACATTCGACATGCTTTTTTCCAATGTTAAGGAAGCGGCAATTATAGCACCCGTACTTGTCCCAGCTAGGAGGTCAAAATGCTTGTGGATTGGTTCCTTTACTCTTTGCTCGATACATTGAAGGATTGTGGCTGGAAAGACCCCTCTAATTCCCCCTCCATCTATAGAAAGAACCTTCACCTATCTCATTCCTTTTTATTTTTTCTTGCACACATAGACAAAGGTAGGAGGGAGATTTAGCCAAACTAAATGAATTTTCACATCATCAAACATTTCTCGTAAACGGTGCTTTAGCTGTGTAGTATATTGGTACATTACAAAGCAACCATTGTTTTTTAGTCTAGAATAGATTTTTTCAAACAACTCTTCCTTCTTTGCATTAGGAAATAAAGTAAAGGGCAGACCAGAAATGATGCAATCCACTTGATTTGTACCAAGCTGCTCTAAAACATTGTCCAGATCTAGAGCATCCGCATATAGAGAAATGCCTGAAAACTCTCTTGTTAAGTTCCTTCTCATTTGTTCATCCTTTTCAAAAACAATAAGAGTGTCCTTATCTTTGCAATGCTTGACTAACTCTCTGGTTAAAACACCTGTACCTGCACCAAGCTCTACAATGGTTTGCGGCTTTTCTTGAGAAATACAGTTTATGACCTTATTTACCATAAACTTAGAGCTTGGAATCACGCTCCCAACCTCAAGGGGCGATCTTAAAAACCCCTGTAAAAATTCCATTTTATTCATCACATTCCCCACCTATTTCATATTTAGTCCTCATTATCTTCCCGCTGATCTTGAATTTTATGCAAAAAGAAGACAGCCTGGAAATCCAGAACTGTCTTCTCTCTATGGAAATCTACTTTATTTACGACTAAATCTTTCTTTTACTCGAAGTAAACGCCCGTGATATTTTAAGATCTGTTCTTTCGCTTCGATTGCTTCGGGATGTGTAGGCTGCAAATCACGAATTTCCCAATAATCGACGACAACATCAAGGACCTGATCAAAATATTGTAATGGACCATAGTTTGCCTCTTTAGCAATAATGGACATACGATCTTCGAAATCAGGCATAACCGCTCCAGGCATTTGGAAGTTGATCACAACATTCGCCACTTCCGTAATGTAGTTAGGGTCTAGTTCCAAATGTGCTTTAACAACATCACGATAAAATGCGTAATGTAGCGTTTCATCCTTCGCTAGTCGACGTAACAATGTGGCAAGATCCTTATCATAGGGTCCAGCCACTTTCGCTACATTGTTATAAAAGACCATTGTAGCTAGCTCTTGAAGGGTTGTGTATGCCATTGATTCAATTGGTGTACTAAAATCAGGCTCAAACCCACCTTCAACGACCATTTTTCTCAATTGATGCAAACGATTAGGATCTACATTTCGGGTAATTAGCAAGTAAGTTTCTAATAAATTGGAATGCTGATCTTCCTCTGCTGTCCAAGTATGGATAAAATCAATGATCACAGATAATGATCCTTTGAAGGTTGAGTGTAGGTAACTCGTAAACCATGGTAGATTTACTTCCGTTAATAACGCCGTTTCAACTGCTGTTACCAGAGCAGGTGGCAAGGTTACCTGACTTTCATCCCAAGGGACTCTACGAAAGTCCTGAGCCTTGTCCCACGGTAGAAAATCATGATATCCCCAATCAATATTTGACGCTCTTTCTTTGTGCAATCTATATAACTCCGTTAACTTTGGTTCTAGTTTAGGATCTAGATCTCTGAATTCCATAAGTACACTCCTTTATTTCCCTTGTTCTCTTAGGAAAAAGCATTTTTATTACTAGGTCCTATTATAACATAATAATCCGTGATAAAAAAATGAATATTCTATGGTTTTTCCGGAATCTTCAACTTCGTCCCAGCTTGAATTTGGGTCGTGTCAGAAATATTGTTAAATTTGGCTAAATATTCTTGATAAGAGCTTGACCCATAATAATTGACCGTAATTCGGTAAAATGTTTCTCCTGGCTGAACAACATGCTCTTTGATCACCTTAGGAGTTGCAGCCGGCTTTGAGCTAGAGGGAGCTTCATCTTTTTTGACCTCTTCCTCTTTCTTTTGTTCTTCTTTTTCGTTTTCTGCTGCCTGTTCTTCCTTATCCGCTTCCTTATTATTTTCATTTGTTTGTTGATCTATTTGTTCCACATTTTCCTCTTCCGATTCAGTCATATCCTCTCCGTCAACTCCACCGTTATCAGCATCTGAATCCTGTTTATCCTTGGGCTCTCCGGTTTCCATTTGAATTGTTGGTTCTGTTGGTGGCTTGAAAAGCCAGTCAAGATTCCCATCCCTATGCATAGCAAATCCAAATATAGCAAAAATAAACAAAAATAAAGACCAGAAAAGACTCTGAATGATAAATGAAAATGCTTTTGAAGGAGACTTTTTAACTCCTGTTTCTTCCCTATTGCTTTCTTCACCTGCTGATTCCGGCTTTTTCTTGCCATGTTTTATATGTCGAGGAGGTAATGTTCCTCTTTCTAATCTTCTATCTGCTTGTGATTGATCTAACTGATTATTTGACAAAATAACCACCACCTTTACCCTCTTTTAGAGATATTTATACCTTATCATCAGACCTAAACAAAAATCAATGACAAAATGCGCGGAAATCACCGTCCAAAGACTGCCACTCCACTCATAGAGAAAACCGAAACCAAAGCTTAGCAAAATGATGATAGAGGCATACAACCAATGCCTAAAATAGCGGTAATGGATCACCGCAAAAATGACACTGGCACCAACGATCCCGATTAAATTCTGTAGGATTCCCCGAAATAACCACTCCTCTACAAAAGAAACCAATAAAGCAATCAGAGCGATTTGAAAAGGATTTATATCTCGAAATAATCGTTCATTCACTCCTCCATCATCAAAATAATGCTTTGGTAAAAACTTCATACACAAAACATCTACAACGATCACTCCTACGGCAAATAGTATCCCTATTACTACATTTTTCTCTAAGTCCTGTACATGGTAAAGAATCGTAATGGGGAGAGTCTTACGCAAAAATAAAAAGTATAGGATAAATCCTGTAAGAAATAAGACAAGTTGTGTAAGGATTAAATTAAAATATAGAGTTTGATTATCTATTTGATTTAGCTTCTCTCTAAGATCCATCAGTGCACACTCACCTTTATTGGCCACAATCTATCTATCTTCTCTTGTATGCCTAGATTGTTCTGAGAAACCAAAGTATTCTGTTTGATTGTTTGCTGTGTATCTATATCCTGGAAGATCCACTCCTCTGCAATACCACATAAGTCGCAACAAGGCTTCTCCAGATCATGTTCCATCTTATTTGAATCCTGCTCAGAAAAATAATCAAGGATGAAGCTTCTTCTGCAAGAAGTTTCATCAAGAGTAAGCCAATAGTACATTTCTGCAATTTTTTTTCTTCTTCTCCCTCTTTGCTTTTCAATCATGTCATTTAACTCCTCTTTGATCTTTTCAACATTTTGTTTCAGTGGTGAATTTAGAGTTATCTGCTGCAAAGAACGCTGGTAGGTACATACTCCCATTTGCTCCAAGTGGTGAGCTACAAAATGAAGCGCCTGATAAGAACACTCTAGTGAATAGGTAAGCTCTTGGAACATGACAGGATGCTGTTCAGGCAGTGCCAACTGAATAGACTCCATTAATTTTCCAATCTGATCTGCACTCAAAAATTCTTGTTCAATAAAACGATAAGGAATTTGTTCATCTCCAGTCTGATAGAAAACATAGGATAATCCTTCCTTTCCATCTCGACTACATCGACCCATTTCTTGAACATACCCCTCTAAATAGCTAGGAAAATGATAATGGATGACAAATCGAATATTGGGCTTATTAACACCCATGCCAAAGGCGTTGGTTGCACAAATAAGTCGAAGCTCATTGGCTAAAAACTGTTGCTGAATCATCTGACGCTCTTCAGTACTCATCCCACCATGATAATACGCAACATCATGAATCCCCTTCTGATGTAAATAAAATGTGAACTCCTCTGCTTTATGTCTGGAGGAAAAATATATCATTCCCGTATCCTTTCTTTTCTGAATCAATTGAAGGATTCGTTCATCTTTTTCTCTTTCTGTCCCTACTTTTTCAACTTTTATGGCTATTGTTGGACGATCAACAGAATAAATAAACTCTTGAGGCTGATGTAGATTTAGAAATTGAATGATATCTTGTTTTACCTCAGCAGTTGCTGTAGCCGTCACTGCCAAACAAGGCGGATTGTGAAAGAAAGATCGTACCTTTGCCAGCTCAAGATACTCCATTCTAAAGTCATGTCCCCATTGAGAAATGCAATGAGCCTCATCCACTACAAATAAAGAAACTTTTCTTTTTTTTAGGGCTTGAATAAGAGGCTGATTGTTTAGTCCCTCTGGAGAGATATAGAGCAAGCGAATATTGCGTAAATTGGCCAGAATAAGTTCCTTTTCTTTTAATGAATACCCACTATGAAAGGAAATCACATCTCTCCTCCCTCTTTTTCTCGCTTCACTAACTTGATCCTCCATTAAAGAAATAAGGGGTGAGATCACCAAAGTCAGCCCCTCGTAAAACAATGAAGGAAGCTGATAGCACAAAGATTTCCCTGCTCCTGTTGACTTGATCACAAGCGTATCCTTTGCCTCTAAAACGGATTGTATAATCTCCAGCTGCCCTTCCCGAAAGCTAGAATGACCATATACCTTCCCCAGGATAGCTTCGAGCCTTTCCTGTTCAATGATGAGAGCTTCTTTCATATTGTTTCCTCCTAACAAGAGCTAACCTAATTTGAAAATAGCTTACAGAAGGGTCTATATGTTCTTTAATTTGTTTTATCTTTTGAGTCCCCAATTGATCGCTAATGTGACATACTTCCTCGATTACCTCTGGACGAACAAATTGAGAGAGGTCCAGATTTGGCTGATGTATCGCAATTTCAATGATATGATCCTCGATTGTGCTTATCTTCAATTTCCGATAGTTGCTGATCTCTTGTATGGAAAATCCCTTAAGGAGCAGGCTATACGTCGCTGCTGTCGATTGAGTCAATCCCTTATTTTCATGCTCCTCTTCCATAATTATTGGCACAAGAGTGGAAAAATCATCACTTTGTAACGATATATATAATAGACCAATTGCTTGATAAAGGTACAAGTGAGTAATCGCTTCAGGAATTTGATATTGACGAGAGAGCTGATAGATTGTTTGCGCATTAACATGATGACCACTTAATCTGCCTAGCAGTAAATGGGCTAGAAGCGGATCAAGCTCTGTCAGAAAGCGACTCATTGCTTTATGAAATTGAAAAATAAAGGTTTCTTTATCAGAAAGCGAATGCCAGAAACCTTTGACCCATTTCTGAACTGTAACATCGGATATCTGGGGAACATAGTTCTGTTCTTTCGAAAGATAAAAAGAGATCACCTGACTCAATAACTGAAGTCGGTTCCAACAGATCTTAACACGTTGGGGTGACACAGTTTGAGCTCCTGTCGCAAAAGCTCTTTGCTCAAAGTGCAGGGGTTCGAGCTGATATTGAAGCTCCAGCTTCGCTTCTCTAGAAAGAATACACATATTGTCTACAGGGACTAGCTTACCATTCATCATGAGTTCTTGAACCAAGGATTCAAAATGCGATCGATTCCAATCAGGAAACAAACCAAACCAATTTTGATACCCAAATAGGGTTGCATCTTGAATCGCTTGTCCACTTTTCTTGCCAGTTAAGATATGAAAGCACCCTGCAAGGCTACGTTGACGCTCTATTCGATTTGCCATATGAAGCAAAATCAGATCTATTCCTTTTAACAATACTCGACACACACCTTTTTACTTTTACAATTATTTTACCATTTCTCTTATCTATTGGTCTTATTTTATTACCGACGTTTAGAACAACATAAACTATTCTTTTGTCTGGAGGGTGAAGTATGTCCACTCGTTTATCCAAAACTGATTTAATGTTTGTCTATATGATCTTATTAATCGTAGCTTTTTTTATCGGGGGATTTTTTCTTGGTGCCTCTGTAGGAAAGCAAAAAGCCTCAGAAGAGTTTGAAAAATACCTTACATTAGACACTGAAGAAATGGACACAAACGAATCGAGAAGCCAGTATTCTCATACTGAATTCGCCATTTATTATTATAATGTGTACGTTCCATTTCATGAATTTCGTAAGAATTACTTAGACTTTTATAACCGGATGCATCGTCCTGAAGGAAAATCTGATTCAGCTGCTCTCATTAAACATATTCAAGCTCAATCCAAGAAAACCAAGAAGGAGCTAGAGAACGCTCTTACTCCAACTGCTTCTCCCTTATTACAAAAAAGCTATACAGAATATATGAGTGCTCTTTCCTCCATTGAGGCTGGAATCAAAAGCTTGGCACAAAGTCAAACAGATGACCCTGATCAAATAAGTCAATTTTTCAAAACAAATGAACAGTTGAAGAAAGGACAAAACCACTGGTTGCGTGGTCAAATTTACTTCTATGAGGGGATTTCACGCTGGGAGAGCATCTATATTACCCGTGAATCACCCAAAGTTTTCGAACAGACCTCAAGCTTTTCCTTAACCCAGTGGTCTGCTTTGCGCTTTCATCAAAAAAATGAGCTAGTCGCCAAAATCTTAGGAGAGAAGCAAATCCTTTCATTCTTTAACCCAGAAGATGTGACCATGTACTTAGATTCACTCACAGCAACAGGAGAAACCTCGATTCAAAAAGTATCTGAGGCTATTGAGGTATTGATTGCCAGTGGGTCAGTACGACAAGGAGAATATTTGCAACAAAATCACCGTTACCAAGATCAGCCATCACCTATGATTCCGCTTTTCCCCAACTGAACCTCCTATAAAGACGAAGAAGCTTTCCACCTTTTGGTGAATTAAGCTTCTTTTTCTGTATAATGACGAACATTATGTAAAAATCACAATCCTCCGTTCGTAAATATTTCTTCAAAAAGAGCAAAAAAAAGATTGACTCCCTTACATAACCGTGTTAAATTATTAACTAAAATATCAAACAATTTAAAACTGTATCGACAAGGATAAAGAAATGCATAAGGGTTGGTTCCTCAGAGAGCCGGTGGTTGGTGTAAATCGGTGTTCCGCCTTATGTATAGCGCTTTAGAGTCTGTAGACTGAACGATTTCACCAGTAGGTCTATACGGTGTGCACCGTTATATGCTTTTGGTTAATCAACCAATTAAGGCTGTTTCTCGTGAGAGTGCAGTGAACAAGGGTGGTACCGCGAAGATATTTCGATCTTTCGCCCCTTACTTTCAAATAGTAAGGGGTGAAAGATCTTTTTTATTAACGCTTCCATTCTGTTTAACTCACTGTGAATGAGTACATTGTTAGTCATCAACTTATAATAATAGAGGTAAACCATAGGAGGAGAGAAAAATGACGTATAAAATTTTAATTAGCGATCCCTTAAGTGATGATGGAATTCAGGCCCTGATTGATGCTCCAGATGTTGAGGTTGTTCGTCAAACCGGACTATCTGAGGAAGAACTCATTGAGATTATTGGAGAATATGATGCCTTAGTTGTTCGTAGCCAGACCAAAGTAACCCCAGCTATTATTGAACATGCTAAGAAATTGAAAGTCGTTGGACGCGCTGGTGTAGGAGTCGATAATATTGATCTTCCTGCTGCAACTCAACATGGTGTTGTTGTCATTAATGCCCCAGACGGGAATACGATCTCTACAGCTGAGCATACCTTTTCCATGCTGATGTCATTGGCTCGCAGAATTCCTCAAGCCTATCATAAGTTAAAAAACCAAGTATGGGATCGTAAATCATTCGTTGGCGTTGAGTTAAACGGAAAAACCTTAGGAATTGTAGGCTTAGGTCGAATTGGGACTGAAGTTGCCAAAAGAGCAAAAGGATTCAATATGAAAGTTGTAGCCTTCGACCCTTATCTTACTCCAGAAAAAGCTGAAAAGCTTGGTATTCAAGGAGCTAGCTTAGATGAAGTATTAGCTGCTGCTGATTTTATCACTGTTCATACTCCATTAATCAAAGAAACGAAACACATTATTAGTTATGATCAGTTCAACAAAATGAAGGATGGCGTGCATATCTTAAACTGTGCTAGAGGTGGAATCATTAACGAGGATGCTCTATATGAAGCGATTAAAAACAAGAAGGTTGCAGGGGCTGCCTTAGACGTTTTCGAAGAAGAGCCTGCCACAAATCACCCACTCCTAGACCTACCAGAAGTGATTGCCACTCCTCACCTAGGGGCAAGCACTGTAGAAGCTCAAGAGAATGTTGCCATTGATGTAAGTATTGAAATCCTGCATGTTTTAAGAAATGAGCCATTTAAGAATGCAGTGAACCTCCCTTCTATTCCTGCACACGTGCTGAAGAAGGTTGAACCATACTTCCACCTTTCTGAAAGATTAGGCTCTTTTATCGCTCAGCTTTCTGTCGGCGCTCATCAAGAGCTCTTGGTTTCCTATTCTGGGGATCTGAATGATGTCGATGTAGCACCACTGACAAGAAACATTGTGAAGGGAATTCTCTCTTATCACTTAGGAAACGAAGTAAACTATGTCAATGCTCCACATATCGCGAAACAAAGAGAATTAACAATTACAGAACAAAAGACTTCTTCTTCAAAAGGATTTACAAATCTAATTACCGTTACTCTTAAAACAAATCAAGAAACAAGAATCGTATCCGGGACCCTTCTCAATGGTTATGGAGCTAAAATTGTCAAAGTCGATTCTTATGTAGTTGATGTCAGCCCGAATGGACATATCATCTATATTCGCCACAATGACCGCCCAGGAGTAATCGGACGAGTGGGAACACTATTAGGATCTCATGAGGTCAACATCGGAACGATGCAAGTTGGACGAGCTGATGTGGGTGGAGATGCTATTATGATGTTAACGGTAGATAAGCCTGTAGCACCTGATGTATTAGATCACTTAGGTGAATTAAGTGAAGTCATGAATGTGACGGAAATCGATCTGATCTAAGCGTTCGGATATGAAGATCTTATTGAAAATAATGAACCAATAAAGTCTGAAAGCCTATGATCCTTGATATGGATCATAGGCTTTTTTCATTTAATCAGCTATATTCCTCATTCTCGTTCTATCTTCTATTTTCTATCCTAATGGGGAGGCTTCTTTTTTCCTTTGTGTGATCACTTGTACCTCTGTATACCCAACTGATTTCGCTAAAGCAATCGCTTTGTCATAGTCCTCTCCAACATGTAGAGGCTGATGAGCATCAGAAGATAGCACAATGCTTACTCCAGCTTCATAGCATTTTTTTAATAATACAGGATCAGGATAGATTTCTCCCACTGGTTTTCGAATGCCTGCTGTACTAATTTCTATGCTTGTACCTGATTTGGCTAGGGCAGATACTGCACGATCATATTGCTGTTCTAAAAACTGTTGATCTGTAGGCTTATATTTAAAAATTTTAACTAGATCGATATGCCCAATAAAATCAAACAGCTTGGACTCAGCCAAGGTGACGACTTGATCGAAATAGGCTTCATATACTTCATTAATATCCCTTTTATCATATTCACTCCGATGAATCGCAAGATCAATGCCCCAATCTCCTAACCAATGAATAGACCCAATGACATAATCAAATGGATATTGATTAATGAATGCCTCCATCTCTTTTTCTTTCCCTGGAGTATAATCCATTTCAATCGACATTTTTACAGCCAGTCCCTCTTTCTGCGCTGCTTCAAACATTGCCAAATAGTCCTTCATGTGTAATTTGCGTCGATTTTCTACCCATTCATTGTTCGTAATAATATTCTTGGACTCATAAAACATATAGGCATGCTCCGATATTCCTAGCTCATCAATGCCCCGGTTCCTAGCCTGCTCCAGATATTTTTTCAGATAGTCTACTGAAAAATCTCCACTTTCAATCATATGCACATGATAATCTGTTAACACTCTGTCCACTCCTCTATCTATATCTATTTATAACATATATTCTAACATGTTCCCCCAGCCAATCCTATCCAAGAATGAAGGAAAAAAGATCGGGGAAAATAAAGTAGACTTCTATCAGAGGGAGGTTCTAGGATGTCACCTTTCATTCGTCTTTTCGTTCAAGTACTTCTAATCACTAGCTTGACCTTATTCTTGCCTTCCATTCCTGGTAGTGCAACCGCCCATTCGGAGGAACTAGAGAATTTAGATTATGAAGGAGTTTATTTATTAATTAACAAAGCAACCAATGAGCTGAGTGTTTATCTTAATGGATATCGGGTCTATCATTTTCCGATCGCCTCAGGAAAAAACAAAGAATTAACGCCTGAAGGACGATTTACGATTGTAAATAAAGTCACCAACCCTTGGTATATCCCAAAGGATATTCCGGGAGGCGCTGCTGAAAATCCCTTAGGAAGCAGGTGGATGGGATTAGATGTCCCTCATACGAATGGATATAAATATGGAATTCATGGAACAAATGATCCAAGCAGCATTGGGCTCTATGTTAGTCAAGGCTGTATTCGTATGAATAACAAAGATATCGAATGGCTTCACCGTCATATTCCTCTCCATACTCCAGTCTATATTATTAATAATCCTCAGGTAAAATAAAAAAAGTTGTTCTCTTCACTACTTAGAGAACAACTTTTTTTATCCTTGGGTTCCTTTTAATAAGGCTCCCATCTTATCTCTTTTGCTTTCTTAAACCTCTCATTGGTATATTTCCAGTTCACTACGTTCCACCAATTTTGAATATACTTTTCTTTATCTGCTTTATATTGCAAATAATAAGCATGTTCCCAAACATCTAAGACAAGGATGGGGATGACATCCCATTGACTTAAAAATTGATGCTTTTCTGCTTGGAGTATTTCTAAACGATGCGATCTAGGAGCCCAGACTAAGATAGCCCACCCTACTCCCTCCACTTCTTTTGCTGCATGAGTAAAGTGACTCTTAAATAAGTCAAAGCTGCCAAAATCCTTTTCTATTTGCTTAGCTAGCTCTCCGTGAGGGACTCCACCTCCAGCTGGGCTCATATTATTCCAAAAGATGGTATGAAGATAGTGACCTGCTCCGTGGAAAGCCGCTTCTCTTTCCCAATGCCGGATCAGCTCATAGTTCCCTTTTTGTCTAGCTTCAAGCATCTTCTTCTCCGCTTTGTTAAGACCATCAACATAGCTTTGGTGATGTTTGGTATGATGAAGGCGCATGATTTCTTCTGAAATGTAAGGTTCCAGTGCCGTATAATCATAAGGGAGTGGTGGTAATTGATGCCCTCCTATGGGGACTGGAGAATAAGGAACATGTTGAGAGTTTGAAAAAAAAGCTTGCCGTTCCTCAGGCGTTGTTCTTGAATCACTTGCTACTCTTTCCCACCCCTGGTAAAACTGCTCCGCCCTAGATTTTATTTTCGCCACTTCTTCTACTAAAGGGGTTGAGCCCACCCTTTTGCTTTGAAGGGTAAGAATGTCCTCTTTGATCCTTTCTAACTCATTCTCCATTTGCTCCTCTGCTCGAAGCAGCCTTTCTCCCTTGTTACGCTGAATACAGGAGCTTTTCCATTCCTTTTGCGCCGATTCGACCCATTGAAGCAGCTGAAGTAAATATGATTGAATCTGTTGATGATTCTCCATAATAACCTCCTAGGTGTATACTCGAGGTTAATATATGATCTAAACAGAAAAAATGTGTAGAAGACCTGATTGATTTATTCCCATTTAAATATTTTAGCTGCCACCGCAAAACTGCCTATAAACCAGGCTAATAATACAGCTGTCGGAATCCACAGATCTACAATCCCAGAGCCAACATTCATCACTTCTCTTAGCACATCAGCTAAGTGTGCGATTGGAATACTATAGACGACAGGCTGTAGAAATTCAGGCATATTCGAAATCGGAAAGAAAATCCCGCCTAAAAACATCATAGGGAAAGAGAGAAATCCAGCAATAGGTGATGCATGCTCAGGCGATTTAGCCAAGCTTGCAATGATAAAGCCAATGGACATAAACACTAAGACACCTAAAATCAGATAGAATAATAACAACAGCCAGTTCCCATTCATCTGCGCTCCTAAGACGAAGATCCCAATTAGAATCACCAGAAGCGATTGAGATAGATTTAAAACCATTCTAGCGGTAATTTGCGCCGCAATAAACGTGCTTGCTTTCAATCCCGTCGACTGTAATCTGCGTAAAATCCCTCGTTCTCTCCACGATGAAATCTGCGCTGCGACTCCATTCATATTACTAGAAAGAATCATAAGTGCCGCTATTCCGGGAACTAAAAAGTCAAGATAGCTCAAGTCTAAGGACTTAATTCCCTTTCTTTCAAAGAAAACCGTTTCTTCATAATGAACAAGCTCTTTATTGAGAGAATCCACCGCCTGCTCAATAATCGCGAAGCCTAATTGAGCAACAGACTGGTTTATTTCATCATAATAAACATCGAAGGAAGGCAAGGAAGATTGATCCGTCACCTGATCCCCAAACCCCTTAGGAATAATAATAGCAAAAGAAAAATCTCCTTCTTCTACCTGACTTTTTGCCAGTTCAGCCTCGGTTATTTCTTGTAGTTTGATCGCTTCTACAGCAAGAAATGACTCTTTCATTTGCAGGGAATACTCAGATCGGTCTTCATCCACCCAAGCCAAAGAGATCGAGATGCCTCCTCCCCCTCCTAAAAACAATCCCAATACAATCATTAAAAAAAGAGGAAATAAGGTTGTCCAGAATATAACGGTTTTATTTCTGGCAAATAATTTTAATTGAGCGATGGTTAGTTGTACGTATGCTTTCATTCTTCGCGTAAACTCCTTCCAGTTAACTGCAAGAAAACATCCTCCAAAGTAGCACCTTCCATTGAAAGTGATTGGATTAAGGCATCAGGCGTATCTAAGGCGATAATTTGTCCTTGATCCATAATAGCCAATCGATCACACAAAACATGTGCCTCTTCCATATAGTGAGTAGATAAAAGGATCGTTTTCCCCTTCGCTTTCAAATCTTGAATGATATCCCATAATGAACGACGAGCTTGAGGATCTAATCCAGTAGTTGGTTCATCTAGAAACACCACTTTTGGATCATGAATCAGAGCCAAACCAATGGCTAATCTTTGCTTCTGTCCCCCCGATAAACCTTTGACAAAATCTTTTCTCTTCTCTACTAAATTCATTTGCTCTAAGATCTGCTCTACTGGAAGACTAAAGTTATAAAAACTAGCGTATAATTCTAAGGTTTCTTCTACTGTAAGAAGCTCGAAAAGTGAGGTGGATTGCAGCTGCACACCAATGATTTGCTTAATCTTCTGCTTCTCTTTTGATACGGAGTGGTTATTGATCAGAACTTCTCCCTCATCAATCTCCCTGAGTCCCTCCATCATCTCTATACTTGTTGTTTTTCCTGCTCCATTAGGACCAAGCAATCCAAAAATCTCACCCGTATTAACGAAAAAATCAATTCCTCTTACGGCTTTCAATTGTCCATATGTTTTTGTTAATCCTTGTACTTCGATCATTTTTGTCATATTTAGCCACAACCCCAATATGTTCTAGAATCCATCCAAAAAACAATTTTCATCTTTGTTTATACCATAGATTGATTCTTTTCTCCATTCTTTGCTCTACATTCTTTAACGGACTACCCACTTTTACTTGCTATATTCTCTTGTCCTGCGAACAAACAAAGGGCTGCTAACTTCACGTCAGCAGCCCTTCTTCTTCACGATTATTGATATTGTCCTGCAGGATGATGATTCGTCATTGTCATGTCGATTTGCCCTAAATGAGTATTGTTAGCTGTTGAAAAAGTATTGATAAACGTATCGGTCGTGGTTTGTTTCAAAGTAGGAACTTGATAAAATCCCTTTTGGTTCATGTACTGCCATACTTCATAGGCTTGTTCGTTACAATTTACAACCCCTTGAAGAATCATACGACGAAGCTGAGGGTCCGCACATTCTAATGAAGCAATGGCTTTTGCAGCCGCCGAAGCTTTATGAATCCCTAAAATGATGCTGGCAATATCCTGATCTTGTAGTTCCGTTGCAGAAGAAATAGGAGAATTCGTCGCAGGATTATTTAAACCGTATGCAGGAGTATAGTTCGTATGTGAATGATACATGGATATATTTTGATTCATACCCTGCTGGTAATTTCGTTGCTGATTCATCGCTTGTGCACCTGTTTGACCTGTTCTTTGATTTAGAGCTTGAACTAGTGAGTTATACTCCTGAACCATAAACTGAAACTGGTTATTGACTACAGTTCGAAGCTGAGGATCTTTAATTTGATTAGCAATTAACTGAACTGTATTGATCCCGTTGATTGATTTCGTTAAGACTTCATGAACCTCCATTACTTCATGAGCACCTAATTGGGCATATTGATTTTGCTGGTTCTGTTGGTTCTGTTGATTTTGAAAATGTTGCATGAGATCTCCTCCAATCTATAAGTAGACACCTAATAACTTGTGCCATCTTACATTATGTCCTGTGTGATCTCATATTATTACCTATTTTTTGCGCTAAAAAATAGGTAAGCTAACCTAGCTTCATCCGATCCGAACCATCCCTTGGATCAGGATTTCTGCTACTTCAGGTCTAGAAAACTCAGGGGGCAATTCGTTTCCTTTTCGCAGCATTTCTCGCACTTGTGTGCCAGAAAGTTTGCAATGATACGTTTCTTCATGGGGACACGTTTTATTTGAAGCCATTGTCTGACATTTCCTGCAGTAAAATGTATGTTCAAAACAAAGTGGAATAATGCCCAACTCTTCCAAAGAAAAATGATCAAACATCTTTTGAGCATCATAGGTTCCATAGTAGCTTCCTACACCAGCATGATCACGTCCTACAATAAAATGAGTACAACCGTAATTTTTTCGAATAAGGGCATGAAATATAGCTTCCCGAGGGCCTGCATAACGCATCGCTGCTGGAAAAGCCCCTAGTTTCACTCTCTGTTCAGGATAATAATGCTCCAAGAGAGCTTGATAGCTTTTCATCCTAATATCAGCTGGAATATCATCGGACTTTGTTTCTCCAACTAAAGGATGGATAAACAAACCATCCACCATCTCTAAGGCTACTTTCTGTATATATTCATGGGCACGATGGATTGGATTTCTGGTTTGGAAGCCGACAACGGTTGCCCATCCTAGTTTCTGAAACATCTTCCTAGTATCCGCTGGAGTAAAAGCAACTTCTTCAAATGGATGGATGTTCGGTCTTTGAAAGACATCCATTGTTCCACCAATATAGTAATCCGGTCGGGAAAAAAGCTTTTTAACCCCTGGATGGGCAGGATCTGCCGTTTTAAAAACTGCAAGAGCTTCTCTTTCCTTATCAGGGATATACTTATCCTCTATGGTTAGAATGGCATAGGCTTCATATTGATCGTCCACTAAACAGACTTTCTCTCCCAGTGCAACTGTCTGATAGACCTCTTCTTCAACAGGGAGAGGGATAGGAATAGACCACACAAGCCCATTAGCTAGACGCATCTCCTCTACTACTGAATCATAATCATCTTTATTCATAAAACCTTTAATGGGGAAAAAGCACCTATGGCAATACATTCAATATCGCTCTTTGACCAAGAGTCAATCATCACTTTGCGCAAAGACGATGCGGTGTGAAAAGCTTCTTCCTTCTTCTCCCCACTTAATACTCTATTCACTAAACTCCCTCCATGAGGTCGGTTACTTATGATCAAAATCATTCCCTCCTATCATTTACTTGTGTAAACCACATTCCGTTTTCTCCATCCCACCCCATCTTCCAGAACGAGGATCATCTCCTGGTAGTACAGGATTGGTACAAACCCGACAACCAATGCTTGGATAATTTTGATCGTGCAAAGGATTATATGGAATCTGATGCTTTGTAATATAGCTCCACACCTGATCGTTCGACCAGTCTGCTAATGGATTTAACTTTATTAGCTCAAATTTAGAATCCCATTCTATTTTTTTTGCATGGGCTCTTGTTGGAGCTTGGTCCCTTCTGATTCCCGTAATCCATGCCTGATGCTGAGAAAGGATATGAGTCAGTGGTTTTACTTTTCGTAAATAGCAGCAAAGATCTGGATTGGACTTCCATAACTTATCCCCATGCTTCTGACTCTGTTCCTGTAATGTTAGATCACTACACACCCGGATAAATTGAACTTGATACTTCTCCATGAGTCGATCTCTTGTTTCATACGTTTCTTGAAAATGGAGATCCGTATCTAAATAGAATACTCTAGACTTTGGGTCAAGCTTCATCAGCATATCTAAAAGTACCAAGTCTTCTGGTCCAAAGCTGCAAGCAAGTACGATATCTTGCCCAAACTGTTCGATCCCCCACTTAAGGACTTCATTAGCTGAGGATTCTTCATACCTTTTAGCAAGCAAATCAATCGCTTCTATATTGTATACATTCTCAGTACTCATCCATGTTCTCCTTCCTTCTGTTCTCTAATCAACATATGCCTATAGAAAAATGGATGATACCTTTTTCAAGAGATTGGGCTTATTTCATGGATTTCCCTTTATATTTACAAACAGGTCGGGGAAACTATGGCAAGATACTTATTAAATCAGAAGAAGGAAGATGAACGTGACTAAGTCTAAGAAAAAAACATTAGATCTGATCGCTCTAGCCAGCATTCCTTTTATTATGGTTTTAGGAAATTCAATGCTCATTCCTATTCTGCCGCAGATCAAGAAAGAATTAGACATCACTCAATTCCAAGTGAGCTTAGTCATTACAGTCTTTAGCTTCTCTGCAGCTGTGATGATCCCTCTTTACGGATACTTATCGGATCGTTTTGGACGCAAAAAAATTATCATTCCTTTCTCTTTTCCTGTTTGCTGTCGGTGGATTAGTGGCGGGCTTGTCTACCTGGTTGCTTCAGGAGCAGGTAGCGTATTGGACAATGATTGCAGGAAGGGTTATTCAAGGGATTGGTGCAGCAGGCACAGCGCCTATCACGATGGCATTGGTGGGAGATATTTTCAAAGGGGGTTCCCAGAGTAAAGCTTTGGGATTAATTGAAGCGACAAATGGGCTGGGAAAAGTGGTAAGCCCCATATTAGGGACTCTCATTGCTATGATGTTTGTTTGGTTTGCTCCTTTTTTTGCTTTTTCCATACTCTGTGTCTTATCCCTAGTGGCTTTAGCCTTTTTTGTCAAAGAGCCTCCTCTGACCACGACACCTCCAAAGTTTAAGGAATATATACAATCCGTTATTCAAATCTTTAAAAAAGAAGGTCGCTGGTTGATCTCTACTTTCTTCGTTGGCACGATTGGGCTCTTCGTTCTATTCGGCGTCTTATTTTATCTATCGGATATTCTCGAAACGAAATATCAAATTAATGGTTTAACCAAAGGGTACATTCTAGCTGTTCCTCTCTTGGCAATGGCAGCTACTTCTTATATTACAGGAAGACTTATTAAAAAGAACTTTCCGCTAATGAAAATACTTATTGTTTCAGGTTTACTTCTAATGACTGGGGCTTTAATTCCCTTAATGTTTCTGGATCAGTTGATTATTTTAGTTTCTCTCTTAGCCTTAAATGGAGTGGGAACAGGGCTCGCTCTTCCTTGTATAAATAGCTTTATTACAGGTTCCGTTGATAAATCCAAAAGAGGGATGATTACTTCGCTATATGGGAGCGTTCGATTCGGAGGTGTCGCTCTTGGACCGCCTATTTTCGGATGGCTTATGACCATGGAATCCTGGATCTTATTTGGCTCTAATGTTGTGTTAGTCGTCATCGCCATTGTCTGGACTTTATGGGCTATTCAAGTAAAAAACAAAGGTGGAAAAGGTGATGGGAGCCAAATAGAAGAGGAAAACCAAACGAGTTTCACATGGAAAAGACTCGCCCTATCTAAAAATGAGTAAACCAAAAAACCTGTACAAGAAGCGTCTCCTTAACCTAAGACCTCTTTTGTTCAGGTTTTTTACGTTCTTATAACTAACATTACGAAAGCTGGATTGGAGCTTTATTCCTCATTCTCCTGTTCTTTCATCATTTTTTGTAAATCAATTTGTTCTCCCCCACACTGGATCCGAACGAACGGGTCTTCTTTTGTACCACAAGCATCCTTTAATCCAGAAATAAATCGAATAATTAAGTCAATATAATTTTGTTTTTCTCCAACCTCATCAAGATGACCAAGGATATATAAATCCTCTTTGTCTTTAAACAAATAGACCAGATACCCTAATTGCTGACCATTATTTGAAATGACATTGAGGATTTCCCCAGACGTCGTTCGATATTGCGGCTGTAAGTAGATCATGTTCAGAATTCCTCCTTCAATCTCTGTTTCATTGTATGAGTTTATGCCTAATTTCCATTATTATTCTAAATTAGACCAAAAAGAGGATATTTATACTTTCCCTCCCCGTTTTCTCGGGTAGGCACTCTCCTTTTCAAGCACGCATATATTGGGGATGAAATATTCTATCACCTACCATAAGGAGAGTACGCAATGGCTGAACAAATACAACAAGAAACGTGGCCAGGTTCTCTTGAGGATCCTTCTGCCTGTAGAATGAAAAAACCGAGAGAGTCTGGCTTAACCATGGTCCTTGATAAAGGGGTGGGACTCCTACAATTTAGCGATGTAATGGAAACCTCTGCACCCTATATTGACTATGTAAAACTAGGGTTTGGTACAGCTGCATTATATCCTTCGGCTATTTTAGAAAAAAAAATAAAGATTGCTCAAGATCATCAAGTCACTCTCTATCCTGGCGGTACTTTTTTTGAGGTTGCCTTTCTTCAAGGAAAAGTAAGTCAATACTTCGAGCATGTAAAGCGCTGGGGATTTGAAACTGTAGAAATTTCGGATGGAACGATCACGTTATCGCGAGAAGAGCGAAATTACTATATTCAACAAGCCATCAATGAAGGATTTACTGTCATTACTGAGTGTGGAAAAAAGATCGAGGGCTCTACTCTCGATTTATTGGAAATTGGTGACACCCTCTTTCACGATCTTGAAGCAGGAGCAAAGTTTATGATTGTTGAAGGAAGAGAATCTGGAGAGAATGTGGGTCTTTATGATGAAAAGGGAGATGTGGACTCTCTCTTAATGTTGAACATAATGAAATATCTTGATCCCTATCTTTCTTCTTTAATCTGGGAAACTCCAAAAAAGAATCAGCAATCTTCCTTTATTCGAGCCTTGGGACCTAATGTCAATCTAGGAAATATTCCAATTGACGAGATCTACTCCTTAGAAGCTTTACGACGCGGCTTACGCTCTGACACAATCCAAAAATAACACATACTTTGTCCCCTTGAATCATAGCTTTGTAATAGAAAACATAGACAGGGGTCGGTATAATGGATGCTAGTATATTACTAATTATCCTTATTATCATTGGACTTATAGGAAAATCACCCATCATCGCAACAGCCGCAAGCTTTTTACTCATTCTTAAGCTGACCTCATTAGAAAACCTTTTTGCCCCCTTAGAAGCCCGAAGCCTCGATATAGGTCTATTATTTTTAACCATGGCTGTATTGGTTCCTTTTGCCACTGAAAAAATAACATGGCAGGACATAAAACACATTTTCACATCGTGGTATGGAATCCTTGCTCTACTTGGTGGAGCCCTTGCTACTTATACCAATAGCATGGGGCTACACCTGCTACAAGTGGACCCTGAAATGATTATCGGTTTGGTGATTGGAAGCATTTTTGGCATTGTTTTTCTCCGAGGAGTTCCCGTTGGTCCTCTCATGGCTGCCGGAATTACAGCCCTTCTTTTAGCCGTTCTAAAATGGATCAACTTCTTTTTATAGTTATTCGTGAATGTATTCTTATCAAGAGGGTTATAGTAAAGAGGAAAAAGACATCCTTCTTCACAAAGGGGAGCGATCCATGCCCTATATCCAATGTCAATTTGACCATTCACAGCTCTCAAGCCTAGCGCGAGACACTCTCATGGAACTGGGCTATCAGGTTGAACAAGACCTACAGAAAGACTGCACTCTTTTCGTAACAGGGATGCCACAGGACCTTACCGCTATGCTGGAAATCATTCAAGCCTATGGAGGGAATCTTATGGAGCAACATGATCAACCAACACCAGAGCAGCTTTATTCTATATCCTACAATCTATCAGTACCAGATCAATTTTCAGCAAATAACGTCCAGGATTTCGAAGCGAGTGTTGACGAAGAAGAAGAATGGGAGCCTTCATCTCTTACCTACGAACGTATTCAACTGCCCTATCCCATCCTAGCTGAGAATGCCCGTCTTGATCCCTTTGTTGGACCCTCCTACTATGAATTTGCCAATATGGACGATGAAATAGAAGGTCCCGAAGAGATTGATTTGGAGCATTGAGAGGGGAATTATTCCCCTTTTTGGACAATCCCTTCTTCTTCATCATAGACAAAGGTAACCTGACGCATATACTTATCGACCAATTGCGAACGATTATGCATCTTAATCTTGGCGGCATATAGTTCTTTAACACTTATGGATGTTCTAGCAGCTAATTGGGGAGGAACCGCTTTCTCACTCCCTACTTTAGCTGCTTGAATGCGTTCAATCGCTTCAATTTTTCCTCCTTTGATCACCGAATTATGGCTGACAAACAAACAATCCTTTCCTGCAAACAAATGAGAGTTTAACGCCCCTTCCTTAGCGATTATGATATTTCCATTGGTTTTTATCGTTGACATATTTGTAAAATGAACTAAGACTTCGCTTTCAGACTGAATCGCCTCTTCAGAGTCTTTGATGACTTCGTTCAAGGTAAAGATAATACTATTTAACGATTCCTCATTTTGAAGTGAGCGAATCGAAGAAACATCCCGAAAGGAATGTAATAATTTTTGAAGGAGCTTTAAGCGCAAAGGAATGAGCATATCATTTTCTTCATTCGCTTTGAGCAATACACTAAACTGCTTCATCTCATCCATTATTTCCGGCATTTTCATCTCTATTACATTTGCTGCTATGTGACCAAAGGTAAAGGTTTTGTTCGATTGTACCAGCAACTCCTTAATCTGAGTAATAGCTAGCTTAAGCTTGGTAAAATCGATCTCTAAGTTTTGTATGCTTTTATAAATTTGACTAAAAAAAAGTCCATGCTGTCCCGCATAAATCTGACTGCTATTCACATTTCCTTCAATATAGATGCTTTGTGAAGAAATCACTGTGCTTGAGAATACATTTCCATAAATAAATACATTCCCTATAGCCTCTACACGCATGCCTTCTTTTACATCTCCCCGAATCACAACATCCCCATTAAAATACACATTACCGTAGCGAATATCAACATCACCCGTAATAATATGGGACTGGCTGATATCAATATGCTTGACTGACGTTCCGGTGATGGAAGGTCTTCCTCCTTTTAAAGCGATGACTTGCCCTTCCTCAGTAATTTCAACGTTTTTTCGAGCACGAACCTCTATTTTTTTAGGGATTTGGGGCAGAATAGCTTGACCAAATACATCATAGCCCTCTTTCCCCTGTTTTGGTGGATGGATGATAGCGATCACCTCCCCTGCTTGGATCGAAGGGATTCTAAAACGATTTCGATAATCAATTTTCCCGTTAATCTCTTCTAGAACCTCTTCTGCATGAACGGAGAAGAATGTTTCAATGTAGCCATCCTTAGATTCGATTTGAGGTAATCCTTCAGCTACGAGAATCTCCTTATACGTAGGTGACATCAACTCTCTCATAATAGCTGATGTATCAATATCGACCTTGATATGTTTTCTCTGTAAAATACTTAATATCTTAGAAGATGATTGTTGATAGTTATAGGGATATGGCTCTAAATCCACTTGAAACTGAAATTTAGTAGACGGTCCCTTATCTTTAACCACAAAGCGATGATTATATAACTTATTTAGTTTGAGATAGACTTTCATCCGATCTTCACTAATCTTCACGTCAAAAAAGGGATTGGTTTTATTCAGCTCCCAACTAATTTGATCTTTTTCATAAACAACGGTAGGCTCGTTAATTGTTTCTCCATTGACGGTGATACTCAGGTCTTGATGCGGAAGCAAAACAGGCTGTCTTCCCCTTTGAATACTGTTCTTTACCACAAGCTGATGATCTTTTAAGATGATATATCCATCTTCACCTGCTATTTGTTCGTCTACTAGCGACTGCTGATGAATCTCTTCCGTTTTATTTAGTGGCTCATCGGCAGTGAATAAGTCGTCAATAAATTTTTTTAACTCAAACTCATCTTGTCTGCTCATAATCACCCGCTCCTTCCAAGATACATTCGTCGAAATTGATTCTTGCCTTATTAAGAAAAGAATTCGACAAGTTCCGTCAAAAAACCTCTCTTCTCAAGAGAGGTAAGGGGATCTAAATAAGAAAAGACAGTCGCTACACTGTCTTTAGACTTCATCACGCAGATTTTTTCCCGGACAACCTTCGAGAGCATGAACAAGACCTAATTGTTCAACTTGTTGCTTCGTTTCAGGTGTTCCTAGCTGGTAAATCAGTTCATAAATTCTCCCTAAGGCTTGATCGTATATTTTATGCTCATCATCAATCGTATCCCCAAAGGGTAGAAAATGTGAGTCAACATAGGTTTCGATATCAGCATCTCTGGCTCGAACCACTTGCTTCTCAATTTGAGCAATTTCATCTGGGGTCGCCTCTATTTCAAAGTTATAGGAGGCATCACCTTTCTCATCCCTTATTTCAACTGTTCCCATAGATGTATGCATACTAAGATAATATTTTTTCTTATTCACGATCATACCCCCAGTATTTAGAATAAAGAAGTCTTTCTCAGGGTTTCCAAATGTCCTATTTTTATGCACTAAAAAACCCCAATCTACATTGGGGTTAAGATCCTAAAGAATGTTATCCTCCATCATCTACAAAGGAGGAATTTGAAATAAAACATGGTATAAGGACAAACTACGATTCGACTCCCCATTCCAGCAATAAACCAGCTTGAGTTAAGCCTCCTCCAAAACCATAAATCAGAATTTTATCTCCTTTTTTCACCCTGCCATCTTGAACAGCCATATCGAGTGAAAGTGGGATCGAAGCTGAGGATGTATTTCCACAGTATTCTAAACTTATTAACGTTTTTTCTAACGGGAAGCCACTTTTCTCACAGATAGACTCAATCATGCGCTTGTTCGCACTATGAGGAACAAACCAATCCACTTGAGCAAGAGTATACGAGCTTTTTTCTAGAAGCTTCTGCATTCCCTGAGGAACTGTAGTGACTGCCCAACGGTATACCTCTCTGCCATTTTGAACTAGGTGTCCAGTAGGTTTTAGCTCTACTCCATCCATCATTGTCGCTGTTCCTGAGCGGTACAAATGAATCCCGCCCTCGCCCTCTGTCGTTAAATGATAGCTGAGGAAGCTTGGGTTATGTTCATCACGTTCAACAAGAAAAGCTCCTGCTCCATCACCAAAAAGAATACAGGTAGAGCGATCTTCGTAATCCATTGATCTTGACATCGTTTCTGATCCGATTACTAGAATTTTTTGATGAAGCCCTGAGGTGATCAAGCCATTAGCCAGATGCAAGGCATAGCCAAATCCCCCACAAGCGGCATTAACATCAATAGCTCCCGTCTGCTTCATTCCTATTTTTTTCTGCACCTGACTGGCTACACTCGGAAAAATATAATCCGATGTTGTTGTAGCAACAATAATCATGTCCACATCATCCATTGATTTCTGGTATCTTTCAATCAAATTTCGGATGGCAGCCACAGCCAGATCTGAAGTAAATTCATTTTCTGCTGCAATTCTTCTTTCCTTTATTCCAGTTCTCTGGGTAATCCATTCATCTGATGTATCCACCATTTTGGCTAGCTCATGGTTGGTTAATCTATGCTCAGGTACATATGTTCCAATGGCAGTGACACGTGCTTTTGATTGTTCCATAGATTAAATCTACTCCTAACTACTATAAGCTTATACTATCTAATATTAGTACCTTATCATAAAAAAAGCAAATCTTTACTCACATTATACCATATATAAAGTAAACTTCCATCATATGGAGTTTTTCACTTCAGGATAAAAAGATCCGAAAGGTAGACCCCCACAATTCCTCCTAATACAATAAAGACTAAATTCACCCGAAGCACAGCCAATATAATAGAGATCAGCCCTCCCACAATGGCAGATTGAGTATGCTCCACAGAAAATAAAATCCCTGGGAAGATGAGGCTAGCAAGAACAGTATAAGGAACAAACTCCAAAAAGCGTTTCAGGGAAGGAGATAGTGACATTTTTTTCAGAAAAACCATAGGGAGCATACGCGGAATATAAGTAACAACTCCCATCCCAATCACTAATAATAGTAAACTACTCATGATAAGCACCTTCCTCTGGAAACAAAATCACACCCATAGCCGAAGATATAACGGTAGTAATAAGAATACACCAGCCTGTAGATAACTCAATAAAATAAGGAACAATCCAGTGAAGAACGCTGCTAATTAAAATCGCAAGGCAAACAATAGTTGAAATCACCTTCGACTTTCTAAGAGCTGGTAAAAGAAGCCCAATAAACATGGAAAAAAGGGCAATACCCATACTGTTTTGAATAGACTGAGGAAGACCCACCGCTAGAAATACGCCTATCCAAGTTCCTATATTCCAAGAAAAAAAAGCGATCATATTTAAACCAAGAACATAATAAGGATGAAGTTCTCTTTCATTTTGTGTTGAAGCAACACTAAAGGTTTCATCAGTGACGCCAAAAGACAACAATGCCAGATTTTTTTTAGAAGTCGAGCTAGGAATTCGTTGTGACAGCGAAGCAGTCATAAAAAAATGACGAAGATTTAAGATAAAAGTTGTAATCAGAATTTCCCAATAGGCTACACCTGCAATGATTAAATTGACTCCTATAAACTGACTAGCACCAGCAAAGATAATCAAGGACATCAGAAGTGTAACTACATTAGGAATATCTAGAGATTTAGCTAATAAACCAAAGGCGATCGCGATCGGAACATATCCAATGGCAACAGGAATTCCCTGCTTCACCCCTTTTAGAAAAAAAGGCTGCTTAAGCCCATGTTCTTCCCCATATTGGTTGGACATACTTATTCCCCTCATGTATAATTTTGTTTACTATCAAACACAAATATTTGTCATGTAGTATATTATACATTTGTATGTTAAAACGCACAATGATTGTTTTTTTTACTTGGAGGTGTTTTTTCAATGGATACGATTAATGAAAATATAGCTAAAAAGCTGAAGCACATTCGAAAAACACAGGGATTAAGTCTAGATAAAGTGGCAGAATTAACTGGGGTTAGTAAAGCCATGTTAGGACAGATTGAACGGGGAGTATCAAATCCTACTGTCTCAATATTGTGGAAAATAGCGAAGGGTTTGAAGGTATCCTTTTCTTCATTTGTTGAAGAGGAGAAGCCAGATGTGACCATGGTCCACTTCTCTAGCATTTCTCCAATTACAGAATCTAATGGTCATTTCAAAGTGTATCCCATCTTTCCCTTCAAGGAGGATAAGAAATTTGAAATTTACACAATATGTCTTGATACAAATAGTGAGTATGTTTCTGAAGCCCATACCTCAGGGGTAGAAGAATATATTATGGTTACAGAGGGAATCTTGGAGCTTAGAATCGATACGGAAACCTATACCATTTCGGAAGGAGATTCTATTCACTTCCGCGCGGACAAACCACATACCTATAGAAACAAGAGTTCCAAAACGCTCCGTTTTCAGAATCTCATATTCTATCATCCTTAAGTCATACAGTTATCGAAGCGAAACTCTTAGTAAACGATTCATAATAAGAGCGTTGTCAAGACGACAAAAAGAATGGAAAAGAAAATTTCGGCAATCCCAATCGTCATTGCCCTTGGTTTAATGTGCGCTGGTGTTCCAATTACTTTTAATAAGAACGGGAGAAAGATAAGGCTGACCCACCAATACCCTAACAGGAAGGGAATGAGCACTAAGCTTAAATGGTAGAGGTAGCTTGCGCGTCTAAATCTAGTATTTCCTCTCTCACGAATCAATGATTTCACATAAAATACGGTCCCAGTAAAATAAGCAATGCATATCCCCCATATTTTTACCCCAATCCAATCAAAATGACCAAAGCCTAGATGCACAACAAACATACTTATGGAGCTTAATGCTGCTATCGCCATGACGTCATTTAGAAACAGCCTCTCACTTTTCTTTTTGGCAAAATAAATATTGAGCAAAAAGAAAGGAATGACTACCAATCCATAAAGCAGGGTTTCAGGATACATCCATATAGGAACACTTAAAAAAGCAGCACCCGTAAGGAAAAATAGGAGTAAGCTGGGATACGGGGATTCCTTCGGTTTAGCCGTTCGAAAAAGAGCAAGAAGAGAGGCAGATGAACAGTATAGGCTTAGAACACCTATAAATGCCAATACTTTCAAAGAAGTCCATGGACTTAGAAATGCAGCAATAAAGAAGGGCGAGATCCACATTGACCATGCCCCATGCTCTCTAGGAATATATAGCTTCATCAAATCACCTCTTTTCATTAGAAGTCAGTTACACCTACTATTGTTTTCTCCATTGTTTTGGTTGGTACGTGCAGAAGGGTTCACTCTCCAGATAATCCCCTGTGACCGCATAGGCTCTGGCTCTGGAGCCGCCACAAATCTTATTAAATTCGCAGACACCACATTTCCCTTTGTACAGAGCTGGATTACGCAATTGCTGCATAACGGGAGAATAACGATAGATATCGGCTAATGATTGTTCTCTCACATTACCACATTTAATTGGGAGAAAGCCACTAGGATAGACATCTCCAATATGTGAGATAAAGACAAAGCCATTCCCATCGTTCACTCCTTTTGGGGCTCTACCTAGCCCATCATCTATACGGATCTTACCATAGTTTAGTGCATCTTGAAATACGGACGGCTGATCTCCCTTCGATCTTTTTTTATGCTGAATTAAGACACGTCTGTAATGCTGAGCAGCTGTTGTTTTAATATCGAAGGAAACCTTTGAACTTAGAACACTGAGCCATTGGAAGACGTTCTCATGCTCTTCTGGAGTAATCATATCATCTACTTGTCCTCTTCCGGTAGGGACTAAAAAGAAGACGCTCCACAACGCAACCTCAAATTCCTCCATTAATCTTGCCATGTTTTCTAAGTCATCCACATTATAGTGTGAAACTGTCGTATTAATTTGAAGGGGAATGTTCATTTCCTTTATATATTGAATCGCACGAAGAGTTAGTTCATATGAACCGCTTGTCCCTCGAAAAGCATCATGAATAGCGGGAGTAGATCCATCTAAGCTAAATGCCCATCTGGATAACCCTACACTTTTGGCTTTTTCTATTGCCTGCTTTGTCACCAAAGGGGTTGCACTAGGTGTCATAGAGAGGCGGAGACCTTTTTTATGAATAGCATATTCTGCAAGTTCATAGAGATCTGGCCTCATCAACGGATCTCCCCCAGTAAATACTAGTAATGGTGAATCCATTTCTGCAATTTGATCTATGAGTCCCTTCCCTTCTTCATGGGACAACTGTCTTGGATCAGGCTTTTTTTGAGCTTCTGCTCGACAATGAAGACAAGCAAGCTCACAAGCCTGGTAAGCTCCCAAATTACAATAAACGGATTCTTGTTATAATCCCTTGGTTGAAAAGGAGGTTTTCTATCCACAATTGAAGGCATATTATTCTCCTTTCTTGTCCGTGATAAGCCCATTATATTGAAGACCTAAAGTGATAACAGTGATCCTTATCACTTTTTCTCTATGGATCTCCTTTCCATTTAGATAGTTGAATAAACAGCTCCTCTCTTGTCCTCTCCACAATATACTGGATTAATTTCTTAGAAGCACCTGGAAAATGTATGCCCACGGTGACGGTCACTGTTTGCCGGAAAGCCGCACACCAAACAGAAGCTATTTCGATCGCTAATTCCCTTTCTTTATGACCAGGTAATTCATGAGCAGATAGCCTCTCTGTTTGCCCATCCCAATATGCGATCGCCACCGCTCCAATATGAGGCTTTGTTCCTCCGTATACGGAAATCAACCAATCTTCACCTATTTGCTTAATGTGATAGCTAATCATTCCACTGGTACTTCCTCTCACTTCTTGGTTTAAAAACTGATTGAACTGTAGCATATCCAACTATTTTTTAACTATGAAGAAACTCACATCAAAACATTTTAAAAACCGTCATGTAGAACAGCGTTGAAATAACTGTGAGAATGATTCCCCAATAAGGATGGCGATCATGAATTCTGATCAAGACAAACATATTTACTAGAAAGAAAACAGACCAACGGAAGCTCCAACCATGATAATAAGTGATGTTTCCATAGCGGAGTGCAATCCACTCTAAAACAGCGTATATTGCAATCCACCAAGCATAATGAAAGAGTTGTTTTTTTATTCCCTGTGGATAATTGTGAAGAAAAAGAAAGGCGGAGAAAGGATAAAGAAATAAAGCGTGAAACAAAATAAGACCCAAATCATCAAAAATAAAATCAGGTTTAATCTTCCATAAATAAAATCTTTCGTTGGCAATCACTTCATACAAAAACTTACAAACAGCCACATAAACCATTGTAGGGTAAAATAAATGAATATTTCTTATGTTTGACCGGAAATAGAGCGCTATGCCTAAAATGAATCCAAAACCTAAATGAATCATCCTCACCCCCTTCACCTATACTCCATTTTAATATATCCCTTTTTCAAAAAATTAAGAGCCACCTTTTTAATAAATAAAGTAGACTTCAACGATAAAAACAGGATAAATTCACTTGATCTAGGGAATTTTTAGAATAGGGATAGGATGGTGTAAAAATGAAAAATAGTGAAATAGTGAAAATTGAATTATTGTTTAAACAAATTCATGAAATAAATGTGATTCATAACACTCTATGGCTGGAGAATGTATTATTTTCTTGGCAGTGGTGGCTGGGTGTTGTCTTAACTCTTCTTCCTTGGGTTATATGGGGATTCTTTAGAAAAAAGGAAAGTACCATGCGTCTATTAACTGCTGGATTATTCATTATGGTTATTTCATTTTGGTTGGACTCCATTGGTGTTCAATTTGGGTTGTGGTACTATCAATATTCAGTCATTCCTTTTATACCGGCATTTGTCCCTTGGAATACTTCTCTCCTCCCTGTATTTGTTATGCTTCTCCTTCAGACAGAAAAATTGTCTACTCCTTTTTCCAAGGCTCTTCTCTTTTCTGCTTTTACCGCTTTTATTGCAGAACCATTTTTTGTTTGGGTACAATTATACGATCCAGTCAATTGGGAATTTTTTTATTCTTTTCCCATCTATATTGTTTTGTATTTTTTCGCTCACTTCCTCGCTACAAGACATACCTATCACAAGCTATGACCATTCAAAAAACCTAGAAATATAGAATATTTTTCCTTTACAGTGTTGTTTTTTTCTGGTATTCTAAATAAGAATTTATGATTCGAAAGGAGTGAGGGCTATGAAAAATGAAATGATCAACGCTAATGTAGTTACATATTGTCCTCACGGTGCCATCCTCTAATCTATTAGAAGTTAAGCCCTGAGGACATCCAATTCTCAGGGCTTTTTATTATGTCATTTTATTGTGATTTCATTTTAATTGCAATTTCATTCCATTCTAAGCCACTGATGTTTTTTCAGTGGTTTTTTTTAATGAAAACGGAGGAAAGATACATGAATATATTAGATTTAGGTTGGAATTCAGATTTACAAAATCACTTCACTCCTTATGAATCTCAAGGGTTTACTGTTGGACGTGTTGTAAAAGAACATAAACGAATCTATAGAGTGATGACAAACCAAGGTGAGATATTAGCAGAACTATCAGGAAAAATACGCTTTGAGAGTTCACGACGTGTGGAGCTCCCTGCCGTTGGGGATTGGGTCGTATTAAAAGCAAGTGGCGGACATGCATTAGTCCACGCGATTCTCCCCCGAAAAAGCAAATTTTCAAGAAAGGTGGCAGGAACAGTAACAGAAGAGCAACTTATTGCAACAAATATAGATACCGTTTTTTTAGTCAATGCCTTGAACCAAGATTTTAATCTACGAAGAATGGAACGCTACCTGCTCCTTACATGGGAAAGTGGGGCAACTCCGGTGATTGTGTTAAGTAAAGCGGACCTCTGTGAGAATATAGAGCAGAAGCTAAGCGAGATTCGCTCTATTGCCTATGAAGTCCCTATCTGCACCATTAGTGCGACAACGAATCAAGGGTTAGATTCACTTGCCTCTTACCTGACAAAGGGGCAAACCATTGCTCTCATTGGCTCATCTGGTGTAGGGAAATCTACTCTTGTTAATACCCTAGCGGGGCAAGAAATTCAACAGGTGAATGAAATACGTACTGAAGATGGTCGAGGTAAGCATACCACCACCTATAGAGAGCTCATTTTGCTCCCAAATGGGGCTGTTCTTATGGACACTCCTGGATGAGAGAGCTACAACTGCCGGCTACAGATGAAGGGCTACAGTCTACCTTTCATGATATTGAATTATTAGCTAGTCAGTGTTTCTTTCAGGATTGCAAACATCAAGGAGAACCTCGCTGCGCTGTAAAAATAGCGCTGGAGGAAGGAACACTCGACCCAAATCGTTTTCACAGCTTTCAAAAATTAGAAAAAGAGTTAGCCTATATTGAACAAAAAGAGAAGGAAAAGAACAGAAAAACCACGAAGAAACAAAAAAGACCTAAAATGTGAAGCCTCCAAAACGTTAGACAGGATCACATATCACAGCCAATCCTTTTCAAAGTAGTCTCTTCTACTCAACCAATAGCTAAAAAGAAAGATAAGAAAGTATATTGGAAAGGAGTAAAAAGGACTCCAGTGAATATCTCTGTATAATCCTATATATTGAAACAGAGGCTCACCAACAAATGCCGTGAAGGCTCCAAAAATGATGCCTTTGAGATAGGGTGAGGCATTCGGCTTATACTCAATCAACATCATAATAACGACAGGCAAAAGACTCCAATCATACGGCTCATAAGCTGGTACCCAGGGAATCAACTCATAGTAGTAGACCCATAATCCGAGTTGAACTCCACAAAAATCTAAAAAAGAGGATACCAGCATGACAGACAAACCAACAAACATCATTCTGTTCCTACTCCTCTTGTTATGAAAAAAAAACCATACAATCCAAGGAATAATGCTCAAAGCCACACTTAACCACCATAACGGGGTAAAGACTACACTATCTAGCCATAGTTGGATTAGTTCAGACTGTGTTTGATCTACTATTTTATATAGTTCATTGGTACGCTCTATGTACTTTTGATCCATCTTTCGTTCTCCTTCTAGATGTTCTTCTGTGAAAAGAGCTTGTATCATACAATAGCCAGTACTACAGAATCAATGCTTAGTATATAAATAATGCCAACGGATAACTGGAAAAATGAAAAAATAGAATATAGCTGAATACCATAATTTCCAACCTGTATACGTCAAATAACCAAAGTATACTGTTGTCCACTCAAAAAAGGTGGAAAATATTGCCCAGATAAACCAATAGGGGATAAACCTCGCATATGATTTAGGCATATAATTTAAAAAAAGAATAGCAAATAACGGGGCGGATAAAAGCTTAATAGTCAAGGCTCCTGGATGAATTTCGTTTGATCCACCAAAGTAATATAAACCTAAAACTTTATCAAGATAAAGGTCAACCACGATTTCTAGATAGGACATGCTAATCCATATCGTATAGATATCCTTTCTAAGCAGCCTTTTTGGGATAAACCAAACAATGATCAAAAGAAAAATGATAACCATTGTCATATAGAGCATCATACAGCAACTCCTTTCATTGGAGTCTATTCTTATAAATAGGTTTACCTAAAACACAAACCCTATGTACCATTTTTTAGTTTTATCCCGTTTAGTGATTAAAAGCACATCTTCCATCATAAATCCTTGATAGTATGTAGGTATGATTTCAACATACATTGTCTGGAGGAAAACAATATGGAACAAATGCATTGCGGCTTAATGGGAGATCCATCATTGAAGTTGTGCTTACCACTTCAGCAGTTGAAAGACGAACATATTCCTTTGAGAAAACAAATGGATGACTTGAAGATATTAGCAGATACTATCGGGGAAAATCCAGATACGGACGATTGGAGCGAAACCATTCTTTTTTTAGCGGAAAAGGTAAATCAGTTTACTAGCGAGCTTGAACCTCATTCAGATCGTGAAGAAGGCATTCTTTTTCCTATGATGTATAAATACATTGGTAGGGAATCCGGTCCTATTGCTGTTATGGAATACGAACATGATACAGCAAAAAACTATTTAAAAACGTTCAAAGACCAAGTATCTATTATTTCGGGAGCTGTGGAAAAAAATAAGGCGACAGAGCTTGCCAAGTTGGTTATCGAGGCTTACCATGTCCTGACAGATCATTTCATGAAGGAAGAAAACGTGTTATTTCCTATGGCGGAAAAATTCTTTTCTGATGCTGAGAAAGAAGAATTAGCACGTAAATTACAAACAAGCTGTAAAACGAAGTAAAAATATGTTAACAAACCAAAGATCATTAATCGTTTAGGAAATATTCTGGTCAGTTGAATAAAAACAATCAGCAAAAAACAGGTGGAGGGAAATCGGAACCCTCCACCTGTTTTACTAATAAAGTCCTCTTTTTTCCACGCTTCACTTCATTTCGCATTGTATTAAATGATTAACTACTTTTTCAAAATTGTTTTTTTATACCTCTATTCCTAAAGCATCTACCCATTCGATTCCTGTCCACCAAATTGGTTTATTAATAGTGGTATCAAAATATCTTTCACCGATATAATGAGGAGTAGGTCGATTAGCTGTCGTACCATGCCGATCTTTAAGACTGCTTTCAAATACATTATTTTTCATTGTATCTGTGTCATTCACTATGCTAGAGTATCTATTCGAACATTGAATGAAAGTGTTATCCTTGATAAAGCAACTGCTTAAGGTTCGAGAGCCAGGTCTCTTGATTCCCTCAAATGCGTTAATAATGCTGTTGTTCATGATATAATTCCCAATTCCATCCGATAATTCAATACCTATTGTACTAGTAGTTGTTCCGAATCGGATGACGTTTCCTATTATATTGGCGTTAGTACATCTATAAATCCCTACACTTCTCTCCTCGTCTAAAAATATTTCGTTATCTTTTACATCAAAGTCGTGACATGATACAATGCCATACTCTTTAACCATAATTCTATTTTCTTTTATTTTTCCTCTATATTTTGCCTCTCCTTTCCTCAGGGTAATTCCTCTACCAAACCCCTCAATCTTATTATTTTCTATTAAGGCAGAGTCATTACTATCAGAAAGAAATCTAATAGCGGCTTCCTTATTATCTGCTACCATTACATTTCCCGCTACCGTAACTTTTGTTGTCTTACTGTTAGCAGCAAGGTAGATGGCACTTGTCATCTCTGTTGACAATTCTTTGTTAAAGTTAAATAGATTTCTCTCTACTCTAAAACCATGAAGTTCACATTGCTGATCTCCATCCTTGGTAGAAATAAATATAGCCGATCCTCTCCTAGCTGCTCCAGTTTTGTTATCTCTAAAGATTACGTTTTCAATACGATCACCCGCGTTTGAAAACCGTAATTTAAAAATATTTGCTCCGTGATGTCTACCTTCAATATCGGCAGGAGTTCCAAGATAACAATTTTCAATTAGAATATCTCTTACATATCCTAATTCAGTCGTAGAAAAGTAGATTGGGTGATGACCAGTGTCGTAAATCTCGCAATTCCTAATTTTAATATTAAAGGCTCCTGCCCTACTAATCCCAGGCCCAACTGTGTTATGAATTCGGACATTCTCAATGATTACATTATTACGTGCTCCAATCCCACCGTACGTCTGATCATCTTTAAGCCCTCGTTCTTTACGCTTCTGATTCAAGGAAAGGTTTCTAATACTACTAGTTGATTCAGACGTGTTTTGTTCAAAACGAAGCATTGTACTATTCGAGTGTAATTCAACATCCTCTACATCCCATTCAATCATCGTTACATTTTTTCCTGATCCTACTAAGTGTCTATTAGGCTTTACGTTGATACTACTAGAAATCTTATAGTGACCTGCAGGAAAGAAAATAATCCCGCCAGTTTCCAAACTATCTATGGCTAGTTGAATGGCTCTTGTGTCATCTTTTTCTCCATCTCCATAAGCTCCATAATCTTTCACATTCAGTTGAACCTCATGCATTGATCTTTTATTCAGTGCTTCAGCATTATAAGAATCGTTGTTTGTCATGTTTTTCGTCCTTTCCATTATATATTTCAATTTTTTTTAAAAAAATCCACTATAAATAGAAAACCCCTACTGAACGTAGGGGCTAGTGTCTTAAATGTGGTACATATTCTTAAGCAATTATCTTTCTAATATTTATTGTAATAGTAGAATTAAGAGTAAATAGGAATATACTTCTTAACTCCATTTACCATTACCTCCATCCATTCTGATGGTGTACTTGATGTAGGATTAGAAGAAGGGGTTCCGACTACACTGGTGACCTCCATAGGGCTGTAAATCTTTGGTTGGAACGGACTTACAGATAAAGGAGCATATTCATAGTTGTATTTGTCTGCTCCGTTTTCAAAAATGTTAGAAGGTATTTCTCCGTAAATAACCAAGTCTCTAATATCAACATCGCCTTTCTTTGTCCCTACTTGATTTCCATTTATTCTTAGAACATTAGATTGATTTAATACTTGGGTATTAACATCTAACTGAACAGTTCTAGAAGACATAGATTTATCACCATATTTATTACCACCTTTCAAAGATTCTGAATAAAACTCTAGTCCAAAAAACAATTTTCCTTTATCTAGAAAGAAGTAAACGATATATTCTTTATTTTCCTCTATTTTATCTAATTTTAATGAGAGCTTTTCACTAACATTAACTCCCCTAAAATAACCAGACCAGCTTTGTGTACTTGCAAGATACTCTATCCATAGACCTCCCTTACTAATCGAAAAATCTTTGTTAATATCATTGAGTTTAACCCGAAATTTAATGAAAAAAGAATTAGTAAAATGTAGCCTTGGATCATTTTTTATTTCTACACATTCTCCATTACTACTAGAGAAACGCATCCACTTAAGATTTCTTTCATCAGTCACAACCGTAGGAGTTCCGATGATCTTTCCATCTAATTGAAAACCAGATAGATCAGGAGTAATCCCATTAATGATTCTATCTAAAGGCAGGATTAAACGATTATCCTCTCTTGGATCTATTTTAGCAATATCAGACCCTACTGTTGTTCTCCTATTATCATTTTCAACGATCGTTGTTTCCATAGGAAAACCTCTGTATCTAACTAACGTCTGGGTATAATCGGCTCTATTATGTGTTAAGACTACATGTCCTCCTTGAGAACTAATCAGCCATTTGCACGTTCCACTAATATCATAAATATAGGCAGTACTTTTTCTTTTTACTTCGAAACCATATATTGTATTAGAAACATCAATCCCTGTTAATTTTGCCGATGCACTATACAATCCTATTCCTGTGGTTACACCTTCTAAAAACCGGACATGCTCGACGGCAGCTTCTGAGCTACCCATAATTCCGATCCCGTACCCTTCATCCATATGCGGTGTGTTGCGGCAAATCGTAAAGCCTTCCATAAAAGGATCAGCTACTCCATGAGTAGGACAGACGTGAATACTTCCAATGAGTACATTTCCCGGATTCGTTTTGTTACCTATTAATTTCAAGTGTAAAGAACTTCCCTGAATACTTGTTGGATTAGTCGCTACATAAGAAGGAATCACTAAATCTTCATCAGAATAATCACCATCAGGAATTTCAATCCTATAATTATGTTTAAGAAAAAGAGGAATGGTGTCTAGAGCATCTTGAATCTTCGGAAAATCAACTCCTATTCTAATGGTTTTTGGTTCTTTAGAGATAAGTGGTCTCTTTTCATCATCCTGCGACATTGCCTGAACCCATTCTTCACTTACGTTATTCTTCTTGCTCAACTCGTTTATTTTATTTACACAATCCATAGCTTTTTTCTCTCCTTTTTATATTTTAAAATTGGAAAAACTCCAGCCATAAAGAAGGAGTTTTAGTCTATACATATTTGAGTTTTTTGATGCCCTTTGTTGTGGTAATTTTTAAACCCTCTGCACCATCATTTTCTGCCAGCTCAATTCCTTGAACCCCTTCACTCGTCATCACTTTTAATGGACTCTGTTCTCTAGCTACCAAGGATACCATCCTCGTTTCTTGTTCACGAATCCTTAAAGCGCTATTTCCTGTCCGATAAACTCCCTTTTTTCGGGTGTCGGTTGGATCAACATATTCAGGTTCTAGAATTCTTTTTTGGTAGACGGTTCGAGCTATCGCTTTTAAATAATCCTGATTATACACGTAGGCTCTTTCTTCGATCCAAAACAATGGCTTCGTAAACATTCTTCGATCAAAAATACTAAACATATTCACATATCCAGGCTGATACTTTCTAGACTCTGTTCCAGTACCAGCTACCGTATTGGCATATCCATCAAAGGGCAAGAATATGTTCTCTGTGTATGTTCTTGTAAAACGTTGCATATCTTCAAGGGTAAATATTTCTCCTAATTGGTATACGGAAAAAATACCCTCTAAATCCAGCTTTGCATAATGAGAAGTAACTAAATTTGGATATCCCTCCCACGCCCAATACTTCCATAGATATAAGTTTTTAGTAGAATCTAATTCAATCCTATCCTTAAAATATTTTGCATATTTTCGGATGATAGATAAATAGCGTTTGTCTTCTGTAATCTGGTATAAAAGAACAAGCACACCTACAAACTCCCAGCATTTGTTATACGGAATTGGAGCATTGCTTGGGGAAGAAAAGCGTTCTGCACTCCCCACAAATATCCCTGTTTCTCCAAAATCTCTCCAAAAAACCTTGATATAATGATCTACCGCCTCTCTTACGATTTTCACGTAGTCACTAGATTTATGAGCATAATAAGAAGACAGTTGCTGATCCTTAGTTATTTTCACAACCTCCAACATACTTTTACACAGTAGCCCTACCGTTTCGAAAAGATAATCAAGTGAATTAGCAATCAGCCTTCTACCTCTAGGAGGGGGGTTATCATTTGGAGAAAGAGCTCCTGGTTTTAATACTGTAATTCGAATGTTTCCATCGTCGCTAATAACGCCCTCTCTATTAAGTGAGAGATGATCATATTCTCTGTAAAAATGACTACGTTGCTGGTTTTCCACAATAATTTTAAAGGTACCTGGAGTGCTACCCTCCGCAATTTCTAAGTAAGTACTATCGTTTCTCATTCGAAGTGGAGGCTGGGCTCCACCCGTCCAGTCTCCATAGGCTAATACTGATAATACATCTTCTCCAGCTACATTCTGAAGCTTTTCTTCAGCAAATCCATATCTGTTCCCTCCAGCCCAGATTGGAGGGGATTCACCATTATGCAGCTTTCTTCCTAATTTGTCTTCACGTAAACGTATGACTTTATCAATTTGATCTATGGCTCTGTTAAGGTACAACGGGTCATCTGTCGCTTTGTACATTAGAATTTCGGCATCTAATACTGGACCGACCGCCCAGGCAATTGTGCTACGATGAGGTAATTTGTCTAGAGCGGAATACCAATTTTTCTTATGATAATAGTAATCAAAAAACGCTCGTTCAAAAGCTCTCATAAACCAGCCCTCCTTAGATCACAGTGTCAACAATTTCTGGCTTGTACTTCAAATAAGCAATATCCAATACAAAATCGGAAAAATGACTATTGGATAATTTGCCTATACTTAAACGATTGCTAGTAAATGACGTTGAATAAAGCTTAGCCGTTAAAACAGGAATGGGATTATGGTTCATATATACTTTTAGGTTTCTATTGGCATCCGTAATAAATCTAAATGTATGCCACTCTCCACAACTCTCTAATGAAATGGTATTCTTTTGATGATCTTCAATGAGAATAGGAGATTTAATCATGTTTTCATTATTGTCCCCGACATGAATTCTCAGATCGTTGGTCGATGATGGTGACCGAAATGAAAACATCCCACCTTGATCCCCAGTCTTTAGATATCCTTGTAAAAGGGCAACAACTCCAGAGGTACAAGATTGTACTCTTACTTTGATCTCGATAGTTGCTCCGCCGGAATCTAGATTATACTCATTACCTTGATTCTTACTAATGGTACAATCTGCTGGGGTTCCTAAATGTCTATCGTTTTGCTCAAAACGTAAATATTTCATCCCATCTCCATCATCTAAATTGTGGGTTAAACTACCGCTATTTCTTAAGTTCTGTGAAAAATAAGTAGTTGGCTGGCTACCATCGTAATCATCAATACCTGTAAAGGATTCCAGAACTCCAGCCCCAACTCGGTAGAAAATCTTATTTTCACTAATTTCCTGTTGATGATTTTTGGCAACAATTCTAATATCGTAGCCTGCTCCTAAAGTAAGTTCATGAACAACAGTTAATGTTAAAGGCTCACGTAAGCTATCTGTTGCTCGCAGAGTCCATTCATGCATATCCATAGGCGATGTATAAACATCATACTCATCAACTTCATCAGGATGTGTAGCAGCCTGTATCCTGATTCCTCCAACAACGGATTCTACCTTACCTTCAAATAATGGAAGTGTAACAGTTATCGGATCATCTGGAGGATGATCTAGATCTTCCTCCTCATTCCTTACTAACCAAATACGTCCCAATTCTGGATTGGTAGGATCAGCATCTAAAACTTCTATTTTACTCAAAATCGAACTCATTTTCTCCACATTGATCTTCCCCTTCCCAAGAATCCTCTTTGTTCTAAACTTTTATTTTGAACTCAGCAATTAGTTAGACCCATACTTCTTATGATATCTATAAAGAATGGTCATTAATTGCTCACGACTCAATGGGTCCCTTGGGGTGTTTCCATCTGTCAGCTTCTCTCTAATAGCCCATTGCCACGCTTCTACCGCCCAGGATGAAACCGCTTGTTCTTGTGCAGCTTGTCCTATTTGTTCATTTAACCTATTTCTTACTTGAACCTTGAAGCTTTCCCATGCGTTCCATGTTCCTTCTCCATACATCAGGCGAGGACAAACTTTTTTTGACCAATCCCAATGCCGTCGAAGACGCTCTATTCCCCAGCCTCTTTCTTTCAGCATCTTGGCTACTAATTGAACCGCATGTTCAATGTTTTTGGTATAGTCACCACTCTCGCAAATTTCAATGCTAATCGATTTCATGTTTCCATCCCCTCTTCCATCACCAGCATGCCATGCCACTTCATGAAGAGGAATACATTCGATTGCCTCCTGCGCATCTACTACAATATGAAAAGAGGCTTGACGCTGATTTGTTGGATTCGTCAGCCAGCCTCTCTCATTTCTAGCTGTAGAACGAGGATTTCCTGTGTTATGAATGGTAATCGTCGTGGGATTCATCCCGATTCCAGATCTTCTCTTATTGGGAGTGTTTAGAGGGATATGATCAACAATGTATTTCATTGTTGATCCCCTTTCCCTCTCAGCACTTGGACAGCATTCTTCACTGCTGGTGGAATCGGAACTCCGATTCTCCCAGCATTTTCTGTAATGCTTAATAATTCATTCGCCAAATAAAAAAAGATAGCTGCATCTCGAATGAAATGACTATCTCCCAATGTTGAATCAATCACATGAGCCACCGCCACGATGGCAAATATTCCGATTTTTTTAGCGACACCCTTGTATCCTACCATGCTGTTTAGTGCTCCCTCAATCCAGCTAGCAAGTATCCCCGATAAATAGTCTATGATCACAAAGAACAGCAAGGCATTCAACAAACCATTCCACCCCCCAAATAAAAAGCTGAGTACACTCCCCATAAACATTATGATGATTTTAAATATGTTTTCCACTTGTTCACCATCTCTCTAACAAAAAATTTACATCTAAGGTTTCTTTAACATTTGTTTGACATCCGCTTTCCAACGCTGTGGCACATCATTAAGTGTTTTTAAACCTTTTCTAATTAGATCAAAATAGATTTTAGCCACTTTGACCACCTCCTGCAAGTAGTTCAGCTAGTTCTGCAATCGCTAGCTGTATTTCTATTTTTTCGATCTTATATGATTCTTCCATTTCTGTTATTGCATGCTTTAATTCCTCATTTTCTCTTCTGAATTCTTCGAGTTTCTCTTCTTTTGTTTTGTGATCCGGGTCCTTGGCAACATTAAATCCAGTTGGCGTGACATCAACTTTCCACATCAAATGTCACCTCGCCATTTCTGATGTTTTCATTTACTGTACGTACTGTGTAGGTTCCTGATTCAGCTTCAAAATTTATTGTTGCTACCCCATCTGATGGAGTTGCCTCAACCGTTTGCCTCTCGAATTCAAATTTAATTGGATCGGAAAAAGCAGGAACAGGGTTGCCCAAGTAGTCGTAAACTCTAGCTGTTACTTGTCCATTTGCGTAAGAAAGGCTAATGTGTTTATCCATATCGTAAAATTCTACTATAGATGAGGAGTTCGTCTGTCTAACTCTATAGATATAAAGAGAGGATTCGTTTTCTGTTAGATCGAAGTTTAGTCTCTTATATTCCATCACGTTTTGATTCCTCCTCTATAATAATATCCAAATGAAAGTGCAGAACTTGATGCAGTGTTTTCGATTTCCATCTTTATACTATGTTTGAAAAAGATAGGCTGTGTTGCAATAATTACCCCATGCTGTGCTCCAGTTATACTTCCAGGAGTATAAGGCAGAGGCATCAAATATGGATATTCTCTCCTACTTGGAATATTCGAACCTCCATTAGAATTCCCATGCCTTAAACTTAAAAATGAACTATAAAATACGTTATCTGGCTGAGGTACGAGGAAGCCTCCAGTAACTAAATCCATTGTTGTAACTCCATCAACCGTCATGATCAATCTAGCTTGCGTCCCTCCTCCACATGAGTAAGTAGAAATATATCCCTCTCCATCTACTTCTAATAAAGTCATTCTTGCTTGCGGAACCATACTTGACGTAACAGCTTCCTTCGTCAGTATTGTATACTCGCTCCAATCCGTTCCCCCTCTTCCTTCTTCAGCAAAAATCATACCTAATACATCCAACTAAGCCACCTCCTTAGTAACGGAATTAATAGATAAGTTTGCATCACGCTCTATTGTATAAGTGATTCTTTTTCCGTTAGCAACTATTTCAACCTTTGAAATTTTTCTCATGATTCCTCGCTCTATAGAGATGGTTGCCACAGTGTTTGCTCCATCTCTAACCAACACTGTTTCAATTTTTCCGTAGGCATTTCTGATTATACTCACGTTCCTCGTATCAACATTAAGCAACAATGACTTTATCTCAGTAATATCACTGTCCTCTTCACCAAGCACATCCTTCACAGCTCCCTCATACTGTGTCTGCATATGATTAAGCCTGTTCGCAGATATCCCTGGTGCTTGCCCATTTACAAAAGTAATTGGATCATATGGCATCTTATTACCTCCTGCTCAAAGTATCCGTTCGAACAAACTGGATACTTTCTAAATTTGTTTTGTCACGATTCCAGAGAATCCGGCTAATCATGATTCCCGAGTTCGCCTCGTCAGTCGCTGGACCAGCAAAAATACCTATCTCCCGAATTGAAAAGACTGCTTCGTTATCCAAAACGATGGCAGTTGATTGAGTTTTGCCAATTCCAGTAGGTTTTTGATCCACAAAAACGGTTCTAAATCGTTCATTTCCCAGTTGAGTCTGGTTATCTTCAAGAGGGAGATCGGAATCCCCCAGTGCAAAATACTTCAGCTGCAAGTCATTTCTTTCTCCCAGAAAAGCATCTCGGATCATATTTAGACCTGCATCTGTAATTCGGTTCTTAAGCTGTTCATGTGAACGTGTCCCGTCTTTGTAGATCGTCATAATTTCATACTCGCCTAACCAGCCATTTCTTTCTCTATTCTTCATTTCATCCCTCCTAACAAGGCAGTACCTGCTCACTAGGAAATAAGCTGTCACTTGGAACATGGCAAGCATAGACCGTTCCTTCCGCTTCTTCTACCCATGCTTGCTGCTCAAGTGTTGTATTCAGCAGAACCAATACCTCGTTTTCTCTAATAACCAGCTTCTTATTTTCATTTAATAATGATTTGAAAAATTGCTCCCATCCCCCTAGAGCGGAGCCATCAAGGCATTTTATATTATATTGTGTCAACCCTTTATCATCTCTGGCTGTCACTGATTCAATAAGAAAAGAATCCTCTAGATTATGCTGATGATGGTGAATCGAAAGCAATTGTCCTGCCTTCAGTCCGCCATGATAGGTAGAAAAGGTAATAATTCGCGGGATCATCCCATACTTATCTAGCTTCCCTGTGGCAAAATCAAAAGCAGAAGCTCTCGTATCTAGCTTCTGCTCTTCAATGACGTCCTCGTAAACGCCTGTTCCACCTTCTAGCTCTTTTCGTTTGGCTATTTCCTCAGGATTTTCAGCGACAACTAAAATAGGGTATAACCCTCTATAGGAAATTTCTAAAACTTGATTATTGAGCGGTTCTTCACTGTTATCCTGTGTGATCGTATTGGAATTATAGGAGAAGTAAAACTTTTTGTTTTGATCTACTCCATTAGCTCCAATATCCTCAGGATCAACCTCCACACCATCTATAAAGATTCTAGGCTTCTTCGCTACAGGCAGACGTAAAATAAAGGTTTGAGATACTCCATCAGGACGCGGAGTAGGTTTTTCTAATGGAATTTCACCAGTAATATCTAATCCAGCTCTAACATACTGTCTGTTTCGATATTGACCTCTCGTTTTTTTCACCTGCAATCCTTTATAGTTAAAGGAGGTATCACTCAGGGAATAGGGCGCTTGATAGGTTTCTCTACTAAAAAAATGAAGCTTTTTCTCGTGATCAATGAACCAATTATACCCTGTGATTTCAGATAGATAATTCATAGCGACATTCCCGTTATCATAGTTAAAAACAGCCTTAGAGATCAATGGACCATCCTGGATGGTGCCTTCCGTAATTCCTTCTTCATGGAAAAAGCCATAGATGATAGACTTCACCATGTCACCAGCCAGCCTATTCTCAAAAGCTGTGAATACCACTCGCTTGTCAATCAATTGCGAATAGTCGACACAGGATACAGCAACATATCGATCACCATCACCATACTCCGTTGTACTCTCAATGCTCCCTGCAAAAATGATAGCCTGATGGTCAAGAACGGTCACCTCCATCCCTACTGTCAGCTCCATTTTGGGTTCATATACAGTAAAACTGCAAGTCGTTCGTTCATTAATTCGATCATTGATGGAGAGCGAGTTTTTGAGTACTGTGACAGGCTGATCGTTAATATAATAGGTCCGATTGCTGTGTATCATTTTCTCACTCCCATTTCAAAACGCTCCATGATTCGATCCATTAAGCGGTCTACTCCATAATCATCCATGATCATAGCTCCTTCAAAGGCTCCTCTATCAATAACAACTGATGGGCTTGCTACGGCTCCTCCACTCATCTGAGGTTTCATAGAACCAATCGTAGCATTCATCACATGCTCTACCTCTGGTTTCATAGATTTCACACCATCTAGGAAGCCATCTATCATATTGGCTCCCCATTCGACAATATGACGCCCCTCTCCTTTTTCAGCCGGAGAGTTAAAACCGATATACTGCTTTGCTTGATTAATAACTTCACCAACAGCATCTGCCACTCTCGAAGCCATTGCCTTGATCCCATCAATAAAGCCTTGAATCATATTTTTTCCCCATTGCACAGCGTCATCCTTAAGCCTTGTGAACCATCCGGCAATCATCTCACCTACGGTAGAAAAAGCAACAAGAATCGGTCCTACAAATACGAGGATTAGACCAACTATTGCCTCCCACATTCCATTCCAGATACTCAATAACCCTTTTCCTAGCTTATCCAGATCCCCTGTAATTAAAGAGCAAACGGAAGAGATGATCCCTTGAACAATTTTCAAGGCTCCTTGAATAGTTAATTTTATTCCTTCAAAGACCACTCTTGTCGCATTCATAATGAACTCACCAAATAGATCCCACGTCAATTTAGCAAGTGTCACGAAATTTTCAATAATTGAGCCAATAGCTTCGAATACACTGATGAAAATTTCTTGAAACAACGGCATTTGTGCCATAGCCCAATCAAATATTTCCTTAAAAATAGGCAGAAGGTGCTCCTGAAATACTCCTACAGCCTGCTGCACAATCTGCGAAATAAAGTCAAATACTTGTGTAACTACCTGTTCTATCTGAGGCATATTCTCCACAACCCAAGCTAAGAGCTGAGAGAAGATAGGCAATACATACTCCTGCAAAATACTAGCAACTTGATTAACCACGATAGCGATATAATCAAAAGCTTTACCAATAAGCTCCTGAATTTGGGGCATATTCTCTAAAACCCAATCTAATAGGCTCTGTAAGATAGGTAGAAAGGCGGTTCCAAGCTTCAACATGACGGCTTCTACTGCCATTTGTACCTGATCAAAGGCTTCAGCAAATTGAAGATTCGCCGCAATGGCATCTTCAGACATCACGAGCCCTAGCTCATGTGCTTTTTGACTTAATTGATCCAAGCCTTCTGTTCCCTGATCAAACAAAGGAAAAAGCTCATTGGCACTATCCCCAAACAATTCGAAGGCAAGAGCATTTCGCTCCACTTCATTTTCCATTCCAGCTAGGTGTTGAACCGCTTCATCCCACACCTGCCCTGCTGTTTTCATGCTTCCGTTGCCATCATCTAAGGATATTTGCATCTCTTTAAAAATAGAGCTAGCTTTTGAGGTTTCATCACTCGCTGCATTCATGACCATTTTCAGATTATCTGTCGATCCTTGCACAGCATCAAAATCTACTTGCACCTGACTGGTCACAAATTTTAGCTCCTGTAGCCGTTCCCTAGATATGCTAGTACTTTGGCTCATCTTATCTATATCACTCGCTGCTTGAGAGCTCTTTTGAGCGAGCTCAAACATCGTTTGCCCAGCGCTAACCACAGCAGTTCCTAGTTGAACAGCCATCCCTGCTGCTGCCGTCATGAATCCTAATGCCTTACCCCCAACTCCTGCTAAACCAGAACCAAAATTGGATGCGCTTGAGATCAATTCCCCTAGCTTCGATTTCGTTCCATCGGTCTTCTGATTGATCTCATCTAAGCTTTTGGTGACCGCTTTGTTATTAATAGACAAAGAGCCGAAGAGTTGAATTAAATTGACTAAACCCATCGCATGATTGCCAAAATTGGCTAAACTAACTCCAAACTTTGCTGCTTTGGAGATTACAGCGTCTAGCTTCGATTTTGTACCTTCTGCTTTCTGGTTAACGTCATCTAAGTTTTTTTTCGCCTCCTTATTATCGATAAAAATCGATCCAACCAGTGAAAAAAGTTTCAATTCTCTCACCACCTCTCTTTTAAAAAATAAAAAGCACTCATGAAGAGCGCTTTTTCATCATCTTTAATATCGACTCGGCATCCTGTAAGATTTCTTCTTCAGAACGTCGATCTCGATCTCCCTTCTTCTTCGGTTTCAATTTTTCATAGTAAGCAGGGAACGATATAAAATTGCTCTGATCCATCCCTTGTATTTCAACAAGCCATCTTTCCCAAGCTTTTTCTTCGCTTCTCTTTTCGAACGCTCGAACGACCAAATCAATACCTATATCTAGAGGTAAAGACATAATAAAAGAGATATCAGAATACCTGTGAAGCAGGAGATCCAATACCTCTATTTCATCGATTTGGAGACAACTTTCAAAAAACTTTGTAGCCCTGGAATTTCACTGAACTCTTTGATCACTTCAGCTGTTTGTTCTAAGTCAAGCTGCTTAAATTCTTCCATACTCATTTCTTTTAAATCCGCTAAGAAAGCAGTAACCTCTTCCTCTGCATCTCCTAAATTCTCTAAAAATTTCATAATAATATCTAAGCCTACTGATTCTTGCGAAGAATCTTCTAAAATTTCAGGTCGAATCTTCATTTTCTTCAAAATACGCGAAACCTTAAATACATCTGGAAATGTTAGTTTACGCATTATTCACTGTCCTCCTTAGGCCAGTAAATTTTGAATGGCGCTTGACCTAATTCTACATTGTTCTGATCATAATGACCCATGAATTTAATTGGTACAACTGCCTCTGCGGCATCTTCCGTCTTCAGCTTAAGTCCTTCCATACTGATCGCATTTTCAATCACAATCACGACTGGCTTACCTGATCCACTTAAACGTCCTACAAAGGCAATATTATCTAGATAATCATCTAGCTCAATTTTTCCCTTTGATGTAATAATGTCATACGCTGTACTTGAATCTGTATCCACTTGAGCTCCTGCAATAGCCAAAGCAATATTTCTTGCTGTAAGCTCTTTAAGGTTCACGGTTAATGTAGGCTCCTCTGCATCAATGACAGTGTTTCCCTTGCCTCTTCCTTTTAAGCCATCCACCTCAATAGCACGAGTCAACTGAGCAATTTCTAGCTCATTCCCCCACTTGTTGCCCCTAACAGCTCTCCAGCAAAATCATCTGTTGCTTCATTGTATTGAAGATTCATATAAATAGCACCTGCATCTAATAAATAACGTTTAGAACTATTTGCCGTATATCCTGTCGTTTGTAAAGTCATTTCTTCATCTCTCCTTCATCTTCACATGTTTTTTATTTTAAAAGTTGCAAATAAAAAATCCTTCTCCGTCACTTTCGTTACCGCCTCCTTCCACAAGTCAAAACAATGCATCTCTCATGCTTTCACCCCCATTCAAGCCTTCATCCTGTGCCTTCGAAAGCAGTTTCAGTTTTGCCTAGTTTAGAGCCATACGACAGGGCAAGATCATAGCCTTTCCGCATTTTTTCTCACGAAAAAACCGCCCAACAAAGTGGCCGGTTACGTCAGTGAATCGATTGATTTTTATTTGCTAACCTAAGTATATCTTTTATTTATTTCTTTTGCATTTATTCAGACCTTTCGGACATTATGGACATGTCTGACGTTCGAGCATCTTATCGACCATGTCGTTCTTCAAGCGCTGAATATGCCGAGTCGAAAGCCCCATATGCTTCGCGATAGCTGTAAAACTTAAACCATCAAGAATACATTCTAAAATGGTCTTTTCTCTTTCATCTGTAATCAATTCTACACGTTCCTGAATAAAAAGAACTTTTTTTTCGAGCTTGTCCAATCTCTTCCACTTACGTTCTCTTCTCGCCACTTCCTGACCTACAGAGTCGGTATACATTCCTTTTCCTTTAGGCAGTGCACTCTCTAGCCCATACTTTTGTACCATTCTTTCCCCGGCATCTCCTAAGTTTTCCTTCAAACGGCTGATTTCTCTAATCATCCACGGATAATCTCTCAAAGCCAATTCAAATTCTTCTCTCTCCATGCTCTCACCTCTTCTCTTTAGTAAAGCCGTTTTCCTTGACACACCTTAAAAACGGACAGACTTGACGATGAACCAACCACACACAGCCTTGACAATGATCATTGATTACTTTTTTCTTCATTTCTTATCCCTCCAAAATAAAAGAACACCAACGAACAGCCATGGCATGCTGTCAATTGGTGTCCTGCGGTTTTCGCTCAGACAACTTATATTTTTGTACTTATTTTTGTTTCCACTCGATCCACTTTTCCGGCAAAAGATATAATCTCTGTTGTTCCGTAATTTGGTAGGTCAATCAATATCACTTTGCCATCTTTCACTAGATACATACGATGATTTTCTAATGCATCAATCTCAACTTTTGACGTATTTGGATTTACTTTTACCTCTGTAACCATCATATCCTTCTCTCCTTTTCTCTAAGGGTGATGCAGGTTTCCAAACCCAACTTTTCGTTGTTAAAACCATTATACCCAACATTTAATTGTTTGTATAGTGTTTTTCTCTAACTTTTTGTTGTTTTTCAGTATTCTTGTTTCAATACCCAACAAATTGTTGTATACTAATAGTAGCAATATTGAATGAGGTGCTCTCATGGAAAAGCTAAAAGAAAGATTACGACAACTTAGAAAAAGTAATCATCTAACACAAAAAGAAATTGCCACATTTTTAGGTATTTCTGAAAGTGCGTACGGGTATTACGAACAGGGTCGAAACGAACCATCCATTGAGACATTAAAGAAATTAGCGGATAAATATAACGTTTCTTTCTCTTATATCTCTGGGGAATCAGATGATCCTAACGCTTCCTCTATCTTTCCAGAATATTTAAATGATCCTGAAATCAACATCTTTTTCAAAGACTATCTATCTGCACCACAGGAAAAGCAAGAAGAGTTAAGACGGTTTTGGGAGTTTATTAAAAACCAAGAAAAAAATCGTATGCCTGGGGATAAGCAAGGTGAATAGTTATTCTTCAGTGAAAATCTGCCCATCATGGGCTTTTCTTTTCACCACAAAAGAGAACATATATTCTCATTAAAGGAGGCTACCATTCATCATGTTCCATTACAACACAACACTTTTAGAAGATTATATACAGAATTTATACCAAGAGCTCGGTATTCACTCCCCTTGTCAGATCGATATGTATGATATTGCAGAGAAATTAAATATCTGGATCTATTTTATGGATATGGGAAGTAAGGCTATTTACCGAGGAGAGATGAAAAGCATGCTCATTGACCAACGCCTCTCCCCACCAGAGCAATGGCAAGATTTTGGTCATGAGCTATGTCATTTGATCAGACAAGCTGGTGTACAGACTTATATGCCTGAAAGTATTTTGTATTTCCAAGAAACGAAAGCAGATCATTTTATGTATGAATTTTGTGTCCCCTCGTTTATGTTGATCGATTGTTCATTGCCGGATCAAAGGACAGCCGCATTACAATATGTTGCAGAAACTTTTAATGTAACCAAAAAATTTGCAGAACTACGATTAAAACAAATAGAAAAAAGAATGTTTGCCTCTCAGCTCAACTACCAATTTACAACCGCTATCGAAGCAGAAAATCAATTCATTAGAGAAATGGGATGCGATTATGTTATCAGAGGACGTCAAGGTTCCGCTCTATATAGCACACAAAAAGGATTACTATCTGTAATTAAATACAAGGAGAATTACTGATGAAAAAACTAATTCCAATTGTAGGCAAAGGGTATACGGAGAACTTCTTTGAAGTAAACATGTCTGATGATGATTTAATGAACCAACTCCACCTAGAGGTTGATGCCAATCATTTTGCCACTATAGCATTTGAATTAAACGATAATGGACTGGCGGAGTGGGGGCTAGAGTTCGGTGACTATCTTCTTTTTTGTTCCTCAGCTGAATCGATCCGAGATAAATTAATTTTAGTGAGATCGGAGGAAAAAGTGATAATCAGACAAGCGCGATGTATCACTCCTGATATCTCGATCCTGAGTACCCCAGGAGATCTTTTTCCTCCACTCACTATTCCATCAGAAAATATAAGAATCATTGCTGTGTTAAGTGGTGTGATTAAACCGTATGAAGGTTTGAATATTGTTAGGGTTGGTGATTTGGTTTAATTTTTTCTTCCTTACTAAATAGGAATCGTTCGTATCCAACATTCAATCTCTTGTACTTCTTCCTGGGGCAATCCTGTTCCCCTATATTCTGTATATATCCCAAGGTTCTGAGTGTTTCGCATAACGATGCTAAATGGCGGAACACTCCCTGATAATGGGATTAACTTAATCGGCATGACATCCGTGGTTGGTTCATTAGATGGATTACTCGGCGGGGAATAACGGAATTCTTTTGCCTCATTTGAATCGTTCGTAAATCTAACGAACATTCTATTCTCTACTGGATCATAACCATACTCGAAATTCATATGGAAATGGTAGATCCCTAACGTATTCTTGACTTTATACTCGACTATGATTTTCTTGCTTCGAACCTCTGGGTAATAGGCTCCAAACACATTGTGAAACGTACGTTTTACCGTTCCTGATTCAATCGCTTTCCCAATGATTTTATAGTTAATATTTTTAGATCCGATTCCAATTGGCGACCTCTTATCGGTAATAGTACCATCTGATCTGTAGATGCAGTTACTAATGGTTACTGAACTGGAGTCCAGTGCAAAAGTATCAATATCAATAACCATATTAGACTTCCCTAGAACAGTATTATTTGTTACAGCCACTTCCTTTGCTCTATAGCTTTGATTGATGTTTCCCGATGTTACTACAAGATGGTTGTTACTTACATTAACACTCGAACGAAACCCAAACTCCAGATTCTCTTCGGGATTAGAAGGGATCCTTTCTCTTAGCAGATTTACACTGTATACATCTGAGTCATTTCCTTTTCTGGTAAAGGAATTATGACTAATGTCAATAAAAGCATCCCTGTAGTCCACGCCGTCTAGAAAGCGAGTGTGACATAGTATCCCTGACATCAAGGCACCAGTTAGTGTATTATTTTTGAAAATAAAATTTCTTGTACGTTGCGAGGAGGCGCTATGACGCAAATCATACACGTCATAGAAATTATTCTCGAAATACCAATCAGACAGCTTTTCAGCTTCGTACAAATAGACGTAATAGACGTGGTTTGCTCTTTGTTTAAACGGTCGAGCCAAGATTTTTCTACGATGAACCTATTATTTTTTATATATCGCACATGTCCGTCTTTCGCTTTTACCAATTCGCAATTTAATCCCTTTAATGAAGAGAAACACATATTATTCTTATTTGTATTACCTTCATATATGACCTCATCTGCGGTTAGATAAGCATCGTATAAATTGACGTTGTGATTTGATTTTAAGCCTTCTACATGATTTCCTGTGTAATGGCACTGCTTTCCTTCTAGTAGAATCAGTGTGTAGTAGTTAAATGATGAATTTGTTAAATAGCAAGAGTCGTCATTAATCAACTCATTATCTCTGCATATGGTTTTAGTCCTTCGCGCTCTAATTTCTTTGTAGTATGTGTTCGTATTGCTGATGTGTAGATCAAAGCATTTCGCCGAGGTAAAATTCCGTATTTTATTTTCGCTAATTTCGCATACCTCGAACGGCATGTTTATAAATTTTAGAAAATCTAAATCTTGATTGAGCAACTGATTTTTATTTATACGAATATTTTTAATACCAATTCCTGAAGGATCTGAAGATGTCCCACTCGTTTCCAAACACCTGATCTTTCTAGTGCAAGTTGTATTGCTAAATGTAAAGTTATCTATATGTCCAGTGCTGTTAAGCCAGAACATGGTTATATTTTCTGCTGTAGCTGTTAAAGCAATACCATCCACTAGTATTTCTTTAGCCTTTTGTACAGTAAACATTGTACCGTCTGATGTAAAGACAAACTCTGCATTATCAGATTGTCCTAATATATTGCAGTAGGAAATTTCTTTTTCTGTTGCTTTTATTGTTGTCGGTATGGAAATATAGTATTTTCCATCAACTAATATTTTTTTCCCTTCTCGGACTGCATCTAATAGTTTTTCGTAATTTGATTCAGCAGCTGCTTGACAATCACTTACCATGTCAAGTAGCGAGCAGCTCCAGCCATGACTGTCTAACAGCTGATTTAGCTTTTCATTAATTCTATCACTTTCACTTTGTTCCAAAACGTCGATATTATTTTTCATCTTTTTCTCCTTTTTTAATAAATAAGGACACCTTATTTGGTGTCCTTGGATTTCTTATTCCTATTTTTTATGGAAATAAACATAGGAACCGGTTTTCTATTTTTGACAATATACTAATTGAATTTTCATTTATTATACTGGTAAAACAATATATTCGTTTGTATCTGTATCTACTGTAATTGTTGAATTTGTCTGATCTGGATGAGTTATCATTCCTGTTCCTTTTTTAGTATGAATCAAGGCATTCACATTGTACCCACCCGTTGAATGATTTCTTAATGCTCTTGAAGCTATCGTTGATGGGCTTAAAGTTCTAATCATGAAAATATTATGATGAGCAATGATCTTAGAATTCTCCGATGCTCTAAATATCCTAATACCAAATTTATCTTTTGCCCTTGAAATGATTTCATTATTCTCTAGAATAATATTTCTCAAATCTCCCTCTCCATGGGTATCCAGATAAATCGCATAAGCACTTTCCGTTCCCTCAGCCCAATAATCTTTGATTGTATTCCCTTTAAAAATAATGGTATGCTGATCTCCTCGAATCGTGATAGGTCTCTGCCCCCCAGTAATCATATTTCCCTCAAATTTAATTTCAAAGGGGGTACTATTCCTACCATTTGGAAGGCTATTATGTGAAATTTTTATAACCTCTTTTTGTGTTCCACCTATGATACGATTATTTTTTACAGTCCCTGTATTTCCTTGGTTAAATACACTAATACCATTCAAAAGCGCTATACCGATATAATTCGCCTCAACAATAAAATCCGTTACCCTTTGAATACATTCATGTCCATTAGTGAATCCCTGAATAGATACATGATCTTTATTATGTTCGAAGTAATTACTCATAACGATAGGAGCTATTGACCCGCATAAACGAATACCATGTTGAGAAGAATTCATGACTTTATTTCCTAGGACTAAACATCTCTCTCCCCTAATAATCTCGATCCCTGATCCTTCAGCCGTATTAAGGATCGTATTATAAAGAAGCTTCGTATTCCTAGAATTCCCCATACTTGAGTAGCCAACTCTAATCCCTGCATCATCAGCATTGTCAATTAAACAATGCTCCACAACAACATCTTCTGAATGATTGATTTTAATTGCATGCCTCTCAGAATCATTTGGATTATCAGGGGAGCATATGTTTTTTATTTGAAGATGACCGATGTACACATCATTCATCCCATCGGAAATCTCTATTCCATGCCTTCCTACTCTTTGCATCTGAATCAAAGTAGATTGTTTTCCCGATCCAATAATTGAACTTCCACCTAATGGACGTAAAGTATCACTGATTCTATATACTCCTTTCTGTAGCCTTACGACTTCACTCCCTACATTTTCTAGTTTTTTTGTTAATGCTGCCGTGTCATCATGACTAACAAAAACACCCATTTCTGTATAAGAAGATTTATGTTCAATAGTAATTTTATTCCCATCTATAGCTGCTATTTTGCTTACTAAATACCTACCATGCTGAACAACTTCGAACCTACTTTTTATCTCTGTTGTTCCAGTGTCAATATACATGGAATCTAGCGACTTCTTTACCCCATTAGTATTCGCAATAAAAAAAACTACGTTGCTATAACTATATTCTTTCGCCGTAGTCCAATTAGTATATTTTTCTTCTCTGATTTCTTGTGCAATATCATGTGGCTGTTTAAGAGTTCCCTCTTGAATTCTTGTAATGGTTGCGGATACACCTGTCCCTACACCATGCAATACTGTTCCCCAACGTTTTCCGGCAACAGTAGCTGTCAAAGTTACTATATCCGTTCCTGCAATTCCTCCGGTTTCCCATCCTTCAAAATACCAAGCCCTAATTTTATCTGCAATTTGAACGGCAGATTCCTCTGCTGTTACTGGGATAATATGCTCTACAGCATTTAGAATCAAATGTATATTACCGCTTATAGTTGCTCCTTCTGTGATCTGTATCTGATTCTTTTCTTTTACCGCTGAAACAGAAACCGTTCTCGTACTTTCATTTGGAAGCTTATACGTAAAGGTTCCAGAATCCTTCGCCTGTTCTTCAATAACGAGAGTAAGAATTTCTCTTGTATTTGCTCCTGCCCCTGCAACATAGATACCTTGTCCCACTTTAAAGTCTTTTATATCCTCCACCAAGATCTGATTACTCCCAGAAGTAATAGTTCCTTTTGTGGTTTCACCACTTCCGCTTAGCTCTTCCTCGTACCCGTCAAGATTGTACATCCTTTGCAGTACATTCGTGTCTGTTTCAGAATATAGTTTCATATTAATACACCTCTCCTTTTAATTTTTTGATTTATATTATTCACTGATGTTCGGCATTACTCTTTTAATCCTTCTCTATTTCTACTCATGATACCCCAAAACGATGTGGACGGCTATGTTTGAAGAACAAGATGTTTTTTGTGCTAATGTGCTAAGCTTAGCATTAATAACAAATCGACTAATTTATTCTGCAATTAATCCAAAGCCTCTCCACTTTCCCGGGCTTCCTGATTCGATACATACCCATCCTATATGACCAAGAGCACTTGGATTAACATTAAAGACAATCTCTCCTCGATGCCAACTACCCGAAGATGGTGTAGTATTTGAAAAAGTAAACGGCTTTCTTGCGACTGTCTGACTCAAGTTTTCCGTAATATATTTTAATCTTTGATTATTTCGAATTTTCGTGGGTGTATTAACAAAATTATTATTATATAGATGGATGTTCGAGTCTGTAACTGCTGAAGTTAACCCTAAGTCAATTGCAATTTCTGAACAGTCGAAATGATTATCCCTAAAAACAGCATAGTTAATCTTATGATTTTTTAGTCCTATCCCTCTGGTACAGTTAACAAATTTGTTGTTTATTATAAATGGACCCTGGATATTTGCTGCTCCAAAGTTTTGAAAGGCTCCATCAGAAGTATAGCTCCCACCATTTTTGATTTCATTTCCTTCAAAATTCATATAATTGCATCTGAAATTTGTAATATTAGCATTTACTATACTATTATTTGCAATTTGTACATGATTGATATCTCTAACAATTAACCCTCCACCATTCGATACATTATTAATAATATAAACGTTCTCTTTACAATGATTATAAATATCACAAAAATGTGTAGGGAGTTCTGCTTTTTCATGTACTTCAAAATGATTGTCTTGAATATAAATATCGGATATATTCCCTATCCCTATAGTGCTTCCTGTCGCTGCGAATAAACGTCTAGCTTTAACATTATTTTTTAACAAGTGTATATTTTTATAACGTGTGCTCGCTGCTCCATTTGCTTGATACATTCTGCAAAAATTATCTGGACCTGTTGCTTGGTTATTTTCAATGAATACGTTCGAGATTCTTTCAACTAAACTAGTATTGCTTTCACAAGCAATGATAGCTTGGTAAGCTATATTTTTACTCAAGCTGTTTTTTTCAATATACACTTTATCGACAGAAATTAAGGTCACACAACCTCTATAACAATTTCTGATCTTATTATTTATTACCTTAATATTCTCCGAATAATAAGGTGTTCCTTGGTGAGTATCACCACCCCTTGCGATACAGATTCCATCACCATAAAAACCATCAATAACACAATTCTCAATGGTTACATTTTGGCACCCGCCTAAAGTGATTGCGTGGCCATGTTCCCTTTCTGTATTAGTACCGTTCCAATCACTTTTAAGGTGTAAACCAGATATTTGAATATTGTTTCCTTGGTAGCTTTTTAGCCAGAAAAGCCTACCATTAAATGTCCCATCATTATTAATTCTAAATATTCTAGGTAGACCTACTCCGATTATTGAGTTTTTTGGAAAAAGAGTTTTGGTAATAATATATTCCCCAAATGGCACAAATAATGGAACTCCAATTGCTAAAGCTTGCTCAAAAGCCTCACTATCATCAGTAACCCCATCCCCTTTCGCCCCAAAATCCTTAACGTTAAGCCCTCTTTCAGCAAGAGTTGTGGTTAAGGTTCTCGGGTTTGTCCCTAATTGTTCCATATCACCTATTCTTGGATCAAAACATATTTCATTTTGCAACATAAAATCCCTACCGCCTTTCTTTTTTATAAATTTTTTATTACATTCTTCATAGATGCTCATCTTTTCTGTGTCGCACTTCATCTTGTAATGTTTTCTGACCATGCAAAAAGCCGTCCAACGATGTGGACGGCTATGTCAGAAAACTGGATGATTTTGTGCTAAGCTTAGTATACTTTATATTTTTTTGTTTTTCACAAATATGGACATATCAGACATTAAGTACATAAAAATCTAAATTTGAAGAAATTTATCACTGATTCGTCAACAATATTATCATTGACACGAATGATCCTAAACGATGCACCTACACCTTGCAACTCTAATATGCAGACTACCGTAACTACTTTTCTTTTTTCAATAAAAGGTAATTACATCTAAAACAACAAAAAAATTTCAATATTCTTTCAAATCGACAAATTCCATATTTCAGGTTACAATGGATATTACTGAGAAATAGATAGGAATAAGTGGTACTTATTATTTATACTTCTCAAAACCCAATAATAATACTACTGTTAAAGGAAGCGGCTCAATTAATTAATAACAGGGGATTCTTCTGAATCCCTTTTTTCTTGGAGGTCAATATGTTAATAGATTTTAATTACACCTTTAGATTAATAGCTTTGTTGATATTTATTATTCTAGCATTCTATTTAAAGAAAAAGAAATCCAAGTCTTTTTCTTATATAGCATTTTTTGGATTATTCTATTTGTATATGATGTTAGTAATTAACTATACACAGTTTCCAATAATAACAGATCTTGATCCTCTTTATCACAGTCTCTCCAATTCAGTTAATTTGGTACCTAATAATCCGTTTACAGATATTAACAGAGCAATAATATTAAATGTACTATTAACCATTCCATTTGGTTTTTTACTTCCATTTTTAAAGAGTGTTAATTTTAAAAAAATTGGAATATATGGAATTGTATTAACTTTATCGATTGAGTCTCTTCAACTTATTGTATACCTATTACTAGGTGCACATAATAGATTCATTGATATTAATGATATTTTTAGCAACTTTATTGGAGTAATTTGTGGATACTTTTTATTTAAAATCTTCTGTGGTTTTGTTATCTCTTCGATAAACAAGTACAATATAGAAACGAATTCCATCCTTGAATTTATTTGTAATGCATCTAAGATTTATGTATCGAACAAGTAAATTCTCAATTGCATTGTTTAAAAGTTCGGTTAGTATATAACTATATCTGATAATCTAATTGAGCAACTTGATCTCTCAGCCCACAATAAGATTAGCCAGTTCTCAATGTACTTATCCATTAATAGAGGGTTGCAAGGCGAAATCAAACTCCCCTATAATTGGATAGGCTACACTTGTGTTTCCATTCCAAAATTGTTGAATGGTGCACCTTGTATATTGACTCCATTTCATTTAATGAATAGTGGTTCTCTAATGTTTTTAATGTCTCGTATTTCTCTTCTGCAGAGTAAGATCTTTTAGACATAACAAAATACTCCCCCATAAGTAGCCAGATTTTATTTTT